>NZ_CP116936.1:3039124-3350749 GCF_028475105.1 Micromonospora sp. LH3U1 | reverse complement strand
AGCCCGCTGCTGGTCGACTCCGACGGTGACGGGTTGACCGACAAGTTCGAGATCACCGAGTTGGCCGGCTGGACCCGACCCAACGCGGTCGACACCGATCAGGACGCGGTCGCCGACGGCGCGGAGGACGTCGACGGCGACGGGCTCACCAACCTCGACGAGCAGCGGATCGGCACGTCGCCCACCGACCCGGACACCGACGGCGACGGTGCCACTGACGGTGCCGAGGTGGCTCAGGGCAGCAATCCGCTCGTGGCTGACCAGCCCCGCGCTCCGCCGGCACCCGGCGACGTCCCGCCGATCGTCCCCAACCCGACGGACACCGACACCGACGGCGACGGCCTGCCGGACCTCGTGGAGGAGGACGGCCTCACCGATCCCAACAACGTCGACACCGACGGCGACGGGCTCTCGGACTTCACTGAGGACGACCTCTCGATCAACCCGCGTGTTCAGGACACCGACGGGGATGGTCTACGCGACGACTACGAGGTCGCCAACGCCGACTCCCAGGGCCTCGACCCTGGCCGAGTCGACGAGCAGATCAGCAAGTGGACGTACGTTTCCGACTTCCTGCTCGGCATGTTCGCCGGTGACTTCGCCGAGAAGGACTCGATGGCGTGGCTCGCCGGCAACCTGTGTAGCGGCGGGCTGAGCGTCATCCCGGTCGTCGGCTGGATCCTCGGCGGGCTCGCCGACATCCGCGACACGATCGCCGCCCTCATCCACGGCGAGTGGGTCAGTGCGGGTCTCAGCATCCTCGGCGTCGTCCCCTACGTCGGTGACGCGGTCGCTCTCCCCGCCAAGGTCGCGAAGTTCGTCCTCAAATACACCCACCGCCTCACCCCGGCGGCCCGGTTCGTGGCCAAGTACGACAAGATCCCCGACACCGTCAAGGAGCTCACCTACGAGCTCATCATGCCGGAGGTCTGGGCAGCTCTCGTCGAACCGGAGGGTCTGGCAGCAGCCGCCGCCGGAAGAGTCAGTAAGAGCAACTTCAATCGGCTGCTGAGTGGTGAGCGCACCGACCTCCAGAAGATCCACTTCGCGCTCAAGGCGGTGGGCAGCAACGGACAGAACCTGCACGTCCCCGGACCCAACGTCAGGTGGGCCACGGGCAGTAGGGACGGTCAGAACATCTTCGTCGACGAACTCATGGGCTACCGTCAGGACACCACTCGCGGCCAGCCCCAGCTCTGGCTGAGGCAGGCCGGTGAGCCAGGGCAGTTCGAGCCCAGCGGCCGGTCGGCCGACTATGGCGAGCACACCCCCGAAGGCTGGGTCGTCCACGAGGTCAAGACCGGCGTCCCGACCGAACATGACCGCCACAACCTCATCCAGTGCGATGAGGACAAGTGGTACTCCGACCCGGCCAACCAGGAGAAGATCCTGAGGGACAACAAAATTAACCCGCAGTTCCGAAACACAAAGATCAAGGGAGCCCAGTGGCACTTCATGCCACATGATGGGTATAACTCACTCGGGCCGTCGGATCTTGTGCTCGATTGTCTGAAGAAGAACAACATCCCCTTCACCATCCACTTCCCGCTGAGCTAGCCGGGTCCCGTCGGGGCCGGGCCGCCAGCCCGGCCCCCGACGCGTTCACCATGAAGGACCACGAACCCATGACCTCTGAACCACCCGCGTACGCGGTGCCGGGCGTCGAGTCCGAGGACCCCACCAACACCCCGGGCTACTTCTTCTACCGTGTCGACCGACTCGCCGGCTTCCCCCCGGTCGCCGCGGCCATCGGCCGCACCCCGAGCGTCCTGCCGGCGATCTGCTCGGACGACAGCGCGATGCGGGAGGCTTTCGCCCAGAGCAGCGCCGCGCTCTGCCGCCAACTCTGGGTCGGCACTGACGACGGGCTGCACTGGGAGTTGAGCTTCGGCGACGGCGTCAAGTTCATCGTCGACACCGGGGACGAGCCCGTGGATTTCCTCCGGGACGCTCTCGTGGCGCAGCCGGGCGTCAGCTCAGCCGAGCACTACTGCGACGAGAACTTCAAGGTCGAGACGACCCGGGTGCTGCGCGCCGACGAGATGGCCGCCTACTTCATCGACACGGTAGTCACCGCCCACCGCGAGTTCGCCCGCCGCCAGGGCATCGACCTGCCGTACTGAGGCACCGGCCTACGAGACAGTCCCGCTGGCCAGCGCGAAGCTCACCAGAATCGCGCCGGCCAGTGGCACGGCCATCGCGACGGCGAGCCCCCGCCGACGAGGCGACCCGCCGGTCAGCACCACGATCAGCAGGCCCAGCGCACAGTCGATGGCCACGTTCCACCACGCGCCGGCCCCGTAGTCGGGGTCGGTCGCCTTGCCGGCGAACCGGGCCGCCTCCTCGAAGAACACGGCGGCCGGCAGCGCGACCCCGACGACCTGCCGCCACCCCTCACCACGCGCCCACGTCCCGCCGGTGCCGAAGACCACTCCGGCGAGCACGCCGAAGAACATCCAGACCAGCGACGACGGTGCCCAGAGCACCGCGAGGTCGTCGCCCTGCAGGAGCGCCGCCGCGAGGTAGTAGCTGGGCACCGCGACGACGAGCAGAACGGCGGCACCGAGTGCCGAACGCAGCCACCCGGACCGCACCCAGTACCCGAAGAAGAAGGCAGCGACCGCCCAGGTCGCGGTGGAGTTGCCGAGTTCGGCGAGGGGGAACGGCAGCCACTTGATCCAGCAGAAGTCGAGAAAGCCGAGCAGGAATCCGCCCACCACGGAGGCGAGCGCCACCGTGCGGTCACCAGGTCGCATGCCGCAGAGCATACCGAGTATGCCCCGACTGACCTGGTCGGCCCCTCCGCCATCGAGCCGGACCGACATTATCGGGTCGCTCACCGGAACCTTCCCCCCTCCCCGTTGGTGGGATTGGTGGGAAGAGGGGGGTGACGGTGTCTGACGGTGATTTGATCTCCCGGCTCTACGCTGGCTGTTTCCGACGCCTGGTGGTCCAGCTGTACGCGGTGACCGGCGATCTGAACGAGGCGCAGGAGGCGGTCCAGGAGGCATTCACCAAGGCGCTGGCCGCACCGAGGCGTTTGGCCGAGCTGGAGAACCCGGAGGCGTGGCTGCGCCGCGTCGCGGTGAACGAGGCCCGTAGTCGATACCGGCGTCGGCGCGTACTCGATCGGCTGTTGCGTCGAATCGGCCCGCCGCCGACCGCTCGCCGCGCTGCGCGGGCTGCCCGAGGGGCAGCGACAAGCCCTTGCCCTGCACTACCTCGTCGACCTGCCGGTGGACGAGCAGTTGACCACTTGAGCAGACGAGTAGGGGTGGGTCGACCGTCTGGGCTGGAATGGGTTGGCATCTCCCACGGACAGGTGAATGCGGCCGGACAACCTGCCCGCCTGGAGTACGCACGAGCCTTTGGCATTCCTCTCACGACGTTCGCAGAATGGGCGTGAATTGTTGATCATGGAGTTGTGGTGGGCCACAAAAGCCGCGATCCATCCCCGAGCGGGCACCAGAAGTCCATGATCGACCGCTTCAGGCCAACAAGCGCGGCCAGTCGGGCCACGCCGGCCGGCACCGGGCATGCGCTGGCGAGTTGGAGGTTTGACCGAGGAGGAGTTCGAGCACAACCAAGGAGGTCAGGTCCGGTTGCCAGACAGGAGTGAGCCAGTGAAACGACCGACTCTCGGCATACTCCTCGTAATCTTGGGCACCGTCATCGGGTTTCTGCTCGCCAACACCGTCAGTGAGCGCCATCCAGACGCATTCGTGGGTACGTCCGCCGGCATCATCATCCTGGGCTTGACTGCCGTGCTCGTGCACCTGCTGCGCCAGCGGCGGGACAGGGACTGATCAGGCCATGGGACGCGCAGGGGATTAGGGGAGGTTCACGATGCGGCGTCGGCAAGCAACGGGTGCACTGGTGCTACTCGCGCTCTTCGCGCTGATCATGGCAGCAAGGTTCACCTGGCCGGAGATGTCACCAACGCTTCGGTACCTGGGCGGCGGGTTGATCGCCGCTGGGCTGCTCGTCATGCTCGTGGGCTTCGCGGCGAGGGAACGACGGCGACGTTCCGGAGGCTGACGTCGAGCGAGGTCGGCACAGCGCTGACCTGGCCTACTGGCAGAGCCGATCGCCTTCCACCCCGGCATCACCCTGCGCGTCCGCCAGGGCTGGCCCGCCGAGCCGCTCACCGCAGCACCCGAGTAGGCCCGCCCCTCGCCGCCCGCGAAGGTGCTGACCGCGGTCATCGAGTCAGGCCAACCAGCGTCGCCAGTCGCGCCACGCCGGCCGGCGCCGGGTGACCTCGGGCAACGTCGGCGATCACGGTACGCGCCAACGGCCGGCACCGGACCTCATCCGGCGCGACGCTGTCCGCGTCGACGAGGGCCCGTGCTGCGCCGCGCAGGTCACCAATCTGGAGGTACGCCCGCGCGGCGTCGACCAGGTATGCGCCCCGGTACTCCGCCGGCAACCGCCGCCACGCCTCCCGCCGAATCACCGTCACGTGCCGCCGCACTGCCTCGGTGGCGTCACCCCGCTGCGCCGCCAGCACCACGCGCGCCAGGTCGACGGCGATCGGCCCGAAGCTGGTGCGGTGCGTGTCGTCGTACCCCCTCAGTCGGGCGGCGATCCCAGCGGCCCCGTCGGTCAGCTCGTCGGCGCGTTGGTGCTCGCCGCAGCCGGCGGCGGCCAGGGCGGCCTGGAGCAGCAGCGTCCCGCCCACGGCCCCTCCCCCGCCGACCGCAGCGGCGTAGGCGTGATGCGGTTCGCGGCGGCGAGCGTCGCGGCGAGAGCGAGGCGGTCCCGGCCCGACGCGCGTAGCGCCTGGCCGACCGCGACGGCCGCCGTCGCCGCGAGGACCGGATCGTCGCCGGCGGCGGCCATCGCGCGGTCGGCGGCCAGCCACCCGAGGTCGGCCTCGCCGAGCTTCACCAGCGCCGACGAGGTGATCCGGTACGCGTGCACCAGCACCTCCGCCGACCGCGCGCCCTGAGCGGCGTCCAGCAGACCCGGCAACACCCGCACCAACTGCCCGTAGTGCGCGTGCTGGTAGGTCAACCAGGCGTACCCGACCTGCCGTCGCAGCGCTTCCGGGGCCTGGGCCGGGGCCTGCGGGATGTCGTAGCGGGCGAGAGCGGCCCGGATGTCGTCCACCCCGTCCGGAGGGCAGGCAGGCGTCGGCCGCTGCTGGCCGAACAGCACCTCCGGGTCGACCCGCAGCACGTGGGCCAGTTCCTGGATCACCGAGTACCGGTCCAGGCTGCGGGCACCCCGCTCGATCTTGTCCACCCAGCTCTTCGACCTGCGCAGCCGGTCGGCCAGCATCTGCTGCGTCATCGAGCGCCGCACCCGCCAGCGGGCGACCCGCCGGCCGATCGGCAGGTCATCACCGGTCACGCCGCCACCGCCGGTCCGGGACCGCGCGGGTCGTGTCCTCCACCGGTACGCGCTCCGCCTCGGCCTGGGCGAGGAGGCGCTGCTTGGCAGCCTCCCGCTCGGCCTCCTCCGACTGCTCGCCCGTGTTCGTCAACTCATCGCCTTGCATGCCCACCTCCACCGGACCGTGGGCGCGACGCAGGTTTCGGAACTGCCACCAGCGGCGTCACCCACCGTCATCGTCTGCGCGACGATCGGTGGTAGACCAGGCGAAACGCGTCCGTTACGGCATAGCGGACAGTCGGAGGTGGTGAGCAGCCTCGGTCACCTGGCGGGCAAGTTCTCGGGAGTCCGTAGCAAGCGCAATGGCGTCTGCCGCCGCCAGGGTTTCGCGGGCCGCCGCCGCATCCCCGGCCTGCGCATGAGTGACGGCGAGATGCACCAGGTTGCGGCCGTGCCACTCTGCGCCACCGGCGTCCTCGCTGACGCCCGCGACACCGGTCGTCAGCAGTTCAAGCGCGCGATCGTTCGCGCGACTGTCCTCAGCACCCAGATAACGCCAGACACTGCCTTGCTGGACAGCGAAGAACGATGGCGTGTACCAGTAGCCCCAAGGGGACAGTGGCTCCTCAGCCGCCTGAGCCGAAAGGTCCGACGCCTCCGACAGCCGCGCGAGTACGTCAGCGCTAGCTGCTCCGGCCATAGCTAAACCCCTGGCCTCCTGCCCTGCGCAGTAGGCGCGTAAGGCCGCGTTCACCGACTGGTCCCGACGTGATTCCCGGGACAGCTCGATCATGGCCGGGAGGTCGTGCCGCAACTCCGCCTGGTGCCCCTGGAAGGACAGCACGGTGGCAATCAAATCCGTGTTGCCGGCCTCGGTGGCCCATTGCAAGGCCCTGGCGTTCCAGACAGTGGCAGCGCGCTCCTCACCTCGGGCGATGCTCAACCAGCCCACGAACTGCGCCCATTGCCCAGCCACGCCGACTACGCGTGGCCTTAGGTCGTGCGGGGCGTCCCGAAGCAGACCAGTCACGGTGTCGAGGTGGGCATGGACTGGCCCCATAATGGGGCCTGACCCAATTGCATCCTCTAGCCGGCGGTAGCCAGCGAGAAGGCCAATGAGCGCGTCTGCGGCGGCACGATCGACGCGGCGGGGATGCACCGTCACGTACGCCAGACGATCGCCGCCGTTGGGAGCGTCGATGACCAACGCTGCTATAGCGCCGTTCGCCTGCAAGGCGTCGTCGAGCCGGACCGCCACGTCCACCGTCGGCTTCGTCTGCCCCGCTTCCAACTGGTGGATGAGGCTCTTGCCATAGTTGACGGCGGCGGCGAGCTGCCGCAGGGAAAGGCCTCGCTCCTCGCGATGTCGCCGCAGCTCAGCAGGAAAACGGGGGTCGACGATGGTGGTTGCACGTGGTGGCATTACAGCACTCCTACCTTGCGCCGGCTGACCACGATCCAGCGGTTATCGACGGTACTCGCCGCAGCGGGCTGCAGTCACCACACCTCAGCCGCTCAGTCCCACTTGGACTGGTGCGGCCGCCCTAGTGCCCCGTGCGTCCCCCTGAACGTAGCTAACCAGACCTATAATCCTCAAGGTTGTTGGCTTGTTACAGGCCTTGGTGCAATTAACCAGAGGGGAATCCGCGTTGTTCCAGAGGAAGACGCCCGAACAGCTCGCTCAGGAAGCAACACGCAAGCAGCAGCAGCGCCACGAGGCGGATGCGAGGAGGCGCGAAGAGCAGGTTATGAAGGCGCGGAATGCCTTCTTCATTTCACCACCCGGCCAAGCGCGCCTAGCATTCGAACGCGGCGATCACGTTTTCCAGTACTCGATGAACGTCATGAGCCAAGAGGCAATAATCGTTCCAATGGTAGGCAGCACCACCTCTCAGAAGACGAGTGATCCAGTCGCGATCCTGAATGCCGTCTGTCGCGAGGGTTGGGAGCTACTGAACGGGTCGTTCGTCTTCGTGCAGGAGGGTCAGCAAAGCCGCGACAAGTTTGCAGCGTCTGGGCAGAACATAGCGACTAAGGGTCGAACTGTTGGATACTACCTCTTTAAGCGCTGCGAAGACCACCGTCGAGAGTCGACGAATCCCTGGGAGTCGGTCGCTTAGCCCACCGAAGACACCTGTCGCACAGCCGACTCAGCGTTGACTCAACCAACAGAAGGAAGCACACTCTCGCCTGCAGGTTAGTCATATCACGCACAGAGCCGGGGCGAGGCTTTGCTGAATTCTACCATTGAAATATTGGGCAACGCTGCAGTGGCGGTTACAGCCTTACTGGGGCTGCTTCTTTGGACGAGAATTGGCCGCGGAAGGGCTGAGGCGGTCGAGGCGGAAGTCATATCAGCTCTCGGGTTGACAGAGCGGCCTCCACCTCAGGACCCTTCTGCCGAGGCCTCTAAATCGCACGATGCTGAGGCCGATGAAGCAAGCGACAACCCGCAGAAGAACCCTAGCTCGGCAAATCAGACGATTTATGTTGACCTTAGAAACGGTAGCGAAGCTTCGGAAGCCTTAGCCGAGATAGCCCAGCAGCAATCCGACGGTCACGCGAGATTAATTGTCAAGTATTACGCGCAGGGCCATCAACAAGCCTTCGTCACCTTCATAGCAAGCATCGCATTCGCCGTTGTTGGTTTTGGCGTCATTATTGCCGCTTGCGTCTATCTATTAACACATCCAAAGGATCCCGAACCAGCGGCCATCTCGGGAGCGGTCGGACTTGTCACGCAGGGTGTTGGGTATTTGTTCTTCCGCCGAGCTGACAACGCCCGAGGATTGATGATGCAACTGATCGACAAGCTTCGCGATGATCGCGACAGAGAGATAAAGTTCATCGCTGGCATGGTTTCGGCAAACAGCATCGTTTCGCCCTCTCTTCGGGACGCCGTAAAAGTAGCGACCGCGGTACAATTAGCTGGCGTTTCCATGTCGCCGGAGCAGATCGGGGCGATTGCCAGAGAGTCGGCCCGGCCAAGCACAACGAACGCAGCACCCATCTTCATAAACCCGCCGCCCAAGTCGGACACACCAGCCTCTACACCGTGAGTCCCCCCGTGGCAGGGGACACACTAGTTACCGCCAAGCGGGCCGATGCCGACCAGGTGATCCGACCGAATACGCCTCGTTACGGTGTCACCAGTTGTCCCGCCGTTGCGTCGCGTCATCCACGTTCGCTCAGAGCGCCACGATCGCCGCAGTCTCCGCAGGCAACTGAATCCGGTCCCGCATGACGGTGACCCCCTCCCCCGTGGCCAGCAGCACCCGCCGCGCCACCCCAGGCAGCGACACCCCCTGCCCCCGCCCAGCCAGATTCGCCACGACAAGCGTGTCCCCCCGCCGCATCAGCAGGAACTGGTCCCCATGCTGCACAGAAACCGCGTGCAACCGAGGATCAGACAAGTCAGGAAGAGACCGCCGCAGCGCGATCAACCGCTGGTAGAACGACAACATCTCCCGATGCTCAGGCTTGTCCAGCTCAGCCCAGTCCAACCGCGACCGCACGAACGTCTCCGGATCCTGCGGATCAGGCACGTCCCCCTCAGCCCACCCGTGCGACGCAAACTCCCGCCGCCGCCCAAGAGCCACCGCAGTAGCCAGCTCAGGCTCCGGATGCGAGGTAAAGAACTGCCACGGCGTAGAAGCCGCCCACTCCTCCCCCATGAACAACATCGGCGTAAACGGCGCGGTCAACAGCAGCACAGCCCCAACGCGGAGCATGGAGGGCGAGAGAGAAGCCGAGATCCGATCCCCGGTAGCCCGGTTCCCGATCTGGTCGTGGTTCTGCAAGTAGGCCACCAACCGATGCCCAGGCACCCGCGAGTCCAGAGGCCGCCCGTGGTGCCGGTTACGGAAGCTGGACCAGGTGCCGGCATGGAAGAACCCGCCGGTCAACACGTCCGACAGCGTCTCCAGAGTGCCAAAGTCCCCGTAGTACCCCTGCCGCTCCCCCGTCAGCAACGTGTGCAGCGCGTGGTGCGCGTCGTCGTTCCACTGGGCGTGCAGCCCGAACCCACCCGCCTCACGAGGCGTGATCAGCCGTGGATCGTTGAGGTCAGACTCGGCGATCAGCGACAGCGGCCGGCCCACGTGCGTCGACAAGGACTCGACCTCGATGGCCAGCTCTTCGAGCAGGGAGACCGCGCGAGTGTCGGGCAGGGCGTGCACCGCGTCCAACCGCAGCCCGTCGACGTGGTAGTCGCGCAGCCACATGAGCACGCTGTCGATGATGTAGCGGCGTACCTCGTCGGAGTGCGGGCCGTCCAGGTTGACCGAGCGGCCCCAACTGTTGCTCTGCTCGGCGAGGTAGGGGCCGAACCGCGGCGCGTAGGCCCCGGAGGGCCCGAAATGGTTGTAGACGACGTCGAGGATCACCCCCAGCCCCTTGGCGTGGGCGGCGTCGACGAACCGTTTCAGGCCGTCGGGGCCGCCGTAGGGCTGGTGCGGGGCATACCAGCAGACGCCGTCGTACCCCCAGTTGTGTTCGCCGTTGAAGGCGTTGACCGGGAGCAGCTCGATCAGGTCGACGCCCAACGACACCAGGTGGTCGAGGCGGTCGATGGCCGCGTCGAAGGTGCCCTCCGGGGTGAAGGTGCCGATGTGCAGCTCGTAGAGGATGCTGCCGGGCAGTTGCCGGCCGGTCCACGAGCTGTCGGACCACGCGTAGGCGGCGTGGTCGTAGCGTCGGCTCGGCCCGTGCACACCAGCAGGCTGCCACGGCGATCGGGGGTCGGGCAGCGGGGTTTCGTCGTCGTTCAGCAGAAAGGAGTAGTCGGGGCCGGCGTCGGGCACCTCGACCCGCCACCAGCCGTCGGTGGCGGCCCGCATCTCGTGGTCGGTGTCGTCCGCGAGGCGCAGCCGGACCCGGCTGGCGTCGGGCGCCCACACGGTGAATTCGGTCATCACGCAGCCTCCACGGAAGTGGTGGGAGCCAGCAGAGCGACGGGATAGTCGGCCAGAAGGTCGTCGAGAGGGGTCTCCCCGCCACTGTAGACCCGGCCGGTGAACAGCTCCGTCATCTCGTGAACGGGAAGCGACAGGACTGTGTCGCACCACCCACCGACGCGGGCCAGGCCCAGCGGCAGGCGCGTGGCCACGGCGATCGCGCCGCCCCGGTCGAAGGCCAACGCGTGCCGCCCCACCGGCCCGTGCGCCGGCACCGGCCGGTAGCCGGTGAACAGCTCCGGGTGCGCCCGCCGCAGCCGCAGGGTCCGCGACACCACCAGCAGCTTCGCGGCGCCGCTGTCGTCGATCGGGGGACGCCAGCCGTCGTCCAGACGCGCCAGCATCTCTCGGCGTACGGAGAAGTCGACCGGGCGGCGGTTGTCGGGGTCGACGAGGGAGTTGTCCCACAGCTCGGTGCCCTGGTAGGTGTCCGGCACGCCGGGCATGGTGAGCTGCACGAGCTTCTGCCCGAGCGAGTTGACCCAGCCGGCCGGGGTGATCGTCGCCGCGAGTTCGGTCAGCTCGTCGTGCAGGCTCGGGTCGTCGTACATCAGGTCGACCACGGCGTGCAGCGCCTGCTCGAAGGCCGGGTCCGGGTCCGCCCAACTGGTCGAGGTCGCCGCTTCCCTCGCGGCCTTCTCGACGTACGCGTGCAGCCGCTCCCGTTCGATCGGCCACGCGCCGACGGTGGTCTGCCAGAGCAGGTGGGCGAAGGCCGGGTCGGGCAGCGGGGCGTACTCCATCCAGGCCGTGACCTGCTCACCCCAGCGGTGCGGCAGCTCGCTGAGCACGGCGAGCCGGGCGCGCACGTCCTCGCTGCGTTTGGTGTCGTGGGTGGAGAGGGTGGTCATGCTGTCGGGCCAGCGGACCTGCCGGGCCGAGGCGAAGCGGTGGAACTCCGCCGGCGTTACCCCGAAGTAGGCGGGGCTGTCGCCGACCTCGTTCAGGGCGACGAACCGACTCCACCGGTAGAACGCGGTGTCCTCGACGCCCTTGGCCATGACCGCGCCGGTGAACTGCGGGAAGCGGCGAGCCAGCTCGTCGTCGGGGTCGCGCAGCCGGCGGGTGACCGCGTCCAGGGCGGTGGCCAGATCAGGTCGGCGACGCCCAGCTTCGGAGCGGGCGGCGGCGAGGTGCTGGTCGCCGTGCGGCGGGTAGCCCCGGTAGACGGCGAACGCGGCGGCCAGCTCGGCGAGCGCGGGCCGGGCCTGCTCGGGCGGCACGTCGGGGGCGAGCGCGGCCAGCCGGGTCAGTTCGGCGGCGAGCAGCCGGGTGGCGGCGGCCAGCTTGGTGTCGTGGGTCAGGTCCTCCCAGGAGGTGTGGTGCCCGGTCAGTCGGGTGTCCAGCACCGTGAAGTCGCCCTCCGCGTCGGGGTCGAGGAAGAGCCCGCCGACCGCGGCGAGAGCGTCGTAGCCGGTCGTGCCGTCCACCGGCCAGTCCGGCAGCTCCTCCCCGTACTCCAGGATCTTCTCCACCACGAGCCAGGCCTGCGGCGCGGCCTCCCGCAACCGGGCCAGGTAGCCGGCGGGGTCGCGGAGCCCGTCCGGGTGGTCGACACGGATGCCGTCGACCTCCCCGTCGGCGGCCCAGCGCAGGATCAACTCGTGGGTGGCGGCGAACACCGCCGGGTCCTCCACGCGCAGCCCGGCCAGGCCCGAAACGGCGAAGAACCGGCGGTACGTCAGCTCGGCGTCGCCGCGACGCCAGGAGATCAGCTCGTAGTGCTGTCGGTCGTGCACCTCGCGGGGGCTGCCGTCGCCGGTGCCGTCGGCGACCGGGAAGCGGTGCTCGTGGTAGCGCAACTCCCCGTCGACCAGCGTGAGGTCGTCCAGTGCGGCCGGGTCGTCGGCCAGCACCGGGAGCAGCAGCCGGCCCCGGTCCCAGTCGATGTCGAACCAGTCGGCGTACGCCGAGTCGCGCCCCCGGCGCAGCACGTCCCACCAGGCGGGGTTGGCCGACGGCACCGCGATACCGGCGTGGTTGGGCACGATGTCGACGATCAGGCCGAGCTTCTTGTCGCGCAGCGCGCGCAGCAGCCGCTGCCGAGCGGCTTCACCGCCCAGCTCGGGGTTGACCGCCCGGTGGTCGACCACGTCGTAGCCGTGCGCCGAGCCGGGGGTGGCGGCCAGCAGCGGGGCGCTGTAGAGGTGGCTGACGCCGAGATCGGCGAGGTAGTCGAGGATCCCGGCGGTGGCGTCCAGGTCGAAGCCGGGGCGGACCTGGATCCGGTAGGTGGCTGTTGGCGTCGCGTTGGGGTGAGGGGGCACCGCCATGTCAGATCATCCTCTCCAGCACCACGAGCGAACGGTCTGGCACCCGGATGGTGCCGCCCGCGCTGATCACTGTGGCGTCGTCCGGCTGGGGTTCGGCGGTGCTGATCACCCGTTCCCACTTCTGGCCGTAGTCGCTGCCCGGCATCGTGAACTCCAGCGGCGCGTCGTGGGCGTTGAAGCAGAGCAGGAACGACGCGTCGCGATGCTTCTGGCCGTACTGGCCGCGCTCGCGGATGCCCTCACCATTGACGAACAACGCCACCGAGCGGCCGAAGTCGTTGCCCCAGTCGTCGCCGGTCATCTCCCGCCCGTCCGGGGTGTGCCAGGCCAGGTCGGGCAGCGGGGCGTCCACGTCGCGCCCGCCGACCGGCAGGCCGGTGAAGAACCGGCGGCGCCGGAACACCTGGTGCCGCTTACGGAACGCGGTCAGCGTCTGGACGAACTCCAGCAGTTGCTCGTCGACGTTGTCCCAGTCGACCCAGGCCAGCTCGCTGTCCTGGCAGTAGACGTTGTTGTTGCCGCGCTGGGTGCGGCCCAGCTCGTCGCCGTGCCCGATCATCGGCACACCCTGGGAGAGGATCAGGGTGGCCAGGAAGTTGCGCCGCTGCTTGGCCCGCAGGGCGAGCACCGCCTCGTCGTCGGTGTCACCCTCGACCCCGCAGTTCCAGGAGCGGTTGTGGCTCTCGCCGTCCCGGTTGTCCTCGCCGTTGGCCTCGTTGTGCTTGTCGTTGTACGACACCAGGTCGTTGAGCGTGAACCCGTCGTGGACGGTGACGAAGTTGATGCTGTGGAACGGTCGACGGCCATCGTCCTGGTAGAGGTCGGCGGAGCCGGAGATCCGGGACGCGAACTCGGCGAGGGTGGCCGGCTCACCACGCCAGAAGTCCCGCACGGTGTCCCGGTACTTGCCGTTCCACTCGGTCCACAGCGGCGGGAAGTTGCCCACCTGGTAGCCGCCGGGGCCGACGTCCCACGGTTCGGCGATCAGCTTGACCTGACTGACCACCGGGTCCTGCTGCACCACCTCGAAGAAGGTGGACAGCCGGTCGACCTCGTAGAACTCGCGGGCCAGGGTGGCGGCCAGGTCGAAGCGGAAGCCGTCGACGTGCATCTCGGTCACCCAGTACCGCAGCGAATCCATGATCAGTTGCAGGGAGTGCGGGCTGCGTACGTTGAGGCTGTTGCCGGTGCCCGTGTAGTCCACGAAGTAGCGGCGGTCCTCTTCACTCAGCCGGTAGTAGCTGGGGGCGTCCACACCCTTGAAGCTCAGCGTCGGCCCAAGGTGGTTGCCCTCGGCGGTGTGGTTGTAGACCACGTCGAGGATCACCTCGATGCCGGCCGCGTGCAACGCCCTCACCATGCCCCGGAACTCCTGCACCTGCTGCCCGAGGTGGCCCAGCGCCGAGTAGCCGTGGTGCGGGGCGAAGAAGCCGATGGTGTTGTAACCCCAGTAGTTGCGCAGCCCCAGATCGACGAGGCGGTTGTCGTGGATGAACTGGTGCACCGGCATCAACTCGATCGCGGTCACCCCGAGCCGGGTCAGATACTCGATCATCGGCGGGGAGGCGATGCCCGCGTACGTGCCGCGCAGTTCCTCCGGGATGTCCGGGTGGCGCATGGTCAGCCCGCGCACGTGCGCCTCGTAGATCACCGAGTGGTGGTAAGGGGTGCGCGGCGGCTTGTCGTTGCCCCAGTCGAAGTACGGGTTGACCACCACCGACTTCGGCATGAACGGCGCCGAGTCCGTCTCCGACATCCGATCCGGCTCCGCCATGTCGTAGTCGTAGACCGCCGGGTCCCACGTCACGTCACCGTCGATGGCCTTGGCGTACGGGTCGATCAGCAGCTTGTGCGGGTTGCAGCGCAGCCCGTTCGCCGGGTCGTACGGGCCGTGAACCCGGTAGCCGTAACGCTGGCCCGGCTCGATGCCCGGCAGGTAGGCGTGCCACACGTAGGCGTCCACCTCGCGCAGCTCGACGCGGCGCTCCGCGCCGGTGTCCCACTCGTCGAAAAGGCAGAGCTCGACCCGTTCGGCCACCTCGGAAAAGATGGCGAAGTTGGTGCCCATCCCGTCGTAGGTGGCGCCCAGGGGGTACCGCTCGCCCGGCCAGACCTGCATGTCGCTCCTTCAGACCATGGTCATCTGCGCACTGCGCCACGAGCGCGCCGACGGAGGCCGCCCGCGCGCGCAGGCGGGTAATTGCCCCCCGCCCTGGCGCGCCAATCCATCCTTCCAGGAGGTGACCGGAATCGACCTGTCTGGTGCGCGCTACACCCTCAGGTGTCCTCCGTCACCTTGCCCCGTTTTCGTGGTGCGTTCTTGGGCTCGATGCCTTTTCCTTGACCGGAGGGCGAGCGTTCGCGCGCGCCCCGCCAGGCCCTCGGCCACCCCTTACACCTCTCGCTCCGCCGCCACTGACGCCGGCGCGCACATCCATGCACGGACGGAGATTGATGTGACGACCCTGCGGGTCGACGAGCAGCTCGCTGCCACCAAGGACCGGGCCCACCGGCCCACCCTGACCTCCCGGCCCCAGCTCCCGACGCAGTCCGGCCCCGGGGTTCCCCCGCAGACCCGCCGCATCCTCATGCTGTCCTGGGAGTACCCGCCGGTGCTCGTCGGCGGCCTCGGCCGACACGTCCACGCGCTGTCGGTGGCGCTGGCCGCCGCCGGCCACGAGGTCACCGTCGTCACCCGCCACAGCGACGGCGCACCCCTCGAGGAGTACGCCGACGGCGTCCGCATCCTGCGCGCCCCCGAAGACCCGGTCACCTTCCCCCTCGCCACCGACTCCCTGCTGGCCTGGACGATGGCCTTCAACCACACCCTCACCCGCACCGCGCTGCGCGCCACCCAGGCCGGCTCCTACGACGTCATCCACGCCCACGACTGGCTCGTCGCCCACACCGCGATGACGTTGCGCGACCACCTGGACATCCCGCTGGTCAGCACGATCCACGCCACCGAGGCGGGGCGGCACCAGGGCTGGCTGCCGGAGGAGATGAACCGCACCATCCACGGCGTCGAGCAGTGGCTGAGCAGCGAGTCCGGTCGGGTGATCGTCTGCTCCGGTTACATGCGCGACGAGGTGACCGCGCTGTTCGGCGTACCGGCCGGGCGGGTCGACGTGGTCGCCAACGGCGTGGAGCCGCACCGCTGGCGGGTGCCCGCCCGTGCGGTGGCCGCCGCCCGCGCCCGGTTCGCCGGGGACGGCCCGCTGGTCACCTTCGCCGGCCGACTGGTGTACGAAAAGGGTGTGCAGCACCTGATCGCCGGGCTCCCCCAGCTTCGGGAACGGCACCCCGGCCTGCGCGCTGTCATCGCTGGTGATGGCCCGTACCGCGCCGAGTTGGAGGCCGAGGTGCACCGCCGCGGCCTCGGCGGCATGGTCACGATGCCGGGCTTCCTGGGCGGCACCGACCTGCCGGCGCTGATGGCCGCGTCCGACTGCTTCGCGGTGCCGAGCATCTACGAGCCGTTCGGCATGGTGGCCCTGGAGGGCGCCGCGGCCGGCGCGCCCTCGCCGTCGCCGCCACCGGTGGCCTCGCGGAGATCGTCGAGCCGGGCGTGACCGGGGTGACCTTCCGCCCGCACGACCCCGACGGGCTGATCGACGCCGTGGACGCGCTGCTGTCGGATCCCGACCGCGCCCGCGTCATGGCCCGCCGCGCCCGCCGGGTGGTCCACGACCAGTACGGCTGGTCGGCGATCGCCCAGCGCACCGCTGCCAGCTACGCCGCCGCCATCGCCACCGACGCCGCGTGCACCGCCCAGCGCGCCGAGCAGCGCATGTCCCAGGGCCGCGCCCTCCCGGCGCTTCCCGAGGGCAACCTGCTCGCCGCCGCCGGGCTGCGCTGATCGACTCTCGCCTCGCCGCCGTCGGGGTGTCCCTGCGAGGGGACATCCCGACGGCTTTTGCAAATGGTCATTTGCGCAAGCGATTGTTTGCCTTAGGGTGGGGTGGTGTCCTCCTCACTCGCGACATCCACCCCCGATCTCGACTCGGCCTTCGCCGCTCTCGGCGACCCCGTCCGTCGCGCCCTGGTGACGCGTCTCGCGCAGAGTGACGCGACGGTGGGAGAGCTCGCCGAACCGTTCGACCTGACCCCACAGGCGATCTCCCACCACGTCGGTGTCCTGCGGCGCTGTGGCCTGGTCGAACAACGACGCGAGGGCACCAGGCGCCCCTGCCGGCTTCGAGCCGATCAGCTGTCGTTGCTCAGCGGGTGGATCGACGACCAGCGTCGCGCGTGGGACGACCGACTCGACGCCCTGGAACAGCATCTCAGCGGCGACGCTCCGTCGACCGCCCGCGCGAAGCTCGATGGTGGCGGAGCGGTCCGATGACCGACGCCAGCGCGAATCTCCGTGGCGGAGCGGTCCGTTGACCGCGCGCGCGGAGCTCCGTGGCGACGAACTGATCGCCCGGCGCCATCTCCCGGCGGCACCGGAACGCGTGTGGGCCGCCTTCACCTCACCGGCGGGCATCGCGGCGTTCTGGGGCGGTTCGCATGCCACCGTGCCCCCGGAGTCCGTCACCGTCGACCTGCGTCCGGGCGGCGTGTTCGCGCTGGACACCCGCGCGCCGGACGGTGCGACGCACCAGCTCCGGTTCGTCTACGTGCGCATCACCGCCCCGCACGAGCTCGTGTTCGACGAACCCGTGACCGGTCTTCGCACGACCGTCACCGTGCAAGCCGCCGGCGACGGCTCGGACCTGACCGTCCACCAGCGCCGGCTTCCCCCCGAGCTGCGGATCGCCCAGGCAGTCGACGGGCTCGCCTCGATCCTCGACGCCCTCGCCACACACCTGCGGCACGACGAGGCTGCACACGTTGAAGCAACACCACGACGGAGAACGACATGACGCAGACGACCCAACGCGACCTCGTCGCGGAATACTTCGCCGGGTTCCGGACGAGCGACCACCCGCGCATCCTCGCGACCCTCACCGACGACGTCGAGTGGGTCATCCACGGCCACCGGACCACCCACGGCAAGGCGGAGTTCGACGGCGAGATCGAGAACCCCGGATTCACCGGCAGCCCTGAGCTCGACGTCCAGCGTGTCCACGAGGACGGGCCGGTGGTCGTCACCACGGGCGAGGGCCGCGGCGTCAGCGTCGACCACGGGCCGTTCCAGTTCGCGTTCAACGACCTTTTCACGTTCCGCGACGGTCTCATCGCGCGCGTCGATTCCTACCTGGTCCCGCTGCCTTGAGTCCGGGCTCGCAGGCGTCGGGGTCTTGATTCGGGTCAGGCCACGCGACCATTTCTGGACGCTACCCGCCACGCGTCGTTCATCATCCTGAGCAACAACAGGAGAGACTCCACCGGCCCTAGCTTTGCTCGAATGTCTCGCCACACAACGGGGCACGCCGCGATCGTCATGCCGGCTTTTTTGGCGAGGTAGATCAATTCGGCGTCGAAGCTGTAGCCATCAGTGGATACATTTCTGACGATCGACCTCAGTGAGGTCCCAAGGGCCATCTTCATGCAACACTGGGTGTCGCGTACTTCAGGCAGCAGAACCGCGCGGGTGAACATATTGAATATTCGGCTGGTGACGCGTCTGCTGCGTGTCGCATTCCCAATAACTATGGATCCAGGATGCCGCCGGTCACCGATGGCGAGCGTGGCGTTGTTCTCAGTGACGATCTGGAATGCCAGCCCAATCGACGACGGCTCCACTGGTAGATCCGCATCGGTATAGGCGACGTAGATGCCCGCGGACTCGGTAATGCCCGTTCGCAGCGCGGCACCCTTCCCCAACCTGAGGGGATGCCGAATAAGGGTGACCCTGTTGTCTTCGACAAGAGTGAGGTGTGTGCCGTCAGTACTGCCGTCGTCCACGACCAGGATCTCGTACTGCTCTACGAGGCCCTCCAGATACCGGCTCAATACTGTGATGGTGGAAGGCAGGTGCCTAGCCTCGTTGTGAGCTGGAAGGACGATGGAGATCGTCGGCGACCCATGGTGAAGAATCATCCAGGCTCCCTCCTCAAGTCGACGGAGCTTGATCGAGCCACGTCCTCAATTCCAGAGCGTATGGAGACTTCTTGCCCTTGAGGGCCAAACCGATCGCTTCGTCTATAGATGGCCACAGTCTATCTCTGTGGTCAAGCCTGGTGATATTCGACCAGACAACCTCACCTACATCCAACCCCAGAGTCTCGATACAGACGGTTTGGGTGATATCGCTCCAGTCGCTGCGCCTCGATTGGATCGCCCGCATCGCCGAGATGATCGGTATTTCCGACAGTCGAAGCTGCCTCATGGGGTTGAAGGCGACCATATCGAAGCCGCCGAGAGTTTGCTGCACGTCCTCTATCTCAGGGATCAACCGCAAGCGGCTTTCGTAACCGCGGCCGTCGTTGACGGGAAAGTTGTACCAGAGGGCCGGTTTGCGCTGATATTGCTCTGTCACCCTTTCCACGGCCCCATGAGTAATGCGATCACTCATGAGCGTAGGGCCACTCCAAAATATCGAGACGCTGGCGTCAATCTGCGACAAGGTCTGTCGATAGCGGTCTCTTTCGGAGTCGGAGATGCCGATCTCGCTCACATCGTCCGCGTAGAGCGTTGGGCATACCACAATTTGCATCGTCAAGCCGAAGGACGACGAGATCGCATGAACGATCTCCACCTGGATATCGGCTAACAGGTGACGGCCTCGTAGTGGTGCGCCGTCGAACCGCAGGAGCAGCGTCTTGATATCACCAATGAAGTCCGCGTTCTGCAGGCTTTCCACAATGACCGAGATGTCACGCGACGAGCGGACGAGCGCTTCCTCGAAAAAGGCAGAAATGCCCAGTGCCAGTCCAGTGGACCTTGAAATCGGGGCCAACCGAGAGATTTCCGCGTCGCTGTTCCGAGAAAATGCGACAAGAGCGGACCTGTGCTGTAGGTGAGGCCTGGACCCCAGCAGGTAGAACGCTAACCCTTCCCGTGCGAGGTGTTCTACGAATAGCACTCGCTCGTCACTGGACCAACTCGCACCCTTTGTTGCCTCGACGATGCCAAGAGGGGCGCCTCGGTGTTCAGTGGTCATTATTCCAAATTCCTCGTTAGTGAGTGTACTATCCTGGACGTGGCGATATCGCGTTCGGCAACGTCTGCGCGAATAAGCGTGCAGTGATGAGCCGATCGGCCAACCTTACGGATTGACCGCTTGAACTCTCGCGACGAGAGTGTCCTCGCTGCGGCCAGAGTTCCCACACGGAGAGAACCGCAGATGATGGTCACACGCTTCTTCGAGTCGGCTGGGTTCGGAAAGGTGTATATAACGCCGAAATCGGTGACTATCTGCGTTCCGTCCAGGACTGGCGTCGAGGGCTCGTAACCTGCGACCACAACGGTATAGGCATCAAATTTCACCAATTCCTTGCCTTGTGCCTCAAGTGCGCGCAAGGCAGCCTTGCTGAAAGAGTTCACATAAGGTCCTCCGACGAAGATGCAATCCCTCCTGCTGGTCGCGGAAGAGTCGACCTCCTCGACCGTCGCGACCGTGACACGGCTGGAGGAATTGTAATTCAAAGCCTCCAAGGAAACCTCCAGCATGGCTGCGACGTCACCCGCACGGATGATTCGGTTGACGTCCCCGATTGCCGCTTGACTTCCACACACAACCAGTGTCTCACCGCGCGGAGAGAAGATAATGAATTCTCCGAGCCCGCGGAGTCTTCTTACCATCCATTCGCGTTGGCGATAAAGGTAACCGAGCGCGAATGCAATTGGCGCCGCGACGACGTTGGCCAGCAGACCAAGGATCCAATTCCCCATCGTTGTCCCTCTCGGGAGCGCTCTTCTCCGGCTATCGGACGTGGCCATTCTAGTCGAATGCCGCAAATGATTGGCCAGACACCAGGGCGGGCTTCTGCGTGAACAACCTTCGATTCGTATAGCTTTGCGAAGTCCCGGAGCTAATGTAGCGTTTCGTAACGTGGTCAGGTGAGATCGCCGCGCCCTTAATACTGCAACCACCCATGCTGGTGGTGATCGTGTCGTCGTTGCGGCGCCTGAGCTCGGGCTTGCGAGTTCGGCGCTGACCGGCCGGGCCTGTCAGGATGTGCGGATGCCTCGTCCTGTCGATGCCCTGGATGCCGCCTTCCCGATCGCCGCCTCGATCGCGCTGGACCTGATCCGACGCCCCGAGGTCTCGGAGCAGTGGTCGAGCCCGAGCGCGCTGCCGCACCTGTCCGTGGGAGCCCTGGCGTGCCACCTGGGGCGTCAGGCGGTACGCGCGGCGGAGCTGCTACCGACGCCGACCGACCTGCTGCTCCTGGAGGCCGCCGACGACCACTACGAGCGGGCCGCGTGGGTCACCGAGGGGTCTCCCGACGAGGCTTCGGTCGCCTCAGGTCCCGACGAAGCCGAAGCCGTACGGGGGCCGGCAGACCTGCACGACCGCTCCGCCGTCGCGCTGCGGGAGGTCGGCGACCTGCTTGCGCGAGGGGCCGCCCGCGACGTCGTCCCGATCCCGTGGCAGGGCTGGTCCCTGCGGCGCAGCGAGTTCCTGTTGACCCGCCAGCTGGAGATCGTGGTCCACTCCGACGACCTCGCCGTGAGCGTCGGAGTGCCCACGCCAACGTTCCCGGCGGAAGTCTTCGACCCCGTACGCGACCTGCTGGTACGACTGGCCGTGCGGCGTCACGGCCAGTCCGCGCTGATCAGTGCCCTCAGCCGCAGCGAGCGGGCACACGACATCTCTGCCTTCTGACCCCCTGGCGCGGGCCTCGGCTTGATCGACTCCGTTTCCTTGAAAGTCGCGGCATCCCAGGCGACGGATAGCCCGGCTTCAAGGAAACGGAGTCGATCAAGGCCGGACGCCGGGAAAGGCGGCAGGCCGCCGACCCGGGTGGGTCGACGGCCTGCCGGTGGTGCGAAAAGCGGAGGTCAGCGCTCGGCGAAGGGGACGTAGTCCCGCTCGGCGGAGCCGACGTAGATCTGCCGCGGACGGCCGATCTTGGTCTCCGGGTCGTTGATCATCTCGCGCCACTGGGCGATCCAGCCGGGGAGCCGGCCGAGCGCGAAGAGCACCGTGAACATCTTCGTCGGGAAGCCCATGGCCTTGTAGATCAGGCCGGTGTAGAAGTCCACGTTCGGGTAGAGCCGACGGGAGACGAAGAAGTCGTCGGCGAGCGCGATCTCCTCCAGCTCCATGGCGATGTCCAGCAGCGGGTCCGGCTTGGCCATCCGGCCCAGCACGTCCTGCGCGGCCTTCTTGACGATCGCCGCCCGCGGGTCGTAGTTCTTGTAGACCCGGTGGCCGAAGCCCATCAGCTTGACGCCGTCCTGCTTGTCCTTGACCTTGCGGACGAAGGACCGGACGTCGTCATCACCGGCGTTGATCTGCTGGAGCATCTCCAGCACGGCCTGGTTGGCGCCGCCGTGCAGCGGGCCGAACAGGGCGTTCACGCCGGCGGAGACCGAGGCGAACAGGTTGGCGTTGCTGGAACCGACCAGCCGGACGGTCGACGTGGAGCAGTTCTGCTCGTGGTCGGCGTGCAGGACGAAGAGCATGTCCAGCACCTTCGACATCACCGGGTCGACCTCGTACGGCTCCGCCGGCACGCCGAACGTCATCCGCAGCAGGTTGTCCACGTACCCGAGCGAGTTGTCCGGGTACAGCAGCGGCTGCCCGATGGACTTCTTGTACGCGTACGAGGCGATGGTCGGCACCTTCGCCATCAGCCGGACCGTGGAGATCTCCACGTGCTCGGAGTCGAACGGGTCCAGGCTGTCCTGGTAGAAGGTGGACAGGGCGCTCACCGCGGACGAGAGCACCGCCATCGGGTGGGCGTCCCGGGGGAAGCCGTCGAAGAAGCGGCGCATCTCCTCGTGCAGCAGCGAGTGCCGCCGAATCCACTCGGTGAACTCGGTCAGCTGCTGCTCGCTCGGCAGCTCACCGTAGATGAGCAGGTAGGAGACCTCCAGGAAGGAGGACTTCTCGGCCAGCTGCTCGATCGGGTATCCCCGGTAACGCAGGATCCCCGCGTCGCCGTCGATGTAGGTGATCGCGGATGACGCAGCCGCGGTGTTGACGAAACCGGGGTCGTACGTGGTCATCCCGGTTTCTTTCAGCAGCTTGCTCACCCCGACACCGGCGGGGCCCTCGACCGCAGGGTGTACCGGCATCGACAGCTGCCCACCGGGGTGATCGAGCTTGACTTCCGTCATGTGGTTCCTCGCTTCGCCGGCAGATCTACGTTGAATTGCCTTCGCTTCTACCGTAATTGCGGCTCGGGGGACAACGCCCGCCGTGGTTCGCCGGTGAGGCCTGCGTCACCCGATTCCCGACCAGGCCGAAGGGAAACCCGGCATCCCGGTACCCGGGACGAATCTGGGACCAGGTCAGGACAGCGCGAGGCGTCGCAGCGTACCGTCCGTCGCGACCTGGAAGACGTCGAGCCGGTTGGTGCCGGCGTGGAACAGCTTGTCGTCGGTGAGCAGTGCGGCGAACCGGCGTCCGCCCGGGTCTGCCGGCACCACCGGGACGACGGCCCCGATCCGGCCGTTGACGGCCACCGCCAGCAGCGTGCCGTCCGGGATCCGGTCCGGGACGTCCCCCCAGACGAGCGCCGGGAGGGTGCCGGTGTCCGGATCCATGGCCGTGAAGGCGGCCAGGTCGGCGACCCGGGCGCTGCCCCCGGCCGGGCCGGCGCGCACGTCGGTGCCGACCAGGGGTGCGGCGTCGGCTGCGGCGGCGGGGCGGGCACCCCGCCCGGGAAGGTGACCGGTTCGCCGGGGCGGTCGTAGAAGTGCTTCGTGCCGTCGGTGCGCGGGGCCTGCCGGGCGGAGCGGCCGTCGACCCGCCAGGGCAGCCGGATGTTGGCCTCGTCGGCCACGGTCGGCAGCAGGTCGACGTGCTCCCAGTTGCGGTCGTCCACCCGGCCGGTCTGCTGGTGGGGCTCCTTGACAAACATCGGCACCCAGGCGACCTCGCCGGCGGCGGCCTTGATGGCGTCCATGCCCCGACCCTGGGCTCCGGGGCGGAAGCTGACCCCGTGGTCGGCGGTCACCACGACGAGGGCCTGGTCGTAGAGGCCGCTGGCGCGCAGGGTCCGCAGGGTCTCGCCGATCAGCCGGTCGGTGTAGCCGAGCTGGGCGAGGTGCCTCTGCCGGGCCAGCTCGACCCAACCGGTGCCATCGTTGGGCAGGTCCTCGGGGGCGTCGTAGCGCGCCCCGGACGGCAGGTACGCCCACGGCGAGTGCGGCATCAGCAGGTGCAGGAAGTGCAGGGTGGGCCGGGTTGTCGGCTTCAGCCCGGCCAGGAAGCTGGTGAAGCGGGCCGGCTGGTTGTCGTCCAGGCTGTCCCAGCGGAACTTCGGGTCGGCCGGCACCGGCTCGGCGGCGTCCAGGCCGGCCTCGGCCCGGGTCTGCTCCCGGTAGGAGTCCTCCGGGTCGACCCGGGTGGCCGTCGGCCCGGCGACCTGGCCGAGCAACTTGCCGGTTTCCCGGACCAGCACGCCGAGCCCCTGCTCCGGGGTGACCGGCTGCTCACAGCGGCTGGGCGGGCACAGTCGGGTGATGCTCTCCTCGGCGCGGATGTCGTACAGGCCGCCGAAGGCGGTGAAGATGTTGTCCGGGTACTGCGAGTAGTGCGGGGCGACCGGCCGCGCCGGGTAGCGGCCGGTGAGCATCGCGGGCAGCGCGTTCGGGGTCCACCCGCTGACCCCGGTGGCGTTGCGGTACCAGGTCGAGCCGCCGGCCAGCTCGGCGAAATGCGGGTACCTGGTCGCGTCGATCCGCCCGTCGGCGCCGAGCAGGCTGACCAGCGGCAGTTCGTCGAGGATCAGCATGACCACCGGCGGGTGCGCGCCCGTGCCCTGCGCGGTGCCGGCCGCGCCGCCGTCGCTGCGCGGCAGGACCACCGCCGAGGTGGGTGAGACGAGCAGGAAGAGCGCCACGAAGGCCACCGGCCCGGCGGCGGCCAGTCGCAGCACCCGGCCCGGCACCCGCCACCGCCGATGTGCGGCCGCGCCGGCGGCTCCGGCCAGCAGGGCCACCAGCAGCAGCGGTACGCCCCGAAGCGGCGTCACGTGCCGGCCCACCTGCACGGCGAGGGCGGCGAGCAGCAGCCCGACCAGCCCGGTGTGGGTGAGGGCGCGGGCGGTCCGGCCGGCCAGTCGGCTGAGTGCGCCGAGCAGTCCCACTCCGACCGTGGGCACCACTGTCACGAGAGCGACCAGCAGCAGGATCTGGGCCGGGTCGGCGCGGTGGAACAGGAAGAAATCGGGGCTGCGGCCGAGCACGTCCAGTAGTGGCTGGGTGACCACCAGCCCGACCAGCGCGACCACCTCCAGCAGCCGGCCCAGCTCGCCACGCCAGCCACGGTCCCACCGCTCGGAGGCCGGACGCGGTTGGTCGTCCGAAGCTGGCAGGTCGGCGTCGGCCGGTTCAGCCACCCATCACCGTCCGGTAGAGCGTGCGGGTGCCCGAGGGCAGTTCCAGCCGGTCGGTGACCCGACCCCGGGCGGCGAGCAGCGCCTCGAAGGTGTCGCGCCGATAGTCCGGGAAGAGGTTGGCGGGCTTGTTGGCGAGCAGCCGGGTCGCCATCGGATCTTCCGGGTGGACGAACTCCACCACCAGCGCGCCGCCCGGCACCATCAGCCCGGCCAACCAGTCGATGACCTCCGGCAGCGGCACGTTGCGCCCGATCGCCAGGTGGTGCACCACTGCCAGGGCGAGTACCACGTCGGCGGACGCCCGCTCGGCGAAGCCGGCCCGCTCGACGCCCCGCCAGCCGCCACCCGGTGACGGGTCGGCCAGGTCCAGCACCAGCGGCAGGATGCGCCGCTGCCCCTCGGACCGCAGCTGTCGGTACAGCTCGTCGACCACGGCCGGGTCCTGCTCGACGGCGACCACGTAGTCGGCGTGCCCGGCCGCCAACCGGGAGTACCGGCCGTCGTTGGCACCGAGGTCGAGCACCAGGCGGGGGCGGGCGCCAGCCGCTACGGCGGCGGCCACGAACTGCTCCTTGGCCACCCGGTCCCGTGCGGAGTATCCGCAGGTGCGCTGGTAGTCCGACCAGTGACTCTCGGCCGGACGACGGTCCAGCCGGCGGACCAACTTCTCGATGCCGCGTACGGTCGCCAGCAGCAGCTCCCGGGAGAAGCCGGCGGCCCGCAGTTGGTCGCGGACGTCGCTGGTGCTGGTGGCGGCGTTGCGTTGCTGCATGGCAACGTGCAGGTGCAGGTGGGTCAGCACCCCGGGGCGCAGCCGGCGGGCCCCGCCGAAGAGCGGCCGCAGTTCGTCGGCCTCGATGCCGTCGACGCGGGCGCGTAGCCAGGGCTGGAAGTCGACGCCCAGGTGGGCGGTGAGCATCAGCGGGTAGAGCACGGTCTGGCAGAACTGCCGGTAGCCGGCCCACGGTTCGCCGTCGCGTACCGGCTCGAACGAGCCGATGTCGATGAAGACCGGCTCGGCGCCGCGCCACTGCAGGTTGTACGCCGAGCCGTCCTTGATGGTGAAGCCGTCGGTGAGCGCGGCGCGCAGGATCTCCAGGTGCAGCAGCGCGGCGTCGCGCAGCATGCTGAACGACCACTCGTACGGGTGGGAGACGAACGGGATGCGCTCGTGGCGCAGCACGGCGGCCCACGGCGCCCCGGTCGCGGCGGGCACCAGTGTCGGTGGGGCGTCCTCGGTGGCGCAGACCTTGCGCGCGGTGACGAGCGCCGGGAAGAACGTGCTGCCGGTGAGTGCCCGCCAGTGCTCGGCG
This sequence comes from Micromonospora sp. LH3U1, assembly GCF_028475105.1. NCBI lineage: Bacteria > Bacillati > Actinomycetota > Actinomycetes > Micromonosporales > Micromonosporaceae > Micromonospora > Micromonospora sp. LH3U1. Next base: position 3,324,464 of record NZ_CP116936.1, on the reverse strand, counting down.
GCCTGCGTGTCCAGCCCGCGCAGCACCTCGTCGCCGACGTGGAAGACCCGGTTGGCCGGGTCGCGGAAGGAGGCCGGCTCGGGCCGTACCTCCGTGGGTGAGATCGCCATCGCCGGGACTGGCCCGCTCACCGCTGGTCGGTCGGTTGGCGGCGGAATCGGTCGACCAGGCGTCGCCAGTAGAGCTTGGCGGCGACCGCGGCACCGGCCACCCCGCCGACGACCGCCTGCACGATCAGGCTGCCGGACCCCGCGTCCAGATAGGCCAGATGGATCACCGATCGCTCCTTCCCTCGCCGGTCTCCACACCGGCGTCCCGGGTACACAGCGATGAGGCTTTTGACCCAGAAGGCCGGACTTGTCCCACCGTACGCCGCTCGTCATCGCCACCGCGGGCACATCGGCGGACTCCCAGCCTCGTCACAGAATGCGGCCGAGGCACCGCCCCCGCCGGTACGCTGCGGACGTGCGCTGGGTCGTGCTGGACGCGCCGTTGGACTCCTCCGGAGCCGGACGCGGTGAGGAGCGGGCGCCGGCCGCGCTGCGCCGGGCCGGGCTGCTGGACGCCGTGGCCACCGACGACGGCGGGCGGGTGGACGAAGCACGGTTGCGCGACCCGATCCGGGACCCGGCGAGCGGGGTGATCGGCGCCGACGGCCTTCGCCGCGCAGGCGAGGCCATCACCGCACGGGTCGCCGCACTGATCGCGGACGGCCGCCGACCGCTGGTGCTCGGCGGGGACTGCGCCATCCTGCCCGGCATCTGCCGGGCCCTGCCCCCGGCGACGGAGCTGTGGTTCGTCGACGCCCACCCGGATTTCCTCGACGGCGTGACCTCGCCGACCGGTGAGGCCGCCGACATGGACCTGTCGGTGGTCACCGGGCACGGCCCCGTCGCCATCGGGCCGGACGGCGCGCTGCTCGATCCGAGCCGCGTACACCTGCTCGGGCACCGCCCGGCCACCGACGAGAGCAGCCGGGTCGAGGCGGCCCGGATCGACCCGGCGATCCACCAGGTGCCCGCCGCGGAGCTGCTGCGCCGGGGCGCCGGCACCGTCGGGGTCACCCTGGCCGCCGGCGGGGACGGGCCGGCCTGGCTGCACCTCGACCTGGACGCGGTGGACCCCCGCGACCTGCCGGCGGTGACCTACCCCGAGCCGGACGGGCTGCGCTGGCCGGACCTCATCGCGCTGGTCACCCCGCTGGCCCGCGCCGACCGGCTGCTCGGCATGAGCGTGGCCGACCTGAACGCCGACGAGGACCCCGACGGGCGCCACACACGACGCGTCGTCGAGGTCCTCGCGGAGGTGCTGGCCGGCTGACCAGCCGGTGTATCAGGTGCGCCGGTGGTGCATGCCGAGGCGCAGCAGCACGAAGCGCAGTGCGGTGGCGGCCAGGTTCGCGGCCACCAGCACGGTCAGCTCCACCGGCCGGGCCGGTACGGCGTCGACGACGTGCAGCACGGCCAACGAGCCACTGGTCAGCGCCAGGCCGAGCGCGAAGGCCAGCAAACCCTGCAGGTGATGCCGACCGGCGTGCCGACGTCCGCTGATGCCGAACGTCAGCCGCCGGTTCGCGGCCGTGTTCGCCACCGCGGTCACCAGCAGCGCCAGCAGGTTCGCCGGTTGCGCGCCGAGCGCGCCCCGGGTGGCCACGAACAGCAGCAGGTACGCCAGCGTGCTGGCCACCCCGACCGCCGCGAACCGGATCAGCTGCCGGGGCAACCCGACCGGCACCTGCCCCGGCGGCGTGTGGCCGGGCTGCCCGGACGGCGCGGTCAGCGGCGCCCGGCCCATCTGCGCCCGCAGCTCGGTCAGGGGCAGCGCGCCGGTCAGCAGTGCCCGGCCCAGCCGGCCCACCCCGCGCAGGTCGGCCAGAGCGGTGGCGACGACGTCGACGCGGCTGTCCGGGTCGTCGACCCAGTCCACCGGCACCTCGTGGATGCGCAGCCCGGCCCGCTGGGCGAGCACCAGCAGCTCGGTGTCGAAGAACCAGCCGGTGTCCCGCACCAACGGGAGCAGCTCACCGGCCACGTCCGCGCGGATCGCCTTGAACCCACACTGCGCGTCGGAGAACCGCGCGGCCAGCGCACCGCGCAGCAGCAGGTTGTAGGCCCGCGAGATGACCTCCCGCTTGGCACCGCGCACCACCCGGGAGGTACGCGCCAGCCGCGTGCCGATCGCCAGGTCGGAGTGACCGGAGATGAGCGGTGCGACCAGCGGCAGCAGCGCCGCCAGGTCGGTGGAGAGGTCCACGTCCATGTACGCCAGCACCGGCGCGGACGACGCGGACCACGCAGCGGACAGCGCCCTCCCCCGCCCCTTGGCGTCGAGGTGCAGCACCTCGACGCCGGGCAGCTCACCGGCGAGGCCGTCGGCCACCGTGAGGGTGTCGTCGACGCTGGCGTTGTCGGCAATGGTGATCTGGAACGGGTACGGGAAGTGCTCGCTCAGATGAGCGTGCAGCCGCCGTACGCACGGCCCCAGGTCGGTCTCCTCGTTGTAGACCGGGATCACCACATCCAGCACCGCACCGGTGGTGGCGGGTCGGGCCTGGACGGCGACCCGGGGGCCGCTGAGCGCGGTCACGACGCCTCCGTACCGGTGCTCAGGTCGTAGACGGTGACACCGTCGACGGTCTGCGCCGTGAACGTCTCCTCGACCCAGGCGGCGATCTCCTGGGAGGCGGAGCTGCCGCCGTTGGCCCGGAAGCCACCGCCACCCACGAAGTAGTGGATCTTTCCGTCGGCGACGTAGCCCTGGAACTGCGCGAGGGTCGGTGACGGGTCACTGCCGTTGAACCCGCCGATCGGCATCACCGGGTCGCCGGTGGCGAGCTGATAGCCGGAGGCGTTGTTGGAGCCGACGGTGGCAGCCACCCACGTGTAGTCGCCGCTGTCACGCTCCAGCAGTGCGCGCAACGCGGCGCTGGGCTCACGGGCGTCGAGCAGCCCGCCCATTCCCCCGCCGGCGTCACGGCCCTGCCCACCCCCGGGGAGGCCGGGAGCCTGACCGCCGGGAGCCTGACCGCCGTCGCGGCCGTCGCCGGGACGCTGTCCGCCACCCGGGAGCTGCATGCCGCCCGGCGGTTGCCCACCGGGGAAGCCGCCCCGACCGAAGCCGCCCGCGACGGACGGGCCGGCGCTCGGGATCGAGCCGGTGTGTGGGGTCGCGGCGGTCTGCACCGCGTACGCGACCGGGCCGGCCAACGCCGCTGCCGCGCCCAGACCCAGCACCACCGGCATCAACCGGCGGGGCAGCCGACCGGCCAGCAGGATCAGGGCCGCGCCGACCAGGCCGGCGACCAGCACGGCGGTCCGCAGCCACGGGTACCAGTCGGGGCTGCGCCCGAGCAGCACCCACGCCCACCAGACGGTGACCGCGAGCGTGCCGGCGAGCGTCACCGTGGCGGCCAGGGGACGCCACCGCTGCCAGCGCGTGCCAGCGGTCGCGTCGGTGCCCGAACCGGGCAGCGCGTGGCGCTGCCGCCAGAGCAGCGTCACACCGATGCCGACAAGTGCGCCGATCGCCGGGGCGAGCGCCACCGTGTAGTAGGCGTGGAAGATGCCGGACATGAAGCTGAAGATCAGGCCGGTGACCAGCAGCCAGCCGCCCCAGAGCAGCAGCCCGGCCCGGGTGCGGTCGGTACGGGCCGCGCGACCGGCCAGCAGCAGGCCGGCGACCAGCAGGATCAGCGCGGCCGGCAGCAGCCAGGAGATCTGACCGCCGATCTCGCCGCCGAACATCCGCAGCACGCCGGTCTGCCCCGAGAACGGGCCGCCGCCACCGCCCCGCGGGCCGCCACCACCGCCGACGCTGCCCACCTCCTCGCCGGTGATCCGGCCGAGGCCGTTGTAGCCGAGGGTCAGCTCCAGGATGCTGTTCCCCTGCGACCCGCCGATGTACGGGCGGGCGCTGGCCGGGACCAGCTCGACGATCGCCACCCACCAGCCGGCGGAGACCACCACCGCCAGGCCGGCCAGCAGCAGTTGCCGGACCCGCCGCCACAGCCCGGTCGGCGCGGCCAGCAGGTAGACGCCGGCGAAGACCGGCACCACCAGGAACGCCTGCAACATCTTGGTGAGGAAGCCGAAACCGACCAGCACACCGACCAGCACGATCCACCGGGTACTGGCCACCTCCAGGGCCCGGACGGTGGCGTACGCCCCGGCGACGAGCAGCAGGACGAGCAGCGCGTCGGGGTTGTTGAACCGGAACATCAGCGTCGCCACCGGGGTGACCGCGAGGACCGCGCCGGCGATCAGGCCAGCCACCGGCCCGTACCAGCGCTTCACGGTCGCGTAGAGCACGCCGACCGAGGCGACCCCGCAGAGCGCCTGCGGGACGAGCATCGCCCAGCTGTTCAGACCGAATACGCGTACGGACAGGGCCATCAGCCACAGCGACGCGGGTGTCTTGTCGACGGTGATGGAGTTGGCGGCGTCCGACGAGCCGTAGAGGAACGCCTTCCAGCTGACCGAGCCGGCCTGCGCGGCCGCCGCGTAGAACGAGTTCGCCCAGCCGGAGGCGCCCAGGCCCCAGAGGTAGAGCAGGCCGGTGGCGAGCAGCAGGACCACCAGCGCGGGCCTGGTCCAGGCCGGCGAGCGGTGCGTCGGCGGCAGGGTCTCTGTTCTGTCCATGGGGCCAGCCTCGACGGCGGGGCTGGCGCGACGCCGTGCGCGAACTATGCGTCAGCTGTGGGATTCGGCAACCGGACGGTGAACACGGTCCGACCCGGACGGCTGTCCACCCCGACCGTGCCGTGGTGGGCCTCCACCACGGCCGCCACGATCGCCAGGCCGAGGCCGGTGCTGCCGTGCGCCCTCGACCGGGAGCCGTCGCCGCGGGCGAACCGCTCGAACATCTCCGGTTGCAGCTGCGCCGGCACGCCCGGCCCGTCGTCGGCGACGCTGAGCACCGCGCTGTCCGCGTCGATGGCCAGCGTGGTGGTGACCGTGCTGCCGGGCGAAGTGTGCACCCGGGCGTTGGCCAGCAGGTTCGCCACCACCTGGTGCAGCCGGGCGGCGTCGCCGGGCACCCGGATCGCCACCTCGGGCAGATCGAGCTGCCAGCGGTGTTCGGGACCGGCGACGTGCGCGTCGCTGACCGCGTCCACCACCAGGGCGGTCAGGTCCACCGGGTCCGCCGCGAGCGGCCGGCCGGAGTCCAGCCGGGCCAGCAGCAGCAGGTCGTCGACGAGGCTGGTCATCCGGGTGCTCTCCGACTCCACCCGTCGTAGCGCGTGCGCCACGTCGGCGGGGACCTCGTCGCGGCCGCGCCGGGCAACCTCGGCGTAGCCACGGATCGCCGCGAGGGGTGTCCGCAACTCGTGGCTGGCGTCGGCGACGAACTGGCGTACCCGCGTCTCGCTGGCCTGCCGGGCGGCCAGCGCGTCGGCGACGTGGCCCAGCATCCGGTTCAGGGCCGCGCCGACCTGGCCGACCTCGGTACGCGGATCGGTGTCCGCGGCTGGGACCCGGACGGCGAGCGCCACCTCGCCGCGGTCCAGGGGCAGCTCGGTGACCCGGGTGGCGGTGGCGGCCACCCGGTTGAGTGGGCGCAGCGTGGCCCGGACGATCAGCGCAGCGGCGGCTCCGGCGATGACCAGCCCGACGGCGGCCACCGCGACCTGGGCGGCGACCATCCACCAGACGGTCTCCTGCACGCCAGCCAGCGGGATCGCGACGACACGTACCGCGCCGTCGCGGAACTGCCGGGCCACGGCCCGGTAGTCACCGCGGGCGCCGAGGTCGACGGTGCGCGGTTCGGCGCCGACCGGCAGGTCCGCCAGTGTGGCGACCTCCCCGACCGGGACGGACTGCTCGTCGGGGAACGGATCGTCGCTGGACGGGCTGTTGGTCAGGGTCCGCGCGCTCGTCACCCGGCCGTCGGTGAGCTCGGCGACCACCGAGCCGGACGGCAACCCGAGCGGGACGCCCGGTCCGTTGCCCGGGAAGGCCGGCCGCCCCGGACGGTCGCCCCGCATGGCCGTCGCGGGCGCCAGTTGGGCGTCGAGCCGGTCGATCAGGAAGTGCCGCAGCGCCACCGTGGTGAGGCCACCGATGGCGACACTGACCAACGCCAGCAACGCGACCAGGGCAAACACCAGTCGGGTACGCAGGGAGCGGCCGGCCAGCCATCGGCGGGCGGCGCGCACCGGGCGACGCTTACTCGGCGGGTTTGAGGACATAGCCCGCGCCACGCAGCGTGTGGATCATCGGCGCCCGACCGGCGTCGATCTTCTTGCGCAGGTACGAGATGTACAGCTCCACCACGTTGGCCTGGCCGCCGAAGTCGTAGTTCCACACCCGATCGAGGATCTGCGCCTTGCTGAGCACCCGGCGCGGGTTACGCATCAGGTAGCGCAGCAGCTCGAACTCCGTCGCGGTGAGGGTGATCAGTTGACCGTCGCGGCGTACCTCGTGGCTGTCCTCGTCGAGGCTGAGGTCGCCGACGGTGAGGACCGCGTCCTCCCGGGCGGCGACCGCGAAGCCGGAGCGGCGCAGCAGCGCGCGTAGCCGGGCGATGACCTCCTCCAGGCTGAACGGCTTGGTGACGTAGTCGTCGCCACCGACGGTCAAACCGGCGATGCGTTCCTCGACGGCGTCGCGGGCGGTCAGGAAGAGCACCGGCACGGTGGGGGCGTGCTCGCGCAGGCGGCGCAGCACCTGGAAGCCGTCCAGGTCGGGCAGCATCACGTCGAGCACCACGGCGTCCGGCTGGAACTGCCGGGCCGCGCTCAGCGCCGCCATGCCGTTGCCCGCGCTGCGGACCTGCCAGCCCTCGTAGCGAAGCGCCATCGACAGCAGGTCGGTGAGCGTCGGTTCGTCGTCGACCACCAGCACCCGGACGGGTTCACCGTCGGGGCGGCGCAGCTCGATCCGGCCCGGCCCGGCCTGCCCGTTCATGACCATGTCCCCCATCGTGGCCGCGACGTCTGTGCCGCGCCCCTGCGGGAGCTGTGTGCCAGCTGTGCGGCCCGGCCGACGCGACGCCGGCGTCGCCACCGGTCAGCCCCGACTCGTGGTCACTCGGACACCCCGTACGCGTCGGTGCGCAGGAACCGCATGCTCCAGCCGCCCGCGTCGTCGGGCCGGTCGCGTTCGTAGAGGTGGTCGGGGCCGGGCTGCACCGGGCCGGTGCCGTCCGGGTGCCGCATGATCCAACGCTGTGGTGGGGCGCCGTCCGCACCGGCCGGCAGCAGCCGAACCAGGCCGTCCGCGGGGCCGCCGACGAAGCGTACGGTTACCTCGCCCATCGCGACACTCCCTCGGGTGACCGTGCCGGCACAATCGGTGACACCAGCTCTGGCTCGCAAGCTACCGCAACCTCCGCCCGTGCCGCAGCGGGTGCGCGGGCTGGGCTCCCCTCGAATCCCGCGCCGGTTTGCCCAGCTCGGAGCCCGGGTACCGCGACCCAAGCACCCGCGCTCGGCGGGACGAGGGCGAGGAGTGATCGATGCGCACGCTGGACGGGCGGTACCAGCTCGAGCAGCGCATCGGAGTGGGCGGGATGTCCGAGGTGTGGCGGGCGCACGACCAGGTGCTGGACCGGCCGGTCGCGGTGAAGCTCATCCTGCCCGGTCCCGACGGCCAGGACGGCCCCGTGGACCGGATCCGCGCGGAGGCCCGATCGGCGGCCCGCCTGGTGCACCCGAACGTGGCGAGCGTGCACGACTTCGGCACCTCCTCGACGTGGCCCGGCCGCCCGGTGCCCTACATCGTGATGGAGCTCGCCGAGGGTGAGACGCTCGCCGCGCACCTGCGCGCCGGGCCGCTGGACTGGCGAATCTCGGTGCGGGTCTGCGCGGAGGTCGCCGCGGCGCTGGCCGCCGCACACGCGGAGGGCATCGTGCACCGCGACGTCAAGCCCGCCAACGTCATGCTCACCCCGTCGGGGGTGAAGGTGCTCGACTTCGGCATCGCCGTCCCCGCCGGCACCCCGGACCCGATGCCGACCGGGATCGTGCTGGGCACCCCGGCGTACCTGGCGCCCGAGCAACTGGACGGGGTGCCGGCCACGCCAGCCTCCGACATGTACGCCCTCGGCGTGCTGCTCTACTACTGCCTCACCGCCCGTCTGCCGTACCACGCGGTCACCACCCACGAACTGCTCGGCGTACGCCGCTGTCAGCCACCGGAGCCGCTACCCGAGATCGACGGGCTCCCGCCGGAGGTGGCCGAGTTGTGCCACTCCTGCCTCGCCGACGACCCCGAGCAGCGCCCGAGCAGCCTGATCGCAGCGCTGCTGCTGGCCGAGGCCGTGGACGCCCGGGTGTACGTGCCGATGACGATCCCGACGACCCGCCGGCCGGCCCGGACGTCTCCGTGGACCGAACGCGCCGCGATGGAGGCCACCGAGGCGGTGCAGGTGCTCGACGAGCCGAACCACCTCTCCGGGCGCTGACCGTACGGTCCACGGCGTTTCGCGGGGCGGCGGCCGGGTAGCCGACCTGGTGAGCGACGGGAGAAACGCGATGCCGGATCAGAGTTCCTGGCTGCGTGAGGCCACAGCGACCGCCGAGGGCGGTCACGTACGCACCGACGATGGCGGGCTCTCCACCGCGCTGGCTTCACCGCTGGCGCCGCACTGCACCGGGCTGACCCCGGAACAGTTGCTGGCCGCGGCCTTCGCCTCCTGCCTGCATCACGCGGCGGTGGAGGTGGCCGGGGAGATCACCGACGAAGCGCACACGGTCCAGGTGCGGGCGGAGGCGAAACTGGGGCGTGACAACGACGGCCGGTACCGGGCCGACGTGCACGCGGAGATCTCCTCAGCCGGCCTGAGCCGCGATCAGCTGGCCGACCTGGTCGAGTACGCCGACCGGCTCTGGCCGTTCTCCAGCGGGGACGCCAGCCGCCACCGGCTGACCGTCACGCCAGCGGAGAACGGCCGGCATTAGTCCGGTCGTCCGGCTGGCCGGTGTGCCTGGCCGGTTGCCTGGCCGGCGACGCCCGGGTGGTCCGCCGTCGCGGCGGGCGTGTCCCACAGGGGCAGGCACCCTGCACGCTGCGTCCTTTGCTCTGCTTCACCCCAGGCAACACCCGACGTCCGCTATCCGGACGCGAGGTGTTTCCTCCTTTGAAGCAGAGCAAAGGACGCAGCCAGGCCGACCCCACCGCCACTGCTGACCCTCTCCCCTCCGCGCGATCTTGCACTTCCTGCCCGCGCATTTAGACACATTCGGCGCACAACGCCGACAGCAACTGCAAGATCGCGGGGACCGGGAGGGGCGCGGGAGGGTGGGGGCGGGGCGTCTGGTGGGGTGCGGACGGCTGTTTGGTGGGGCTGGCATCGACTGTATGGCTGAGCGTGCGGGGTGCGCGGATTCCGTGTTGAGCGCCGGACGGGGCGTCTGTATATGACGGGCGAATCGGGAATAACCGGCTCGCCTGCTTGGCGAATTTGATGAGACTTGCTCCGCTTTTGCCCATTAAAGTCGGGCTGATCGGGGCAAATTGTGGCGCATGCCACCGTACGGGCCGATGGCATCGAGCATTCAACTCTTTAGCCTCGGCGGGTGGATCCCGACGACCCCGCCGACCAGAAGCTGACCGACGCGCGCCCGACCACCCGTTCGGATGATGCCGCATCAACCGCACGGATGACTGGCCGTCACCGCGTCCCCGAGCCGTCCCGGCGCCCCCTGTGGGGCTCGACCCCGGTCCGGGTGGCGCTGGCCGCCGGTGTCACCTGCTGCCTCAGCCTCGTCGCGGTCGCCAGCACCCCCGGCAACGACGAGACGCCCCGCACGGTGGAGCCGCTCGCCGAGGCGGTGGCCGACCGTGCCGCCATCGCCGACGAGCGCGCCTCCCGGTCGCTGGATCGCGACGTCGCCCCCGCACGCGTGCTCCCCAGCCCGACGGCGAAGCCCACAGCCACAGCCACACCCACCGCCGTACGTAAGGCGCCCAAAAAGCCGGTCAAGCCCCGCCGACCCCGACCGGTCGCCGGCCTCGACCAGGCACAGATGGACAACGCGAAGATCATCGTGGACGTCGGCCTGGAGATGAAGATGCCGCGCCGCGCCCTGGTGGTGGCTCTGGCGACCGCCATGCAGGAGAGCAACCTCTACAACCTGGCCAGTGACGTCCTCCCGGAGTCGGCCGACTACCCAAACCAGGGCAGCGGCTCCGACCACGACTCGGTCGGGCTGTTCCAGCAGCGGCCCAGCAGCGGCTGGGGCACGGTGGCCGAGCTGATGCGCCCGTCGTACGCCGCCCGAGCCTTCTACAGCGCGCTCAACGAGATCCTCGGCTGGCAGGACATGAGCGTCACCGCCGCCGCCCAGTCCGTGCAGATCTCCGCCTACCCCGACGCGTACGCCCAGCACGAGGAGCGGGCAACCACCGTCGCGGCGGCCCTCACCTCCTGAGCCGGGAGCCCCGGTCGGTGTCCGCGACGGCCGGACGGCGCTCCGGTACGCCGGCAGCCGCGGTCGGGGTGTCCGCGGGCACCTGATCCACCGTCAGCTGGCTGAGGATCTCGTCCACCCGCGCCTCGCGTCGCCGACGGACGTACAACGCCGCTTCGAAGTCGCGCCGGGCCTGCACGGCTTCCGTGTACGCCCGCTCACGAACCTGCCGTGCCTCTTCGCGGGCCTCGTCCAGCGCGAAACGAGCCTGGGCCAGGACCTCGGCGGCCTCGCGGCGCACCGCGTCACCGCCGTGCCGGCTGCCGCTGGCGTCGCCCAGGTCCAGCCGCTGTAGGAGCCCGCTGAGCCAGGCGGCCTCCTGGCGGATCTCGTCCCACTCCCGGGCCGCCCCGGCCGCGCCCTCAGCCCGCGCCGCGAGCCGGGACAACCGGATCCCCAGCTCATCCAGGCAGGAATCCACCTGCCGCTGGTCGTAACCGGTCTCAACGACGGAGAACCTCATACTGTCGCCCCCCAGGCAGCTGCTGCTGTTACTTCCCCACCTGGATCCTCGGCTGCGACCGCAGCCGCCGAGGGGGTTCGGGAAAAATGTTCAGCATGCGCGAGCGTGGGGGTACGTCAGACGCGCTTGGGCAGCACGACCACCCGGCCGAAGAACTCGTCGATGCGGCGGACCACGTCGTTGAAGTCGTCCAGGTCGATCGGCTTGGTGACGTACGCGTTGGCCTGAAGCGTGTAGCTGCCGACGATGTCGGTGTCGGCGTTGGAGGTGGTCAGCACGACGATCGGGATGGTCCGCAGATCCTCGTCCTGCTTCACCGCGCCGAGCACCTGCCGACCGTCCATCCGCGGCATGTTGAGGTCAAGCAGGATCACGTCCGGCCGACGGGCCTGCTCGTGCCGGCCCTCGGCGCGGAGAAACTCCATCGCCTCCTCCCCGTCGCTGACCACGTCGATGACCTTCGCGACGTCGGAATCCGCCAACGCCTCCTCGATCATGAGCACGTCGCCCGGGTCGTCGTCGACCACCAGGATGCGTACCGGCTGCGGGCTGTCTGCGCCCATCACTACCTGCCTCGGGTTGGTGGAGACGGGACCTGACGGTCACCGCGCTGGCGGGGAAATCTAGCCCATCAGAGGGCACTGCGGGACGCGGGGTCGACCGACTCCGGTTCGTAGCGCAACACGTCGGCCAAGCCGGTCACCCGCAACACCCGCTCGACGCGGCCATTGGCGCCGGTGAGCCGAAGCCAACCCCCGTCGGCCGCCACCTGATTGTCTCCCTTGACGAACACGGCCATCCCGGTGGAATCGCAGAACGTGAGGTCGGTGAGGTCGAGCAGCACCCGGCTCTCGCCTGCGGCGATGAGTCGGTCGATCGCGGCGGTCAACTCGGGGGCGGTGCTCAGGTCCAGCTCGCCCGCGAGCCGCAGGCAGGGGCCACCGCCGTCGCGCTCGACATAGCTGACGCTGAACGTCACCGTTCTTCCCCTCGCTCCACCTTTGGGTGGGACGTTTGCAGTGCGACAAGTATACGCAGGGCCCAGTTGCCGAACACCGGGCGCGGGTGATCGACCGGGTGCCGGCGGCGCGCCCGGTCAGCGGCCTGCGACGGGCAGCGCGGCGCGCCCCAGGGCCAGCACCTGCCCCGCCCGGGGGAAGTCACGCAACGCGACGCCGTAGTGCTCCAGAGGCTGCGCGACCGCGGTGGCGGGCACCCCCCGACTCACCAGGATTTCCGACAGCCACTCGACGAACTCGGTGAACAACGAGGCGTCGTCGACGTAGACCGCCGCGGCCAGGAAATCCACGATGTGACCCAGGTCGCTCACGGTCGAGTCGAGCTGAGCGGCGGTGTAGGACCGGGCCGCCGGCACCCGCTCGAACAGGTCCGCCAACGCGCTGTCGATCAGCTCACCACGACGCCGCAGCAGGCTGGCGTACTCGTCGTCGGCCAGGTGCGCCAGCCGCGCCGGCGGCACCCCACGCAGCGCCCGCTCGTCGGCGATCAACTCGGCCGCGGAGGGCGCGTCCGGCGCCCAGGCCACGCCGAGCCGACGCGCCCACCGACCGTCCACGCCGAACCCGCGCCCCCCGACCACCACCGGCACGTCCGAGCGGCGGCACGCCTCGATCATCCGATGGGCGTGTGGCAGCCGCATCGGCAGCGCGCACGCCAACGCGACCGCGTGCGCGTCGTAGCGGTGCAGGTACGACACGAGGTGCGCCGCAGGCACGCTGGCACCCAGGAAGGTCACCTGCCAGCCGCGTAGCCGCAGCACCTCGGCCACGAGCCGGGGCGGCAGCGCGTGCCACTCGCCGTCCATGCACGCGACCACGACCCGTCCGCCGGTCGGGCGCGGGTTGACGTGCCCGGCCACCGCCGCCACCACCTGCTCGCTGATGTGGGTGGCGGCATGCTCCTGGGCGACGCTCCACTCGTTGCGCGCCCACCGCTCACCCACCTCGGCCTGAGCGGGCGCGACCAGGTCGAGAAGCACCCGCTCCGCCGGTACGCCCGCGTCGAGCAGGCCGATCGCCATGTCGATGGCGGCGTACTCGTCGGCGTCGCCGAGGCAGTCCAGGTAACCGGGGTACGCATCGGTCGGGTCGGCGGCGAGGGGTCCGGCGGGGGCCGTGGGGGCGGTCACTCGTCAGTCTCCTTCTGCTGGTCCGCGTCGGCTGGTGCGGGCACCGAGTGCAGGTGCCGTGACCCGCGCCCGCTCGGGCCGGCTGCCCGCACCGCCAGCACGGCGATGTCGTCGTGGTCGCCATGCGCCAGCCAGTCGCAGGTGACCTGCTCAACCCGCTCGGCCAGGGCCGGCGCGGGCATCCGTTGGCAGCCGGTCAGCGCGGTGACCAGCCGTTCCGTGCCGAACTGCTCGTCGCCGCGGCGTCCACCTCGGGCTTCGGTCACCCCGTCGCTGTAGAGCAGACAGGTCTCACCCGGCGCCAGCCGCACGGTCGCCTCGCCGACGCGGGGGTCGGGCACCACCCCGATCAGCATGCCGCGCAGCGGCACCGACTCCACCTCGCCGGAGGCGCGCAGCACCAGCGGCGGCAGGTGCCCTCCGCTGGCCATGGTGAGGGTGAGGCCCCCGTCGCGCTGCGGGCGGGCCACACCGAGCACCATCGTGGCGAAGCGGCCCTGGCCGTGCGCCTGGGTCGTCTCCAGCAGCGCGTCGTTGAGCAGCCGCAGCAACCGCCCGGGGTGCGACTCCAATCGGTGCAACGCCTGCAGGCACTGGCGCAACTGACCGGTGAAGACGGCCGCCTCGACGCCCTTGCCCGACACGTCGCCGAGGAAGAACACCGAGCCCCCGTCGGGGAGTCGGTGCGAGCCGTAGAAGTCGCCACCGATGCGCAGTCCCGCCTGCGCGGGCCGGTACGCGGTGCCCCACTGCACACCGGCGGCCTCGGCCGGCTCGATCGGCAGCAGACTGGCCTGGAGGGTGTCGGCCACCTCCGCCTGGTCGCGGTAGAGCAGAGCGGTGGTCAACGCCGCGCCGGCGCGGGCCGCGAACGCGCGGATCAGCTCCACGTCGGCCTCGTCATACCAGCGCGTGGCGCGGGCCACCAGCAGCACACCGACCGGTGCGTCCCGGCCGGGCAGCGGGACGACCCGGGCGGCGCTCCCGGTGCCGGCGAGCCCGGGCAGCCAACCAGCGTCGACCGCCTGCTCGACCAGCCAGTCCACCGCGTGCGGCTCGACCCCGGTCAACCCGTCGGCGATGGCGACCGGCAGCTCACCGTCGGCCAGCACGCCGCTGTCCACCATCGGCGCCTCGCCGTCGGTGCGCGAGGCCCGCCACCAGCGGGCCCGACCGGCACGCGGGGCCAGCACCAGCACGGCCACCTCGGCCAGGGTCGGCACGGCGAGTCGGACGACCGCGGCGGCGGCCCGGTCGGGGTGCAGCGGGTTACCCAGCTTGTCACCGACCACGGCGAGGAAGGCTGAGCGTGCCCGCTCGGCGAGCAGCGCGTCGGCGCGGCTGACGCTGTCGGTGACGTCCTCGACGTACCAGCAGCAACGGGCACCGGAGAGGGGCACCTGGCGGGCGGTGAGCTGGCGCCCGCGATAGGTGAAGGCACCGGCGGTGCCCTCGCTCAACCCGGGCACTCCGGCCGCGCTGAGCAGCTCGCCGGGCGTCACCTCGGGCAGCAACCGCTCGGCCACCGGGCTGACGTGCCGCACGACGCCATCGGCGTCGCAGACGACCAGGCCCTCACGGAAGTGTTCGACGACCTCGAACAGGTCAGGTGCGGGCTGACCCCGGTCGGGGGCCAGCGGCGGCAGGGCCGCTGTGGGTCGGGGCCGGACGTCGGCGGACCACGCCGGGGAGCGTGTCGTGCTCGGCGTGGAGATCCGTCCGTCGCCCGGGTCGTAGTCCCTGACGTCGGAAGCAGTCACCAGCTGAGCCTCACTCCTTGTCATCCACCCGAACCCGTACCGGAACCGGCGTCTATGGTCAAAACTGTTCAGCCCACACTACGCGGGTACGGGGAAAGCGGCATCTCGGCGCAATTGGCGGGCACCGCCGCCACCGCCCGAGCGGCACCGGGGCGACCGTTCTCGTGCGCGTCGTGGCCCCCGCGTTGCGTTCTTCCGCCCGACGGGGAAGATGGTGGGATGTCGGACCAGCTGTTGACCATCGAGGCGACCCGGCTCGACGCCGGGCACGTCCGACTCCGGCTGACCGGTGAGCTCGACTACGACACCGCGCCCGAGCTGGTCGCGGCGGCGGCTGACCTGCACGGCGACGGGCAGGACCAGGTGCTGATCGACCTGACCGGCGTGCGCCTCTGCGACTCCTCCGGGCTCAGCGCGCTGCTGGTGGTGCACCGCCGCGCCGGGGCGATCCGGCTGACCGGCGTCAGCCCGCAGCTCCAGCAAATGCTCGACCGGACGGGCCTGACCGAACTACTGGCCGTGGCGCACGCCAACGACCTGCGCGCCATCGGCTGACCGCGGCCACCCCCGGAAAACGGGGATGGCCCCCGACCCTGGGACCTGGGGTCGGGGGCCGGAGGAATGTCTAGGGTGCCGTCATCGGCTGGAGCCGAGGGCCGCTCTCGCGCAGCTCGCCGGTCGGGGTCGGGTCGACGTCCTCGGGTTCTCCCGAATCGGGCGTCTGGTACAGGTAGCGGACGAACTCCCCACCCACCTCGTTGTCGTCCGCGCCGGGCCACTGGCCGATGCAGTCCATGCCGACCACTTCGCGGCCAGTCCCGTCGGCCTCCTCCAGCAGCGCCCACAGGCTCACCGGGTAACACCTGGTGACATCGGGGTTGAGCTGCCAGCGTGCGTACCAGCCGGGTCGGGCGGGGACGATCTCGACGATCTGTTTCATGACGACCTTCCTTCCGCGTACCTCGGAAGAACTCCGGTCCTGACCTGATGGTGCGGGTCGTGTGGGTGAGCACCCCTCACCCCCGCCGGATGAAGCGCTGCGGACGCGGGGCCGACCGGGCCGGCAGCGTCCGTTTCGGCTCCCGGGACGACGGGAAGGCGACGGGCGCAGCCACGATCCCCAGCGGAAGGGGTGCCACCATGCGCAAGCAGATGGAGGGCGACAACCAGAGGCGCCGGGCTCTAGCTCGGCAGGCCCGCGAACAGGGTCGCCAGCCCAGCGAGATCGGCGCCAGCCTGAGCGCCTCCAAGCAGCTCACGAGCCTCGACCAGGGCAAGCGAGCCGGCCCACCGGCGGCCGGACCCCACAAACCGGACAGTACGCGTGGCGGGCCGGCGCCGCCGCCGGTCGGCAGCGCCGACAATCCGAGGCCTCAGCCGTCCCCGCCGAGCGGCGCGGCCGGCGTGAGCAGCATGGGCTACCACGACCTGGTCGACGAGGTCCGGCGTCGGGCCGGGGTCGACTTCAAGACGGCCAAGGTGGGCACCGAAGCGACCGTGCTGGTCCTCGCCTTCGCCCTGGACGCCGCCGAGCGGCAGCGGCTGCTCGCGGCAGTGCCGGCATCGCTGCACGACGTGCTGCCCATCGACGGCATCGAACGGCACCGGGACCTGCCCGGCTTCCTGGCCGAGGTGGGCCGGATCAGCGGCAACACCCCGGAACAGGCCCGATACCAGGCGGAAGCCACCATCGCCGCGCTCGCCGAGCAGGACGGTGACCTGGTCGAGTCGTTGCACGTACCCGACGGGTTGCGTGACCTGCTGAACCCGCCGGAGGCCGGCGGCGGCCTCGTGGGCGCCTCCACCACCACACCGACCCTGGAACCGGACGAGATCAGTGCGGCGCTCGACGACCTGCCGTACTGGGCCGGTGACAGCCAGGGCTTCTATCGGGTTGTCGCGCTGCCGCCGGACAACCTGGACCGGGTGCTCGACCGGCTCGACCGGCTGCGCCAGGACACCGGCCGCGGCCCGAGTATCGGACGTCCGGGGGACACCGCCGCCGTGTTGACCGTACGGACCAACCAGGCCGACGGGGTGACCGCGCTCGACGTGGACCTCGCCCACCAGATCGACGACGCGATCGACGAGGTGGGGGCCGGGATGGCCGGCGGCTGACCGGTCACAGCGGCATGGGCGGGCCGGCGGACCGGGGGCAACCCCGCTCCGCCGGCCCGTCGGCCGTGCCGGGCCACGGGCGGGGTGGGCCGTGGGCTCGGCTAGCGTGCCGGTCATGAACCGCGCCGCCGACCGGCTGGAGTTGGTCGCCGACCCGGCCCGCCGGACCGGCCGGACACTGCTGTCCGCTGGTGTCGAGCAGTCGTACGTGGATGTCGAGGATCCCCGGTACCTGCACTTCGAGTACGTCCGGCGGATCGCCTCGGCGGTGGAGCTGACGGCCCCGGCGGGAGCCCCGCTGAGTGTGCTGCACCTGGGTGGCGGCGCGTTGACGCTGCCCCGCTGGCTGGCCGTCACCCGGCCCGGCTCCCCGCAGCGGGTCGTCGAGCGGGACCCGGCGGTGGTCGAGCTGGTCGCCCGGGAGTTGCCGCCGCTGCCGCCGGAGGTGCGGGTGGAGGTCGCCGACGCCCGGGACGCGCTCACCGCCACCCCGGCCGATCGGTACGACCTGGTGATCGCCGACATCTACCGGGCGGCCCGGATGCCCCGGCACGTCCGCACCGTCGAGTTCGCCGCCGAGGTGGCCCGCACCCTTCGCCCCGGTGGGTCGTACCTGGTCAACGTCACGGACCTGCCGCCACTCGTCGGCACACGGGTGCAGGTGGCCACGTTGCGGGCGGGCTTCGCCGACGTGTGCGTGCTCGGCGACCGACGGATGTTGCGCGGCCGGCGTTACGGCAACCTGGTGCTGGCCGCGACGTCCCGCCCCGGCGGGCTGCCGGTCGGCCGGCTCGCGGTGGCCGCCCTGCGCGACCCGGTGCCCGGCGGCCTCCTGCACGCCGCCGCGCTCGACACGTTCGTCGCTGGCGCCCACCCGGTCACCGACTCGGACGACAGCGGGCGCGACTGATCGGCGTTCCGTCCGCAATGCCGGGTTTCCGACGGCGAGCGCGGGGAAGTCGCCGCGGATGAGCAACGCCGACGATCGGGTGACCGCCCGCCGGACCCTGGTCGTGATCGGTCTGGTGCTGGCGACCGCGTTCGCTCTGGCTTTCGTGTACGCGACCCGCCGGGTGCTGACCTGGGCCGTGGTGGCCGCGTTCTTCGCCGTCGCGCTCAAGCCCCTCGTCGACCGGCTGCAACGCCGTCTCGTCCGGCGTCGGGCGTTGGCCACGCTCCTGGTGTTCTTCGCCGCGTTCGTGCTGCTGGCGATCCTGGCCGCGCTCATCCTGGTGCCGTTGTCCGCGGAGCTGGGCCGGTTCGCCGACCAGGCGCCCGAGCTGCTGCACGACGCCCGCGCCGGCCGGGGCCCGCTGGGGCAGTTGCTGGAGCGCACCGGCGCGCGACGCTACGTCAGCGAGCACTCGGACCAGCTGCGCGATGTCGGCACCAGGTTGCGCCAGCCCGCGGTCGGCGTGCTGCGCGGCATCGTCGAGACGGTCGCCGGGCTGGTCACGGTCATCGTGCTGGCGTACCTCATGGTGTTGGAAGCACCGCGGATCACCCACCGCGTCCTCGCGGCGGCCGGGGACGGCCAGGGTGAGCGGCTGCGCCGGGTGAGCCGGGAGGTGTCGCGCTCCGTCACCGGCTACCTCACCGGCAACCTGCTGATCAGCGTGATCTGCGGGGCGTTGACCTTCGCGGTCCTGGCCCTCAGCGGGGTGCCGTTCGCGGCCGTGATCGCCCTGCTGGTGGCGGTGGCCGACCTGATACCGCTGGTGGGTGCGACCCTCGGTGCGGTGATCGCGGCCGGCGCCGGGTTCCTGCACTCCCCCACCGCCGGGGTGGTGGTGCTGGTGTTCTTCGTGCTCTACCAGCAGGTGGAGAACCACGTGCTCCAGCCGCTCATCCTGTCCCGCGCGGTCCGGCTCAACCCGCTGACCGTGCTGATCAGTGTGCTGCTCGCGGCGGAGCTGGTCGGTCTGCTCGGCGCGCTGCTGGCCATCCCCGCCGCCGGCATCGTCCAGACCCTGCTGCGCGAGTACGGTCCGCGCCGGCTCCGCCCCACCCCACCGGCCGGGCCGGCCGCCCAGTCGCGGCGACCGGCCGGTCCCGCCCACCAGGGCTGACCGGCCAGGTCGGTTGGCGCGCGGTCAGCGGAGTCGGGTCGCGACCTCGGGTGAGGTGCTCTCCAGCGGCACCGCGTTCGCCGGGACCAGCCCGAGCTGGACCGCCGAGCGGGTCAGCGCGGCGTCCAGCACCCAGTCGGCCCCGACGCGGGTGCGGTTCCCCGGCATCGCCATCAGGTGGTACGCCCGGGTGACCGCCTTGGCCGGCAACCCGGCCAGGTTGAGGTGCAACGGGTTCGCCGCCGCGTCCTTGCCACCGAGGTCGACGACCCAACCCAGGTCGTGGTGCTTGTACGGCTTGCGCCGGCCGAAGCCGTACGACGCGGCGATGTTGTGTGCGGCGAGCTTGCCCTGCCGCTGCGCGTGCTGGGCGGTCATCCCGCAGACCGCACCGGGATGGGTCAGGTCAGGCACGGCGGCGGCGTCGCCGCAGGCGTACACCTCCGGGTAGCCGGGGACGTTGAGGAACTCGTCGGTCACCAGTCGGCCCCTGTCGGTGCGCAGGCCCAACTCGTTGACGAACGGGTCGGGGCGCACCCCCACACACCACACCAGGGTGCAGGTCGGCACGTACTCGCCGTCGGTGAGCTTCACCCCGTCGCAGGTCGCCTCGGCCACCGAGGTGCCCATCCGCACGTCCACGCCGCGCCGGTTGAGCACCTTGTGCGAGGTGACCGACATCCGCTTGTCCAGCTCGGGCAGCACCCGGGGCGCAACGTCGAGCAGCATCCAGCGGGGCCGGACGGTGAGCCGTGGCCGCTGGGCGTGCAGCGCGTCGGTGAACAGCTGTCCGTGCGCGGCGACCTCGGTGCCGGTGTAGCCCGCCCCGACCACCACGAACGTGGACCGGGCCTGCTGCTCGGCCGGGTCCTCGGCCTGCTCGGCCAGCTCGATCTGCCGGACGATGTGATCGTGCAGGTAGACGGCCTCGGGCAGGCCGCGGAAGCCGTGCGCGTACTCGGTCACCCCCGGGATGGGCAGCAGCTTGTTGACGCTGCCCACGGCGAGCACCAACCGGTCGTACGCCAGCCGGTTCTTCTCCCCCTCGGGCTGGGTGAAGCCGACCCAGCGGTTCTGCAGGTCGACGTGGTCCGCCTCGCCGATCACCACCCGTACGCCCTTGAGCGTCCCGGTCAGCGGCACGGCGATCCGTCGGGGCTCGACCACCCCGGCCGCCACCTCCGGCAGCAGCGGAAGGTACAGGAAGTAGTCGGTGGAGTTCAGCACCACGATCTCGGCCCGGTCCCGGGCGATCCGGCTCAACGTCTTCGCCGCGTGGTAACCGGCGAACCCGGCCCCCACGATCACCACACGAGGTTTCGTCATTGCGGCCCGTTTCCCGTCGAAGCCCGGGACAAACGTCGAACGGGCGGGACGCCGGTCAGCTCGGCTGGAGCCGGACGTGTCCGTTGGTGCGCACCGCCTCCAGCCCCCACTCCTGGCCGAAGGCACGCACACGATCAGCCGTGATCCGGCCCAGTTCCTCAGGAATGTCCGGATCGAGCACCAGCTGTCCGTCGATCGGGTTGAGCCCCAGCATCGCGCGGACCAAAGCCAGGGGGGTGCCGGCCGCCCACGCCTGCGGGCTGCACGCGGTGGGGTACGGCACCGCGAACACCATGCGCTCCCGCGCGAATCCCGAGAGCGCCTCGGGCAACCGGTGACCGAACTGCTCCGCCGCCTCGAACAGCGCCAGGCTGATCCGGTTCGCCTCGGCCCGGTAGCCGTACCGGGCCAGGCCGAGCACGGCGATCGAGTTGTCGTGCGGCCAGACCGTGCCGAGGTGGTAGCCGACGGCGTTGTAGAGCGACTCCTCGCGGGACAGTGTCCGGATGCCCCAGCCGGAGAACATGTCCGGCGACATCAGTTGCCGCACCACCGCGTCGGCCCGCTCCCTCGGCACGATCCCACTCCAGAGCAGGTGGCCCATCGTGGAGGTCTTCGCGTCGACCACGTTCTTGTCACCGTCCAGGGCGATCGCGTAGTAACCGCCCCGCTCCTCGATCCAGAAGTCCCGGTTGAACCGCTCGTACAGCGTGCCGGCCTCGTCGCGCAGCCGGCGCGCCAGAGCGGGGTTGGCCAGCGGACCGTCGAACAGCTCCGCCAGGCGCACCTTCGCGTCGTAGGTGTAGCCCTGAATGTCGCTGGTCGCCAGTGGCAGCACCGGAATGCGCCCGTCGGCGAAGCACACCCCGTCCGGCGAGTCCCGCCAGCACTGGTTGCCCAGCCCTTCCGGGGAGCGCGTGCCGTACTCGACGTAGCCGTCGCCGTCCCGGTCGCCGTACTCGTCGATCCAGCGCAGGGCGGCCAGCGCGTTGTCCCGTAGGCGCCGGACCGTCTCGTCGTCCCCGGTCCACCGCCAGTACTCGGAGAGCAGAATCAGCCAGAGTTGGGTGGCGTCGGCGGTGCCGTAGTACGGGCCGTACGGCTTGAGCCCGTTGCGGGTCAGCTCGCCGCTGCGCACCTCGTGGAGGATCTTGCCGGGCTCCTCGTCGGTGAAGTCGTCACATTTGTCACCCTGAAGCCGCGCCAGCGCGAGCAGCGCCCCCTTGGCCAGCGCCGGCCCGGCGACGAGAGTCTGGTACGCGGTGATCAGGGTGTCCCGGCCGAACACGGCGAGGAACCACGGCAGCCCCGCGCCGGGCAGCATGATGCGCTGGCCCTTGATCTCCAGGTCGAGCCGCAGTGCGCTGAGGTCGTCGCGGGACCGACGTACGGTGCGCTCCAGCGCCTGGTTGTCGCCGTGCAGCACAGCCCGGTCCTCGGTCCACCGGCGCAGGGGATCGTCGGCCCGGCCGTGGATGATGTCGGCGATGTCGCCGCGGACCGGTTCGACCACCCCCATCCCGGGTGGCAGTGGCACATGCAGGTCCATCTGCCACTGCTCACGCGGGTGCAGGTCGAGCTCCCAGACCAGATCGTCGCCCTCGACGCGGTCGGCCGGCCCCTGGCAGCACACCCGGGTCTCTGCCCAGAAGTCCCCGTTGCGGTAGGAGAAGCACAGCTCGGAGCCATCGGCGGCGTGGTCACGGGTGATCTCCGCGGACCGGTCGCGGACCACCGACTTGACCTCGAACAGATCGGCGAAGTCGACGTTCACGGCCAGCCGCAGCTCCACCCGGACCGGTTCCGGCCGAAACGACCGCAGCTCCACCCGCTCGTGAAATCCGTCGCCGACGTACCGCAGCCGCTCCACGCCCAGACTGTTCGGGGGCAGCCCGGGCAGGTCGGGGTTGGTGAGCACGTACTGCGCCGAGTAGTGGTCGATGGTCTCGGCGCGCAGCACCAGCAGCTCGCTGCCGTTGACGGTCAGCGTCCAGCCGCTGAGCAGTCGGGTGTCCAGGTGGACGAGCCCGCCGATGCTGCCCGGCGGCACGTCCCCACGGGCGTTGGAGTAGAGGAACGCGGGACCGCTCAGCACGGCGAGCGAGTCGGGTCCGAGCTCGGGCGGCATGGCCCGCTGGTCGCCGGCTTCCGTGGCCGCGGCGGGCACGCCGGGGGTCGGGTCCGCAGGGGTCGCGCGCACGACAGCCATGACACCACCGTAGGAACAGGCAACACCAGGTGGCATCACCCGTTCCGGGTGAAGTGCGCGTGGGGCCGGCGTCACGGGGAGGAGGGCCGGGCCGCCGGTCAGCTGGGGGTTGGCGCGGCGGTGATCGCCCACCGCTCGTGGTCGCGCCAGGCGCCGTCGATGAACAGGTAATCCGGGGAGAATCCCTCCAACCGGAAACCGAGCTTGCGGGCCACCCGCCGGGACGGCTCGTTGCCCGGCTGGATGTTCGCCTCCAGCCGGTGCAGCCCGACCGTGTGGAACGCGTGGTCGATCACCAGGGCGACACCCGCCGAGGCGTGCCCGGTCCCGCTGTAGGGCTGGAACGCCGCGTACCCCAGGTAACCGCCCCGCAGCGCACCCAGCACGATCCCGCTGATATTCACATAACCGGCAATCGCACCACTGGCCCGATCACAGATCAGGTAGCCGGCATTGTCCCGGCGGCGGATCCGGTTCAGATAGCGGTCGTACTCCTCGGGGCTGGCCGGCGCGACCAACCACGGGTGGTGCAGGTCCCGACTGCGCCGCACGGCGGCGACGAACTCCTCGGAGTCGGTGGGCCGGGGCCGCCGGATCGCGGCGGGACCACCGGTACGCAGGTATCTCACGGCGGACCACTCTGACCGAGCGGTGCCGCCGTTGTCCAACCAGCCGCCCGATGAGTGGCGCCGCGCGGTCACGTGATCGTGCTCGAACAAGGATGTAGTGGCATCCGGCAGCGCACGTGACCACTACAACACCGATCGAGCACGATCATGCGGGCAATGGCCACGCTAGCGGGACGTCAACAGGCTGAACTCCTGACCGTCGGGGTCCGCCAGCACCAGTCGGCCCGCCCCGTCCTGATCGGTGTCGACTCGCGTCGCCCCGAGCGAGAGCAGACGGGCCAGCTCGACCTGCGGGTCAACGTCGACAGCCGGGGCGAGGTCGAACCGCACCCGGTCCCGCCCGCCGTTCGGCAGGTGCGGCGGACCGCCCCAGGAGATCTTCGTACCGCCGTTCGGTGACTGGATCGCGGTCTCCTCGTCCTGGTCCCAGACCAGCGGCCACCCCAGCGCCTGACTCCAGAAGTACCCGACCTGCTGCGATCCGTCGCAGGCCAGCGCACCGACGAAGCCGCAGCCGGCGAGGAAGTTGTTGCCCGGCGCGATGGCGTCGAACTCGTTGCCCTCGGGGTCGGCGAGCACCACATGATCGATCTCCGGGCCCTGCCCGATGTCGGCGTGCCGCGCGCCGAGCTCCAACGCCCTGGCCACCGTCTGCCGCTGGTCCTCCAGCGAACTGCTGGTCAGGTCGAAGTGCATCCGGTTCTGGACGACCTTCGGCTGCTGGTTCAGGACGAAGCGGAGGTGGAACTCGTTGTCGTTGGTGGGCAGGAGCAGGACGCCGTCGTGTGGATCGTCGACGATCTCCCGCCCCAGCAGCCCGGACCAGAACCGCGCGAGCCGCAGCGGCTCGCGCGCGTCGAAGCTGATCGCGAACAGGTGTGCGGTCATCGCTGCGCTCCTCCCGGCCGACCGGACGCCGTGCCAGCCGTCGGAGCGGGAGCCTAGGGGGTGCCAGGGTCGACCGCACCCGGGTTTCCGGTACCCGGCGGTGAAGGCTGCCCGCACCTGACGCCAGTCCGGATCCGGCGGGGTCATCCCCGCGATGCCCAAGCGCCGCGCGGGCCGCACGTACCGGCTGTTCCATCGACGAACCCTCTGCCGCCTGACTCGACGCGGCGCAGCAGGCAGAAAGACCGTCGTCGGAACGTGCGGCGTTGTGATCCACTGGCCCGGTGAGCCGAACCCTCTCGATCCCCCCGGCCGACGTCCAGGAGCGACTGTCGCGGGAGTTGAACGGCTGGCTGTGCACGTTGCGGCGCGACGGGTCCCCGCACCTGACGCCGGTCTGGTTCGTCTACCTCTCCGCGACGTTCTGGGTCGGTTGTGAGAGCCGCAGCGTCAAAGCCCGTAACGTCCTGACCGACCCGCGGGTGTCAATGGCCCTGGAGGACGGCAACGCGCCAGTGGTGGCGGAGGGCACCGCCCACGTATACCGGAGTGGGTTCCCGAGCACGGTCGTTGAGGCGTTCGCGCGCAAGTACGACGGCTGGGACGTCGGCCGGCAGGTCGGCCCGGACGGCGAGCGGGCGCTGCTGGAGATCCCCATCCGACGGTGGCTGCTCGCGGGCAGCGCCCAGTGAGCCGTCGATGCGAGAATCGGCCGGTGGGGAACGTGCTGACGACGGCTCTGGCGGGTGTGCGGGACGCGTTCGCCCGGTATCCGCGCCGTGCGGTACTCGACGGTTGCCCGCACTGCGAGGGCTCGGTGCTGGTCGACGAGCACGACCTGTTCTCACTGACCATCAGCCTCGGCAACACGGTCGGCGACCGCGCTGACGTGAAGGCCCTGCTCCCCGTACTCCTGGAGAGCCTGCTCGGGTCCGACGAGCTTGACCCGGTCATCGTCCTGGGCAAGCTTCCCCACCAGGAGTGGCGCACCTGGCCGCAGGGCGAGCAAGAGGCCGTCGACGCGTACCTCGACGCGGTGTGGCGGTCACTGCTGGCCGACCACCCATCGCGGCTCGGGTCGTTCACCGATCCGGTGACCTTCCTCGACGCGGCTCGCGCTGCCGGCGAGCGTGCCGAACGATTTCTCGACGTCTGGGACACCACGCTCACCTCGTCCGCTGACCGGCACCTGGCCGAGGTGGTCTGCGGACTCAATTTCGCCAGGCAGAAGCCGAGCGCCCTCGGCGACTGGGTACGCCGGGAGGCGACCCGCGACCGCCTGCACCGCGCATGGGAACGTGACGACGGTTCGCAGTGGGCCGACGACCTCGCCCGGGCCTACGACCTCCTCCGCGCCTGAGCGGTCGTGCCGCTTCGGCCTCCCGAGCAGATGAGCCACGGTGCCAGCCACGGGCTGAGCGCGACGAGACCGACGGCGAGGCCGGTGATGACGGCCTGCCCGATCCGGCCCGGGGTGACACCGGCCGCCGGGTCCAGCACGTAGTTGGCGTACCCGTTCGCGGCCGCGTCCGTCGCCAGCACCGCGCAACCCAGCACGAGCCCCTGCACCCGGCGAGCGGCCAACAGCACCGCCGCCAACGGATCCCACACAGTCAGGGACGTGAAGTAGAACGTCAGCCACCCGGGCAGGGCGAGCTGCGGGCCGAACTGGGGCAGGAGCAACTGCACCACGTGCACCGCGGTGCCGTAGGCGAAGACCAGCACGGCGACCGCCACCACCCACCGGACCGCGAGCGGCACACCACGCCATCGACCGGCGCTCATCCGGCCATGCTGCCTCAGCCGGGCAAGCGTTCCGTCAGAGCGGGCCGGGGAACGGCTGCTCCATCGGCATCGGGACCTGGAGGAAGGTGGTGCCGCGCATGTCCAGCCAGGCCCGGTCGGGTCCGCGGACCAGTCGCAGCATCACCTGTTCGCAGGACGGGCAGCGCGCGACGAGGCCCGGGGCGTGCGAGTAGACGTGCAGGCTGGCCATCGAGCCGGTCATCCCGCAGTTTTCGCAGCGGCCCATCGCGCTGCTCAGGTCGACGGTGAACAGCTCACGCATCGGGCCGTCGAGCATGTTGCCGTCCAGGTACGACATCTCGGTCATCGAATCTCCTCGACCTTGCGGGAGCGAGCGGGCGGTCAGCCGGTGGGGCCGAAGCGTTCGGTCTTGACCCGCCGTGACGGGTGACCCAGGCCCACCAGCAGGTCGGCCACGGTCTCCACGAACCCGGTCGGGCCGCAGACGTAGGTGAGCGGTTGCAGGTCCGGTGGCCAGCCGTGCGTGTTGACGTCCGCCAGCCCGATCCGGTGCGGCTCACCACGCCAACCCTCGGGTGCCTCGCGGGTGTAGACGTACGCGATGTCCAGGCCGAAGTCGTCGCGGATCCGGCGGCGCAGCTCGTCGGCGTAGATCACGTCGCCGGGGGTGCGCACCGAGTAGATCAACCGGAACGGCGCCTTGCTGCCGGTGGCCCGCCGGGACCGGATCATCGCCATCAGCGGCACGATCCCGGAGCCACCGGCGACGAGCTGCACCGGCGCGGTCTCCTCCGGCCGCCAGATGAACCAGCCACCGAGCGGTCCGCGGACCTCCACCGGGTCGCCGTCGGCAAAGACATCAATGAGGTACGGGGACACCTCGCCGTCGTGCACCCGCTGGACGGTCACCTCGATGCGCGGGCCGCCCGGGCCGTCCACGACGGGCCCCGCAATGGAGTACGACCGTGCTGCCTGGTAGCCGTCCGGCGCGGTCAGCCGCACGTCGACGTGCTGCCCCGGCAGGTGCCCCGGCCAGTCCGGCAGCTCCAGCACCAGGGTCTGCGCGGTCGGTGTCTCCACCCGGCGCTCCACCAGCCGGGCCACATGCCACCGGTTGGGCGCGCGGGACGGCGTGCTCGTCGCCACGGCGCGCTCAGTCACCCTGGTACCGCTGTTCGCGCCACGGGTCGCCGTAGTCGTGGTAGCCGGCGGTCTCCCAGAACCCCGGCTCGTCCATCGTCTTGAGCCGGAGGCCGCGCACCCACTTCGCGGATTTCCAGAAGTACAGGTGCGGGACCAGCAGCCGCGCTGGCCCGCCGTGCTCGGCGGGCAGCGGCGCACCGTCGAAGGTGTGCACCACCCAGGCCCGGCCGCCGCGCAGGTCGTCCAGCGGCAGGTTGGTGGTGTACCCGCCGTAGGAGTGCGCGAGCGCGAAGTGCGCTCCCGTGTCGACGTCGGCGAACAGAGTGTCCAGTGAGACGCCCTGCCAGTTGGTGCCGAGCTTGGACCAGCGGGTGACGCAGTGGATGTCCACCATTGGCGTCTCCTGCGGCAGGGCCATCAGCTCCTGCCACGACCACCGGTGTTCGCCGCCGTTCTCGGCGGAGATGACGAACTCCCAGGTGTCCAGTGACACCCGGGGCGTGGGGCCGGCCGAGAGCACCGGGAAGTCCTCGGTCAGGTACTGACCGGGTGGCAGGGCCGGCTCCTGTGTTCGGGGCCGACCCTGAAAACCCGGTGACACGATTCCCATTGCACAGTCGTACCACCCACGCTGGCCGAGGCGGGAGCTTTCCCGCGTACCTCCTTGTCGCCCCGGCGCGGCGCGGTCAGTGCCGCTCCGCGACGACCTCGCGGTCCTCGGGTGTGCCACCGCGGGTGGCGCGCAGACTGGTCACGGTGACCACCACCAACACGCCGATGATCACAACGAGCGAGGCCAGGGTGGGGATCTGCGGAACGCTGTCCCAGATGCCGTGCGCCCAGTGCAGACCCAGCTTGAGACCGATGAACGCCAGGATGGTGGCCAGGCCGTAGCTGAGGTGCACCAGCCGGCTCAGCGCCGCGTGCAGGACGAAGTAGAGGGCACGCAGACCGAGCAGGGCGAACGCGTTGGTGGCGAAGACCAGGTACGGGTCCTCGGTGATGCCGTAGACCGCCGGCACCGAGTCGACCGCGAAGACGATGTCGGTGGCCAGCACCGCGACCACCACCAGGGCGAACGGCGTGAGTGCCCGCTTCGCGCCCTGCCGGACGGTCATCTTGGTGCCGTGGTAGTCGTCGACCACCGGCATGAACCGGCGCAGCAGCTTCACCGCGCGCATGTTGTTGATGTCGACTTCCTGCTGATGCCCGGACATGGCGTCGCGCAGCAGCTTCACCGCGGTGGCGATGAGGATGATCGCGAAGAGCAGGAAGGCGAAGTCGAGGGTCTGCAACGCCGCCGCGCCGAGGGCGATGAAGATCGCCCGCAGCACCAGGGCGCCGGCGATGCCGTAGAGCAGCACCCGCTGGGCGAGCACGGCCGGCACCGCGAACGCGGCCAGCAGCAGCATGAAGACGAAGAGATTGTCGACGGAGAGCGACTTCTCCACCAGGTAACCGGTCAGGTACTCCACGCCCTGCTGGGAGCCGTAGCGATACCAGAGCCAGCCGCCGAACGCCAACGGCAGGGCGATGTAGAACGTCGACCAGCCGATGGCCTCCCGCATGGACACCTCATGCGGGCGCCGCGTGACCAGAAAGTCCAGCACCAGCAGCAGGAGTACGCCGAGGATGGTCACCGCCCACAGCGTGGGCGTGCCCACCGACGACAGATCGCTGGCGGCGGACAAATAAGACACTTCGGTCATCGGGTCTCCTCGAACACGTCATGTTCGAGGTCTCCTTCACCCACCACCTGATGGGCAACCACCCGAGGCGCGCCGGGCGCGCCGTACTGACCGGAATGGTTCGTGGGAAGTACTCCCCTCGCACGACAAGGTTAGGCCAGGCTGAATCGCCACGCCAAGCGGGACATCAGTGGTTGCCCTGACCAACAGCTGTGTACGCCCTGCGGAGGTGGCACCGTCAGGCGCGGCGCAGCGTCGCGCCCGGTGCCATCGCCTGCTCCACCAAGCCCCGGTAATCCCGCGGCAACTGGGTGGCCACGTCATCGAACTCACCGCCGGTGATCGCCTCGCGCAGGGTGGTGAAAACCGCCCGGACGGCATCCCGGGCGGCAGGCTCCTCCACACCGGCACGCAACGCGACCCGGGCGACGAACTCGGCCGCCCCGAACCGGTCCGCCTGCTCGGTGCTCGGGCTCGGCTTGAGGACCAGTTGCAGCGGCTGGGGCAGCTGGGCGGCAAGGTCCAGGACCTCACCACCGGTCAGCCGCTCACCGAACGTCTCCAACACGGCCCGGGTCAGCTCGACCGCCCGCTCAGACGACGTCGCGGTGCGCTGGGAAACCTGGTCGATGAAGGTGTCGTAGTTCATCGCGTACTCCCTCGGGCTCGCGTCGGCGCCTGCGGGTACCCGCGCCGGCGGGTTGGAAACGGTCGGGTTTCCTCCGCCCGGCGGGCGTGACCAGCCGGCGTGCGGGTAACCGCCGCCGGTCGTGACCACGTCGATGCCCCGAGGGAGCCCCTGCCATGGCGAGCTACGCGGACGTCCTGCAGTACCTGTCGAGCCTGGACTACCCGGCCGAGAAGAACGAGGTGGTCCGCGAGGCCGAACGGGAAGGCGCCCCGCCGGACGTGCTGAAGGCGTTGCGCGCCCTGCCGCCGGTGGACTACGCCAACGGCACCGAAGTGGCCCGGTCTGCCGGGATCGAGGCGGCGCCCGAGGTGAGCCCCGCCCAGCGGGCCGAGCAGGCCCGGGACAAGAAGCACAACCGGGTCTCGCAGCATCTACGCGGCATCTGATCCGGCGGTGGCGGCTCTGACGCGGGGGCGTCGCCGATGAACCGAACCGGCCCGTCCCGGCCAGCGGATGTGCGTTTCCCGGCCGCGGTGGTCCAGCTCGCCGTGGTGGCGGTGGCCGGCGTCATCGCCGGCTGCGTCTTCGCGCTGCTGCTGCCACTGCCGCTCGCCGCGCTGGCCGGCTGGGACGTGGGCGCACTGAGCTGGCTCGCGCTGGTCTGGCACAAAATCTGGCCGATGGACGCCGAGCGGACCGCCCAACTGGCCGTACACGAGGACCCGAACCGGGCGATCCGCGACGCGCTGCTGCTCGTCGCCTGCCTGGCCAGCCTGCTGGCCGTGGGGTTGGTCGTGGCCAGCGCGCAGAGCGCGCCACCCGGCCTGAACCGAGAACTACACAGCGGCCTGGGCGTACTCAGCGTGGTGCTCTCCTGGTTCGTGGTGCACACCGTGTTCGCCGCCCGGTACGCCCGGATCTACTACACCGGCCCGGACGGCGGGGTGAACTTCAACCAGCCCGAGCCGCCGCGCTACTCCGACTTCGCCTACGTCGCGTTCACCATCGGGACGACGTTCCAGGTCTCCGACACCAACCTGACCAGCAACGAGATGCGTCGCACGGTGCTGCGGCACTCGATGGTGTCGTACCTGTTCGGCGCGTTCATCATCGCCGTGACCGTGAACCTGCTGGCTGGTCTGGCCCGCTGAGCGGGCGCGCCGACCCCGGTGGCGACACGGGGCGGGGCTGAACGAAACGAAACGCCGGGGCAGGCGGGCGCCCCTGGTCACGAACCGCGACCCAGGGCGCCACGCAAGCCTGCCCAGGCGGTGAACCGCTCCCGAACCGGTCGCGGTCACCAGGCGGTGGATGCCCACTCGAACCGAGCGGCCAGCACTGCCGGGTCCAACCATACGACAGAACATCCTCCGTTTGGTCAATTTTCGCCGAAGTGTGGGCCAGGGCACGTCACGGTCGGCTTGTCACCTCCGCATACCGATGCTCAAGCTCCACCCGAGCCAGCGCCCCCACCAACCAGGCAAGCCGCTCCGATTCGCCGCTGGCCAGGCCGGCCAGGTCATCCGCCGACCTGCCCAACCCGAGCCGGCGGGCCGCCGCCAACGCACGCCGGTCGGCAACCGGGGCCACCTCCCGCCACAGCGCCTGCGCCTCGCGCAGAAACAGGTCGACGACCTGATCGTCCACGCCGGGAAGCTCCGCGAGGAGCGCCCGCTCCCGGACCGGGTCATGGTGCGCCACCGCCCGCAACCGGCGCAGATCGCCCCGGTACCGCTCGACCACCGTACGAGCCAGGTCCCCCAACACGTCGGCCAGCGCGTTCACGTCGCCACGCTGACCGCTGGCGCGCAGCACCCGTACCCGGTCCTCGTGCAGCGAACGGGTCAGCCGGGCGGCGCTGTCCCACCCTTCGTCGCGCATCGCCCGCGCCCCGTCCAACGCCCGGCGGAAGTCGCCACGACGGGCCAGCAGCACCGAGAGGTAGAGCACCTGGAACAGGCTCGCCGGGTTGTTGGTCACGCGGAAGCCGTACTGCTCGGCGAATCCTCGCCCGCTGCCGGCGAGCCGGCGGGCCAGCCGCTTCCGGTCCTCCAGCGGATTGATCAGAGTGGTCGGCATGCCGGCGACTACCCGCGCGACCGTCGGTCACACGCGGATGCGCCGGTCCCCGACGGGCGGGGCGTCAGCCGTGCAGGCCACCGGTGCGGTCGCGAGCCTTGAGGCGAGTCGTGGGCAGGGCGGGTGCCGGCAGCGGCGGCGCCGAGTCATCGGCGACCACACCGAAGCGCGCGTCCCCGGCCATCCAGTCCTCCCGGGCGGCGGCAACCTCCTCGTGCGAGCGGCCGACGAAGTTCCACCACATCACCAACGGCTCCTCGAACGGCGTACCGCCCAGCAGCAGCAACCGGGCCCCAGCCCCGCCGCGCACGGTCAGCTCGCGGCGGCCCGAGCCCAGGTAGAGCAGCGCCCCTGGCTCGAACCCGACCTCGGCGGCCTCCGCGGAACCGGACATCGCCAGCACGGCGTACTCGAAATCGGGCCGCAACGACAGCGTCGTCGGCGCCTCGCCGCTCAGCTCCAGCTGCACACCCACCAGCGGGGTGTGCACCACCGCCGGTGACCGCTCCCCGGCGAACTCGCCGACCAGCAGGGTGACGTCAAGGTCACCGTCACGCCAGCGCGGCAGGTCAGCGTGGTGCGCGAAATCCGCCGCCCCGGCTCGCGCGGGGTCCGGCAGTGCCACCCAGAGCTGTACGCCGTGCATCACCGGCGGATGGGTGGCCGGCGACCGCTCGGAGTGGGCGATGCCGTTGCCGGAGGTCATCACGTTCAGCTGACCGGGACGGATCGGCTGCACGTTGCCGAGGCTGTCCCGGTGCAGAATCTCACCGTCCAGCAGCCAGGTCACCGTCTGCAGGCCGGTGTGCGGGTGCGGCGGCACCTCCATGCCGGGCCGCTGCGCCACGTCGTCCGGGCCAAAATGGTCGACGAAACACCAGGCGCCAACCATCCGGCGCTGGCGCTGCGGCAGCAACCGCCGCACAGTGGTGTACCGACCCAACGGCACGTCGTGGCCGGGCAGCAGCACGCTCCCGGGATCGACGTCGGCCACACCAGGTGGCCGGGTCTGCGCCAGCATTGATTCAGTACGCTCCACCGCCCGACTGTACGCTCACGCCCACCCACGGCCGCAGCGCTTCCGGCACGGCCGGTGACCGGGGCTCACCGGGTGCTGGATGACACCGTCACGCTGTTCGCGCCCGCGACCAGGTCGAGGTAGACCCGCTCGGCCGCACGGTCCCACCCGGGGGTACCGAGCACCGCACCCGCGGCCACCCCGTCCCAACGTTCGCCGCGTACGACGACCGACCCGGCGCCTGCTCCCACCCGAACCCGGACCGGCGTCTCCCCCGGCACCCGGACGTCGAGCTGGCTCGTCCCGCCGGTGAGCCGCACAGTCATGGTGCCGGTGCTGCCTGATCTGGTCGGGCTGGCGGTGCTGCCTTCGCTTGTGACGCTGCCATTGTCGGCGGCGCTGCCATTGCTGGCGGCGCTGCCATTGCTGGCGGCGCTGCCATTGCTGGCGGCGCTGCCATTGCTGGCGGCGCTGCCATTGCTGGCGGCGCTGCCATTGCTGGCGGCGCTGCCTTCGCTGGCGGTCGTGATCGGCGGTAGGAGGATTTCGGTGCGGGCCGACCCACCGGCGAGTTCCACGCCCAACAGCCGGGCCCGGGTCAGATCCAGCACCTGGCTGCTCACCCCACCGGCCAACCGCAGACGCCATCCGCCGGGCTGCTGATCCGGTAGAGGTCGTCGCCCAGATCGGCCACCCGCAGGTCGAACGAGGACAGCCCGTCAGCGAGCACAAAAGTGCCTGTCTGCCGACCTGCCAGCGGCGCGGTCATCGTCTGCTCGGCAGCAGCACCCGCACCGCCCGGGCCACGACCAGCCGCGTCCGGCTCGACGATGCCACCTGGACGGCCGGCGCCGTCAGGCCGGGCACCGTCGGTTGCGTCGGAGTAGGTCATGCCGAGGCGTCGCGGCGCAGCAACGATCGCGGCCGCCGCCGCCGCGCCGAGAACCAGCACGACCGCCGCCGCAGCCACCAGCAGGCGAGCACCGACGGACCAGCGCCGGCCTGATGCCGCATCACCGGCAGGTTCCGGCTGCTCTCGCGGTTCACCCTCCGTGCCGTACCCCACTGCGGCCATCCTTCGTCCCTCCGCCGGTCCCCGCCAGGAGGTACGTGCCCGCCAGCCGATCGGATCACTCCGCGCCGATCACGCCACTCCGCTACGTCGCCTACGCAGATCTTGGACACTTTCCGTTCGCGCGCAACGGAAACTGTCCAAGATTGACAGTCGTCGTGCGGACAGGATGACGCCGCTGGCCGGCACCCCGGGTGGGGGTGCCGGCCAGCGGTCGGTGTTCTGCGGTGGGTCAGCTGTTCCAGTGCTGGGCGACGAGGTCGGTGGCCTGCTGCTCCCACTGGGCGTAGGCATCCGGGTAGGCCGAGACCTGGACGGTCTGCGCGGCCTCGGTCAGGGGCATGTCCTGCCACCCGTCAACCTGCTTCAAACCCTTGAGGAACGCGGTGGTGGAGTAGGCGGGGTCGGTGATCTGCTCCGGGGTACCCCAACCGCTGGTCGGGCGCTGCTGGAACAGGCCCAACGAGTCGTGGTCGTTGGCGTCGCCGAGGTGGCCCAGGTTCTCCAACTTCGACTCCTGCAGACTCGTCGCGATCGAGATCACCGCGGCGCGCTCGGGCAGGCCGGCCTTCTTCGTGGCGGCGATGATCGCCTTGACGTTCGCGGTCTGCTCATCGTTCAGAGGGATCCGGGACTGGTCGCCCTGAGTGCCGTGCGGGATCAGCTTGCTGGTGTCAGGCTTGTCAGCCTGCACCGCGACGGCGACGGGCTTGCCCTCGACCGGGGTGGCGGCGTGGGCGGCGATCGGGCCGGCGAAGACACCACCGGCGAACGCGAGACCAGCAACGGACAGCATGCTCTTACGAATGATCGTGTTCATGAGGGTTAGCTCCTTCGGGGGTAAGGACACCCGCATACCAATCGGGGGAACAGTGGCGCGGGTGTGAGCACCTCGTCCGGCGCTGCACATACAAAGGGGAAAGGTCTGGGGTCGGCGCCTACGGTGGCTTCGGCGCCGGGGTCGGCGGCTTACGGGCGGAGCTCGTGGCGCCGGGGTCGGCGGCCTACGGGCGGAGGGCTCGTGGCGCCGGGTTCAGGTGTAACGACCGGGGGGCCGGGGTCATTCCGGGGTGGCCCATCCATCGGCAGCCTCGTGGAGGCGGTGGCCGGGCGGTCGTTCGTGGGGACTGCAACGACCGGGCGGGGCCCGGCATTCCAACCCCGGGGGGATCGGCTTTCCAACCCCTGGGGTGGGGTGGTGGGCCGGTGGTGCTGCGATCGTCAGAGTATGTAACGACCCCGGGCCGGCCATGATTCCGGCCCACGGGTGCGACCGGTCACCACCCACAACCGCCCACGGCCGGACAAATCACCCACAAGGACCTGCCGCCGGCGACACCAAACCACCCGGCCCCGGGATGATTCACTCGCCTTCGCGGAAACTGCGGTATCTGGCCGTCCGGACACCCCGACATCACGGAAACCGAGTCGATCACGAACAGACTGGACCCCGTCGGGCGCACACATACCAGGCAAAAGCCCCTTTTGTCCTTCGGTCCCGGGCTGGGCTGACCTGACGCGTGCGCCGGACCGGGCACACGCCAGGTGACCGGGGCACGCACTGGGGACCGCGCACGCGCTGGAGCACCGCGCACGCACCGGGTGACCGGATGACCGGATGACCGGGTGAGCCCGAACGACCCGGACAGCCCTCGAGCGACCCCCACAGCCCAGGCGGACAGGCGGCAGGCGGACAGGCGGACAGGCGGACAGGCGGACAGCGCAACCGAGCGACCAGGCGGACAGCGCGACCGGGCGACCGGGCGGGCCGGGACGGCTGGTGCGGCGGGACGGCTCTCACGCCGCGAGGCGGGAGCGGACCTTCGCGGCGCAGGCGTCCAGGACCGTCTGTGCGTCCAGCCCCAGGCTCTCGATGGCCACCAACGCCGTGAAGGCGACGTCGGCCAACTCCGCCGCGACGTCCTCGCGGCTGTGGGTGACGCCTTTGCGTGGATTCTGACCGAGCAGACCGATCCAGGCGGCCGACGCTTCCCCCGCCTCCTCGGTCAGCTTGAGGATGCGGCAGGTCAGTTCGGTCTGCCCCGTACCGTTCGCTGCGTCCAACCAGCTGCGCGACGCCCGGGCCGCCTCCCAGATCGACTCTTCCACGGCGACCAGTCAACCCGACCGGCACACCAGCTCACGCAACCGGGTACGGCGGCGCGGTCGCGACCAACGACAGGTGCGTGGCCGACGGGAAGGGCCACCCAGCCGAACCACCGGACCACGGACCGCCGAACCACCGGACCCAGCCGACCGGCACCCCAGCAACCAGCCGCCTGCGCCGCTCCGCCGCTGCAGGGAGAGCCGGCCGCGTCGAGGCGTACGGCCTGGTCTGATCGGCCGGACAGTTCTGCTTGACCGGCCGATCAGCGAAGCCATTGACACTGGTCGACGGCGGTCCTAGGTTCAGGGCGCTACCGGCCGGTAGGCAACCGTCCCGCCTGGTCGCCCCCGGGCGACATCCGTCCGATGGGGAGCATCGATGCTGTCCACACCCTTTCGTACCCTCCGCCGTCTGCTCGCTGCCACCGCGACGCTGACCCTTGCGGTCGGGCTGGCCGGTGCTGCGCCGGCCAGCGCCACCGGTCACGACCCGACGGGTGGCCAGCCGCTGCCCGGGTACACCATCGAGAATCCGCCGTTGGCCCCGCTGGTTGTGGGCGGCAAACCGACGACGGTACGTCAGGGCGTGCACCGCCACGCCGGGTACATCATCGAGGTTCCCGCCCGATGGAACGGCGACCTGGTGCTGTGGGCGCACGGCTACCGCGGCCAGGGCACGGTGCTCTCGCCGGAGCCGCCGGGCTTCGGGATGCGCCAGCGTCTCCTGGAGCAGGGGTACGCCTGGGCGTCGTCCTCGTACGACCAGAACGGCTTCGACATCCGTTCGGGGGTGCTGGGCACCAAGGATCTCGCCGACCACTTCGGGCGGACGGTCCGCCGGCCGCACCACACCTACCTCGCCGGGGTGTCGATGGGTGGGTACGTCATCGGTCGCTCGCTGGAGCAGTACCCCGGCTACTACGACGGGGCGCTGCCGATGTGCGGGGTGCTCGGCGATCAGACCCTGCTCGATTTCTACCTGGACTACAAGCTTGTCGCGCAGGCGCTCGTCGGTGTGCCGGCCTACCCCACGCCGGCCGACTACCTGACCAATGCGGTGCCCCGCATCCAGGTGGCGCTCGGCCTGGCCGGGTTGACCCCCACCGGGCCGGACACCACCACCGACCGGGGCAAGCAGTTGCGGGCGATCACAGTGAACCGTTCGGGCGGGCCGCGCCCCGGCGCGGACGCGGCGTTTGCGGTCTGGAAGGACTTCCTCTTCTCGATCACGGTGACCAGTGGTGGTGTCTCCCCCGCCGAGCGACCCGGTCAGCTCTCCACCAACCT
Organism: Micromonospora sp. LH3U1; assembly: GCF_028475105.1. Classification (NCBI taxonomy): domain Bacteria; kingdom Bacillati; phylum Actinomycetota; class Actinomycetes; order Micromonosporales; family Micromonosporaceae; genus Micromonospora; species Micromonospora sp. LH3U1. The sequence continues at coordinate 3,287,651 of NZ_CP116936.1, read as the reverse complement.
GCTCACCCGTTACACCCCGAACAGCCCGGTCAACGTCAACGCCACCGTGCAGCGGGTCGCCCCGGAGAACGTGGTGCAGCGGCTCCTGCCGACGCTGACCGAGGTGCCCCGGATCGCCGGCAGGCCCACCGCGCCGGTGCTCAGCCTGCACGGCCTCGGTGACCTCTTCGTGCCGTTCAGCATGGAGCAGGCGTACGCCACCGACGTGGCGCGGCACGGTCGCAGCAAGATGGTGGTCCAGCGGGCCATCCGGGCCACGCAGCACTGCGAGTTCACCCCGGCCGAGGCCGGCGCCGCCTGGGATGACCTCGTGTCCTGGGTACGCACCGGCAAGCGCCCGGCCGGCGACAACGTGACCGACCCGGCGGTGGTGGCCCGACCCGACTATGGCTGCCGGTTCAGCGACCGGGACGCGTACGCCGCTGGCGTCGGCACCCGCCGCCTCTACCCCGCCTGCTGAGGTACGCGGACACAACGACACCGGCCGGCTCCCGGAAAGGGGGCCGGCCGGCGTTGTGTGCGGGTGTCACCAGATCTGCTGGACGATGTCCGCCGCCTGCTCCTCCCACTGCGCGTACGCGTAGGGGAAGGCGGAGACCTGGACGGTCTGCGCGGCGGCGGTCAGCGGCAGGTCCTGCCAGCCGCCGACGTTCTTGAGTGCGGTGAAGAACGCCGTGGCGGCGTACTCCGGGTCGGTGATCTGGTTGGGCGTGCCCCAACCGGACGACGGTCGCTGCTGGAACAGGCCCTGCGAGTCGTGGTCGTTGTACGCGCCGAGGTGGCCGAGGTTGTACAGCTTCGACTCCTGCAGCGAGGTGGCGACGCCGATCACCGCGCCCCGGTCACCGACGCCGGTCTTCCTGGCGGCGTCGACGATCGCCCGGGCGTTGGCGAGCTGCGCGTCGTCGAGCGGAACGCGCGACTGTGCGCCTTCGATGCCGTGCGGAATCAGCTGGTCGCGGGTCGGCTTGCCCGCCGGCGGCTTGCCGGTGGCGGAGCCGGTGGTCAGCCCGGACTCGACGGGCTGGTCCTCCTGGCGGGCCGTGGTGGGGGCCTTGCCGGTGGCGCGGTCGATGGCGGCGACGGCGCCCTGGTGCGGCCCGGAGGTGACCGGGGCGGCGACCGCGGTCGGCGCGAGCGCCAGACCACCGAGGGCGGCCACACCCACAACGCTCAGAGCGGTCTTGCGGTACGAATCCTTAGCGATGGCGGGGAGCCATCGAGTGAAGTCGACCTTCACGATGGTTGCCCTTTCGATCGTGCGGAGCGCTCCGGGGTGAACACTCCTCGGGAGATGACCGCAGGAAAGAGTTTGGGCTCCGGCGGTACGGGGGACACAACCAGGTTCACGTGTCGGGCATTCCGGAAATGCCCGAGCCCAGCGAAGTGCGACCCCGCTCACGCTCGGCGAATCGGACAGGCCGGCCGGTGGCCGACGACGCCCTACGACGGTGACGGAGGGTGCTCTTCGGAGCGGAGGGCCATGCACACCCAGCAGCCTTTGCTCTGCTTCAGCCCAGGCAACAGTTGCGGAACGTGACGGCGGTCGGAAACCTCAATGACTGGTCGAAATCGCCCATCCGCAGCTCAGGGGCCGTGTTGCCTCCGCTGAAGCAGAGCAAAGGGGCCGAGCAGGGTGGCCTGGGCGGTCGCGAACAGGGGCGTCGAGCAACTTCGCCTTACTGTCAGCGAGCGTCTGGAATGGCACGGTGGGTGAGGTTGCCGTGTGGTTCGCCGTATCGGACGAGAACGTGCCAGAGCTGCTTGAGGTGCTGCAGGGTGTCCGCGATCGGGCCCCGGTCCGCCCACCGCTCCGGCTCGGCGACCACCGAGGCCGCCGCACGACCGATCAGTGCCGCGTCCACCGGCTCGCCCGGCCGGGCGAACTCCCGGTGCAGCCGGGCCGCCAGCACCGGGATCTCTGGGCCGCGAAACACCGGATCGACCCGGTCGACCGGCAGCACAAAGCCGGGGTGCCAGCGCAGCGGAAAACCGTACCGCTCGGCGATCAGTTCCAGGGTCACGCCGGTCGAGGTGCCGGCGAAGGACGGGTCCACCACCAACTCCTCGACGTCTCGGGCGAGGTCGAGAGTGCCGTGGATCTGGGCCTCCACGTAGTCGTCCAGAGCACGTCCGACCGTGGGCGGCGTGGACGGCGCGTTCAGCACCGTCCGGACCAGGGTGCCGACGCCAGTCCCGGCGCGTCCCAGGCATTCGCCGGTGGCGACGGTGCTGGCCAGGAGCCCGGCGAACATCGCTTCGAACGCGTCGGAGGTGCCCACCGTACGGGGGCCGAGGTGGCTGTCGCCGAGGCAGAACGTGGCCCGAGCCAGCACCGCGGGGCGCAGCCGCAGGTGGCAGGAGCCAAAACGTGGGCAGGCGCCGTCCGGGTGGTCGAGCAGGTTCAGGCCGCCGTACGTGGGCCGCTCCGCCGGCGTCACTTCGGGCCGCTGGTACGCGCCGCCGAACATCCGGCGCTCCCAGCGGTCCCGGTCGCCACCGGGGTACGCGGTGAGCCCGCCGTTGGAGATGCCCGTGACGAACTGACTGCGGTACGCCCCGTCGTCGGCCAGTGCGGCGGCGACGGTCCGCCCGTCCGCGCCCAACCGGTCGGGATGGAAGTTGACGGTGAGCCGAGCATGGTGGACAACCGCGGCGAGCAACCGCTCGGGCCGGTCGCCGACGTCGGCGTCGGCGAGTTCCCGGGCCATGGCGGCAAGGGCGGCGGGACGCTCGGCCACGGCAATCGACCGCACGTACGCCAGCGCCGCCGTCTGCGCCGCGTTGAGAACCGCGGCCCGGAGCCCGCCCGGCTCAGCTCTCGTCGTCACGTCCGGCGCCGGAGCGGTCCGCACCACCAGCCCGCTCGTCCGGCGTACGCAGCTCCTCGAAGACGGTGATCTGGAGGCCGGCGGGGGCGTCGAGGCGGGAGTTGAGCGACTGCCAGGGCGTCCGCGTCGGCGGCGCGATCTCGCTCGCCCCGGCGGCGACAAGTCGGGCGGTGGTCGCCGCGGCGTCGTCCACCTCGAAGGCCACCCGGATACGGGGTGCGACCTGTCGACCCACCTCGACCTCGTCGATCATGCGTTTCTGCGCCGGGTTGGCGATCTCCAGGGTGGCTCGGCCCGCGTCCAGGATCACCACTCGGGCGTCCCCGTCGCCGCTGAACGCCGCCTCCTCGGGCAGGCCGAGTGCGTCGCGGAAGAACGCGACGGCGGCCTCGTGGTCTTCTGCCTCCACCACGAGGCGCAACTGACGGACAACGGGGGCGGGCGAGTCGGTGACCATGAGCGGGATCCTAGCGTCGCGGCGGGGCTAGATTGGGACCGTCGAGAAGGGAGCGACCCGTGGTCGAGGCAGCGAACGGTGACACGTACCTGTTGCAGCCGGTCGGCCGGGTCGTCTCGCCGCTGACCGACGCGTCGAGCGCGCCACGGCAGGGCGACGAGGGGGCGCCGACGGCGTGGTTGGACTTCGACCCGCAGGTCGAACGGGCCCTACGCGACCTGCGGGTCGGCGCGGAGCTCCTGGTGCTGACGTGGTTGGACCGCGCCCGGCGCGACGTGCTGGCGGTGCACCCCCGCGGCGACGAGAGCCGGCCGGAGACCGGGGTGTTCAGCACACGCTCGCCGCACCGGCCCAACCCGATCGGGCTGCACCGGGTGCGGGTCCTGGGGGTGGACGGCCTGCGCGTTGAGGTGGCCGACCTGGAGGCCCTCGACGGCACCCCGGTCCTGGACGTCAAGCCGGTGCTGGGCGCGGTCGACGAGCGCTGAGCCCGTCGACCGCGCGCAGTCAGGCCGACCTGGTTCAGTGGCCGCGGGCCAGCCACTCCTCCAGGTGCGGAGCCTCCGCGCCGATCGTCGTGTCGTCGCCGTGGCCGGTGTGCACGATCGTCTCCGCCGGCAGGGTGAGCAGGCGGGTGCGGATCGACCGGACGATGGTCTCGAAGTCGCTGTACGAGCGGCCGGTCGCGCCCGGACCGCCGGCGAAGAGCGTGTCGCCGGTGAACACCACGCCCAGGTCCGGGGCGTGGAAGCTGCACGCGCCGGGACTGTGCCCCGGGGTGTGCAGCACCCGCAGCTCGGTGCCGGCCACCTCGATGCTCTGCCCGTCGTGCAGCTCGCCGTGCGGCGGCAGGTGCGGGTGGACCATGTCCCAGAGGACCCGATCGGCGGCGTGCAGCAGCACCGGCGCCCCGGTGGCCTCGGCCAGCTCCGGTGCCACCCGGACGTGATCGTCGTGGGCGTGGGTGGCCAGGATCGCCCGAACCTGCCGTTCGCCCACCAGGGCGAGGATCGCGGCAACGTCGTGTGGCGCGTCCAGGACGACACACTCGCTGTCGTCGCCGATGACCCAGACATTGTTGTCCACGTCGAACGTCTGCCCGTCCAGGGAGAACGTGCCCGCAGTGACCGCGCGGTCGATCCAGGCGGTCACGGGAACACCACCACCGAGCGGAGCACGTCGCCGTGGTGCATCCGGGCGAACGCGTTCTCGACCTGGTCGAGCGCGATCTCCTCGGTGACGAACGCGTCCAGGTCGAGTCGACCCTGAAGGTACAGCTCGGTGAGCATCGGGAAGTCCCGGCTGGGCAGGCAGTCGCCGTACCAGCTGGACTTGAGGGCACCGCCGCGCCCGAAGACGTCCAGCAGCGGAAGCTCGATCTGCATCTGCGGGGTGGGTACGCCGACCAGCACCACAGTGCCGGCCAGGTCCCGGGCGTAGAACGCCTGCTTCCAGGTCTCCGGTCGGCCCACCGCGTCGATCACCACGTCGGCGCCGAAGCCACCGGTGGCGGCACGGATCGCCTCGACCGGGTCGGTCTCGGAGGCGTTCACGGTGTGGGTGGCGCCGAACTTGCGGGCCCAGTCCAGCTTCCGGCTGTCGGTGTCCACCGCGACGATCGTCGTGGCACCAGCGAGGGCCGCGCCGGCGACCGCCGCGTCCCCGACACCGCCGCAGCCGATCACCGCGACCGAGTCGCCACGGGTGACGTTGCCGGTGTTCATCGCCGCGCCCAGCCCGGCCATCACCCCGCAGCCGAGCAGACCCACGGCAGCGGGTCGGGCAGCCGGGTCCACCTTCGTGCACTGCCCGGCATGCACCAGGGTCTTCTCGGCGAAGGCGCCGATGCCCAGCGCCGGGGCGAGCTCGGTGCCGTCGGTCAGGGTCATCCGCTGCTTGGCGTTGTGGGTGTTGAAGCAGTACCAGGGGCGACCCCGGCGGCAGGCGCGACAGACGCCGCAGACCGCGCGCCAGTTGAGGACCACGAAATCACCCGGGGCGACGTCGGTGACGCCCTCCCCCACCTGCTCGACGATGCCCGCCGCCTCGTGGCCGAGCAGGAACGGGTAGTCGTCGTTGATGCCACCCTCGCGGTAGTGCAGGTCGGTGTGGCAGACGCCGCAGGACTGGATTCGGACGATGGCCTCACCGGGGCCGGGATCGGGCACCACGATGGTGGTGACCTCGACCGGCGCGCCCTTGCTGCGGGAGATGACTCCCCGGACTTCCTGGCTCACTTCGCCTCCTGCTGGTGGTCTGCGGCAGGGCCGGTTGCCGGGCGGGCGAGTATGCCACGGGCTCGGCGATGGGCCCCCGGCGAACCTACCGCGACCAGCACAGCCAGCCCACCCGGGCCGGCGGTTATCGCGGACAGTCCGGGGTACGCGGGCCGCATTCGACCACGGCCATCGGGAGTGACCATGAAACTCGCGCATCTGCCGCTGCGGCTCAGCATCGGCGCGTACTTCCTCAACTCGGGTCTGGGCAAGCGAAACCTGGAGGGCGCCGCCGCGGAGGGCATGCACGGGATGGCGGTCGCCGCCATGCCCCAGCTCGGGCAACTGGAGCCGGGGCGCTTCGCCAAGCTGCTGTCGTACTCCGAGATCGCGCTGGGGGCCGCGCTGCTCGCGCCGTTCGTCCCGGCGCCCCTGGTCGGGCTCGGCCTGACCGCGTTCGGCGCGGGTCTGGTGCAGCTCTACCTGAAGACGCCGGGGATGCGGGAGCCGGGCAGCATACGCCCGACCCAGCAGGGCGCGGGGCTCGCCAAGGACGTCTGGCTGGTCGGCGCCGGGCTGACCCTGGTGTTGGAGGGCCTGACCCACGGCCGTCGGCGCGGCTGACCCGGCGGGCGGCCCGAGGAGCTGCGGTGACCCAACCTCGTTCGGTGCGGCCGTTCTACCGGCCGATGAGGCCCCGTCGCCGCGACGAGCCGCACCGCGCGGCCACCCCGCTGGAGCTCTTCTTCGACCTCTGTTTCGTGGTGGCCGTGGCGCAGGCGGCCAGTAGCCTGCACCACGACGTCGCCGAGGGCCACCTCGGCCACGCGGCGACCAGCTACGTCATGGTGTTCTTCGCGATCTGGTGGTCGTGGATGAACTTCACCTGGTTCGCCTCGGCCTACGACACCGACGACGACGTCTACCGGATCACCACCCTGGTGCAGATCTCCGGAGCGTTGATCCTGGCAGCCGGGGTGCCGCGCGCCTTCACCGACGGCGACTTCACCGTGATCACCTACGGGTACGTGGTGATGCGGTTGGCTGCCGTCGTGCACTGGACCCGAGCGGCCGTCGGCGACCCCAGGCACCGTGCGGCGGCGGGCCGCTACGCGATCGGCGTGACCGTGGTGCAGATCGGGTGGCTGCTGCGGCTGTTGCTGCCCGCCGAGTGGGGCCTCGCGTCGTTCGTGCTGCTGGGGCTGGCCGACCTGCTGGTGCCTGCGGTGGCCGAACGTCCCGGCATGACCCCGTGGCATCCCCAGCACATCACCGAGCGGTACGGGCTTTTCACTCTGATCGTGCTCGGCGAGGCGGTCCTGGCCATCTCGATGGCGATCCAGACCGGGCTCGACGCCGGAGAGCACGGCCTCTGGTCACTCGCCGCGGCCGGCGCGGTCATCGTGTTTGCGCTCTGGTGGCTCTACTTCGATCGGCCGGTCGAGGCACCCGACCGGCTGCCGTACTCCCTGATCTGGGGTTATGGCCACTATCTGGTCTTCGCGGCGATCGCCGCGATCGGCGCCGGCCTGGGCGTGTCGGTGGACGTCGAGCGGCACCTCGCGCACCTCTCCGAGACGACCGCCGGGTACGCGGTCGCCGTCCCGATCGCGGTCTTCCTGCTCACGGTCTGGGTGCTGCACGTACGCCGGCAGCAGCACGGCGCGGTGGTCGTCGCCTTCCCGGTCGTCGCGCTGCTGGCGCTGTTCGCGCCGCTCGGCCCGGCACCGGTGTTCCTGCTAGCGGCGCTGCTGGTCGCCCTCGTGACGCTGACGGTGCTGTTGCGCCGCCGCGACGTCGGGCCGGCGTGACCGCGCCGCCACTCACGCCACCTCGCGGGCAGGGTCAACGGCGTCGGCGCGTTGCGCGGGCACGCCGGGGGTGGGCGGCGCCGGACGGACGACGCCCCGGTTCAGGCCGGTGACCAACAGCCGGTTGTACGAGGCCGGCAGGACCCGGGCCAGCAGGTCGGGCAGCTTCGCCGACCAGCCGATCAGCACCCGGCCGCGACGCCGCTCGACGCCGCGCAGGATCACCTCGGCCGCCCGTTCGGGCGCGATGGTGAGCAGCTTCTCGAACTGCGCCCGGCCGGCCGCGTACTCCTCGTGCGAGACGCCACTGCCGATCCGGGCGTTGTCGGTGATGCGGGTGCGGATCCCGCCGGGGTGCACCGAGGTCACCCCGATGCCGTCGTCGACCAACTCGTGGCGCAGCGCCTCGGTGAAGCCACGCACGGCGAACTTGCTCGCCGAGTAGGCGGTCTGCCCGGCCGGCGCGATCAGCCCGAACAGGCTGGAGACGTTGACCAGATGCGCGTTCGGCTCCGCCTTGAGGGCGGGCAGCAGCGCGTGGGTCAGCTGCACCACGGCCCGGAAGTTGATGTCGATCACCCAGCTGAACTCGTCGAACGTCACCTGGTCGAACCGACCGCCGAGGCCGACACCGGCGTTGTTCACCAGCAGTCGTACACGCGGGTGCCGCTGGCCGATCTCCGCGGCGACCCGCGCGGTGGCCGTCACGTCGGCGAGATCCACCAGGTGCGTGTGCACCTGACGGCCCGGGTGGTCGGCGCGGATCGCCGCGGCGACCGCGTCCAGCCGCTCGGCGTCGCGGTCCAGCAGAACCAGGTCGCTGCCCCGGCGGGCCAGCGCGTGCGCCAGCGCCGCACCGATGCCACTGGCCGCGCCGGTGACCACAGCCGTAGCGCCGGTGAACTCGAACCTCTGCACGATCGGTGCTCCTCTCCTGGCCGTTACCGACGATCGAATGAGACGGGATGCGTGGTGTTCCCGGACGCGGCCACCTCGCCAGCGCGGGTGAACCGCACACCCTCGTCGGTGAGCCGGCCGTGCCGCATCAGCAGCACGTCGCGGGGGTAGTTCTGGTGCAGCCGCCACGGCGTGGTCGCACCCTGCTTGGGCAGCGCGTCGACGGCGCGCAACACGTAGCCGGCGCGGAGGTCGATGAGCGGCACCCGCTCGGCGCCGGGCGGTGGGAGCGGGGTGACGACCTGCTGACCGGTGCGGTCCAGGTGACGCAGCAGCCGACAGACGTAGCCGGCGACCAGGTCGGCCTTGAGCGTCCACGACGCGTTGGTGTAGCCGATGGTCAGGGCGAAGTTCGGCACGCCGGAGAGCATCATGCCCTTGTAGGCGACGGTGCTCGCGAGGTCGACGTCGGTGCCGTCGACGCGCAGCGTCAGGCCACCGAGGGCGAGCAGGTTGAGCCCGGTCGCGGTGACCACGATGTCGGCGGGCAACTCGGTGCCGGAGGTCAGCCGGACACCGTGCGCGGTGAACGTGTCGATGGTGTCGGTGACCACCGAGGCGGTGCCCTGCTGGACGGCCGTGAACAGGTCACCGTCGGGTGCCACGCACAGCCGCTGGTCCCATGGGTCGTAGCGGGGTGCGAAGTGCCGGTCGATGTCGTACCCCACCGGGAGCCGGCCCCGCGCGGCCCGGCGCAGCATCCGTTTCACCAGGCCGGGCGCACGCCGGCTGAGCTGGAAGTTGACGGTCGACAGCAGCACGTTCTTCCAGCGCACCATCGGATACGCGGCCTGCGCCGGCAGCCGGCGCCGCAGCGCGTCGGCCAGCCGGTCACGCGAGGGCAGTGCCATGACGTACGTGGGTGAGCGCTGGAGCATGGTCACGTGAGCGGCCCGCTGTGCCATCGCCGGCACCAGGGTGACCGCGGTGGCGCCGCTGCCGATCACCACCACCCGTTTGCCGCTGTGGTCGAGGTCGTCGGGCCAGTGCTGCGGGTGCACCACCCGCCCGGCGTACGCGTCGACACCGGGCAGGGGTGGGGTGTAACCCTCGTCGTAGCGGTAGTAGCCGGCGCAGGCAAAGAGGAACGAGCAGGTCAGCACCACGGTCTCGGCGGTGTCGGTGCGCTGGGCGTGCACCGTCCACCGGGCGCTGGCGCTGTCCCAGTCGGCGCGTAGCACCCGGTGGCCGAAGCGGATGTGCCGCTGCACGTCGTACTCCCGGGCGGTCTCCCGGACGTACTCGCGGATGGTCGTACCGTCGGCGATGGCCTTCGGGGCGGTCCACGGCTTGAACGAGTAGCCGAGGGTGAACATGTCCGAGTCGGAGCGGATGCCCGGGTAGCGGAACAGGTCCCAGGTGCCGCCGATGGCGTCCCGCGCCTCGAGCACCGCGAACGCCTTGTCGGGGCAGTCGCGGCGCAGGTGGCAGGCAGCGCCGATGCCGGACAGGCCGGCTCCGACGATGAGCACGTCGACGTGGTCGGAGGCCATCGGCGTTCCTCCATCCGGGGCGGTGGACGGACACTAACACCGCACCCGGATGGTCGGAAGCTACCGCGGCACCACTGCGGCCGTCTCGCTGAGCTGGTCGGACGCTCGGGTGAAGATCATGATCCAGTTGGTCTCCCAGGTCTGCTCACCGTCGGTGGAGAACGCCTGCTCCCAGCGTGCGGTGGTCGCGCTGATGTCCGACCAGATGAACCGGCACCGGACCGGCCGCCCCTCGTGCTGGTCGTCGGCGTAGAAGCGGCCCACACCGTCGACGAAGCGGCCCACCATCGGCGGCTGCTCCAGGACTCCGTCGTCGCTGTTCATCCAGTAGATCGACCACTCCTCGCGCGCCGGGTCGAAGATCCGGATCGTGGCGCCGGAGGAGCCCTTGGTCGGGAAGGTGATCTCGTCGAAGTGGCCGCCGCCGCCGAAGAAGCCGTGCGCGAGCGACACCCCCGGAAACTCCTCCCATTCGTCGGAGCCCACCAGCCGCTTGCGCAGCCGCCGGTTCACGACGTTCCAGGTGCCCTTGAAAAAGTCGAAGTCGCCCATCAGCGGCCCACCGGCCCTTCCGCTCGCGAGTCGTGCAGATAATTGGTCAGATCGGGGCTCTCCGGCAGCAGCATGTGCCGGACCCAGGCGGCCCGCTCGTGCTCCAGCACCGCCAGCTCCCACACGCACCCCACGGCGGGGCGGCGCAGCTCGACGAAGTGTGTCGGGTCGAGGTCCGGGCAGTCCAGTGCCGGCTGCCCGGCCGCCGCGATGCGGACCTCCACCGCGTTGTCCCACACCCAGGTGTACGCGAGCAGGTATGCGCCGGTGTCCGCGCCCCGGTGCAGCACCACCCATCCGGCGGCCGGGGTGCCGTCGTCGACGACGTCGGCCAGCAGCGCGGGCAGCAGGTCGTACGCGGCCTTCTCCACCTCGGGTTCGATCGGCCGTTCGGGCTGGTCGATGTGGTAGCGCTTGAGCTGTCGCCCGTCCACCATGATCGGTCCCGGCGTTCTCAGTTCCTTGTCGCGAAAAGCCATGCCGGGACGGTACGACCGCTCCCCTGACAGCTAGTGTCAGTGAAGTGCGGGCCAGTCGACTTCTTTCCGTCCTGCTGTTGCTCCAGTCGCACGGCCGGCTGACCGCCGCGCAACTCGCCGACCGGTTGGCCGTCTCCCCGCGCACCATCTACCGGGACGTGGAGTCGCTGCACGCCGCCGGCATCCCGCTGTACGGAGAGGCCGGGCACGCTGGTGGCTACCAACTGGTCGACGGCTGGCGAACCCGACTGACCGGGCTGACCGCCGACGAGGCCGACCGGCTCTTCCTGGCCGGGCTGCCGGGCCCCGCCGACGAGTTGGGCTACGGCGACGTGGTGGCCGCGCTGCAACTCAAGCTGCACGCCGCGCTCCCCGCGCCGCTGCGCGACCGGGCGTCGCAGCTCCAGCAACGCTTCCACCTGGACACCCCCGGCTGGTACGCCGACGGCGACGCCTCCCCCGAGCTGGCCCGCACGGCCGAGGCCGTCTGGCGGCAGCACCGCATCGAGGTGCGCTACCGCGGCTGGAACGGCGAGGTGACCCGGGTGCTGGAGCCGTACGGCCTCGTGCTCAAGGGTGGCCGGTGGTATGTGGTCGCCGACCAGCCCGGCCGGAACGCGCCGGCCACCTACCGGGTCAACCAGATCCTCGCGCTGACGCCGCTGGCACAGGAGTTCGACCGACCCGCCGACTTCGACCTGCCGGCCTGGTGGCGGGCGCACGTGGTGCAGTTCCGGGCCCGGCTGCACCGCGACGAGGCCACTGTTCGGCTCTCCCCCGGCGGTCGCCAGCGGCTGCGGGAGATCGGCAGCGATCCGGTGGTGACCGCGATGGACGCCAGCGCCGGGTCACCGGACGCGCGAGGCTGGGTGACCGCGGTGCTGCCGATCGAGTCGCTCACCCACGCCCACGGTGAGCTGCTGCGCCTCGGCGCCGACGTCGAGGTGCTCGCCCCGGTGGCGCTGCGCGAACGCCTGACCGCCACGGCGGCCGGACTTGCCGCGCTCTACGCCCCCGACTGAGCAGCCCTCACATCTCCACAGTGGAGGCGCACGCGGGCATCGATTGTCGCCGTCGTGTGCCACCCTGGGACGGGCACCAGCGGTCACCGGAGGTGAGGCTCACGTTACGGCTACGCGCACTGGTCGCCGTCCCCGGCACCGGGCCGGTGACCCTCGACGTTCCCGCCGGCACGCTCGCCGCCCTGGTGGCCCCACCCCGCTTCGGCACCGCGGTCGCCCGGGTGCTGGCCGGGCTCGCCGCCCCGGTGACCGGTCGCATCCTGGTCGGCGACCGGGACGTCACCGCCCTACCGCCGCCGCGCCGGCAGATCGGTTACGTGCCCGCCGGTGGCGCGCTCCTTCCGCAACTCACCGTGCGCCGCAACATCGAGTACGGCCAGCGCAAGCGCGAACGGGTGCACGAGGTGGCCAACGACTGGACGGCCACGGTGGTCGACCGGCTCGAGCTGGCGCTCTCCCTCACCCTGCTGCCGCACCAGATCTCCGCCGCGCAGCGGTTCCGGGTGGCGCTCGCCCGGGCGGCGGCCTGCCTGCCCGAGGTCCTCGTGGTCGACCTGCCGGCCGGTTCGGCGGGCGACAGCCGTCTCGGTGACCTGATGCCCCGGCTCTCCCCACCGGATGCCCCGGGGGTGGCGGTGCTGGTCTGCACCTCCGACCCGGCCACCCTGGCCGAGATTCCACTGCGGCACGAGTTGGTCACCGAGCCGACCGGGGTGACCCGATGACGACGACCGCCCGGCTGAGTCGCCGTAGCCTGCTGCGCGCCGCCGCCGCGGGCACCACCGCCCTGGCCGCCGGCTGCTCCGGCGGGGCCCGGTCGGTGCAGGTCGCGGTGGTCTGGAGCACCAGCGAGTTGGACCGGTTCCGCCAGGTTGTCGCCGGCTATCCCGCCCCGGTGCAGGTGGTCAGCGCCGGCAACGACATCGACGCGTTCCTGCGGGCCCGGCACCTCGCCGGCACCAGCCCGGACGTCGCGATCCTGCCCCGCCCCGGCCTGGTCACCGAGTATGCCCAGCGCGGTTGGCTGAGCCCGGTGCGTCCGTCCGCCGAGTACTCCGTGCCCGACGAGCTGGGCGATCTGCTGACCGCCGAGGGGCAGCGCTACGGCGTCTGGGTGAAGGCGGCGCACAAGTCACTGGTCTGGCGCCTGCGGTCCATGTTGCCCGAGCCGCCGGCCACCTGGGACGAGCTGGTCGCGATGACCCGCCGGCTCGGCGCGCTCGCTCGGCGCAACGGCGGCCCGGCTCCCCTGGCCATCGGCGCCGCGGACGGCTGGGTGCTGACCGACTGGTTCGAGAACGTTCTGGCCGACGTGGCGCCCGACGACTACAACACCCTCGCCGGGCCGTACGCCGACTGGCAGGGCAGGGCCGTACGCGACGCCCTGGACCGGCTCGCCGAGCTCTGGAGCGTCGACGGCGCGTTCCTCGGCGGCGGCCGTCGCGCCCTGCTCACCCAGTACGAGGAGTCCGTGATTCAGGTGGTGTACGCCCGGCGGGCGGTGATGCTCGTCGGGGCCGACTTCACCGCTGACGTCGTCGGTCCGTTCCAGCGCGGCCCGCAGGCACCGACCACGTTCCCGTTCCCGGGCGCCCAGCCGGGCGGCCGCCCACTGATCGTCGGCGGGGACGCGGCGGTGGTGTTCGCCGACGCGCGGGGCGGGGTCGAGCTGATCGAGTGGCTCACCAGGGCCGACTCGTTCCAGCCCTGGCTACGCGCTGGCGGCTACCTGTCGCCCAACACCAACGTCTCGATCGACAGCTACACGGACCAGGTCGGTCGGAGACTCGTCGAGGAGATGCGGGCCCCGGGCACTCTGCGTTTCGACCTCTCCGACCAGTTGCCCGGCGCGTTCACCGGCTCGGACGGTGTCGGCATCTGGCGGATCATGCAGGGCTTCTTCGCCGACGTCACCGACGGGGTCGGGGCCAACGAGGCGATCCGCCGCGCCACCGGTCAGCTCGCCGCGGCGGCCCGCAGCGCGGGTGGCGGCCGATGAGTCAGGTGCGGGTCCTCGGCGAGCTGGCGGTCCTCGACGACGTCGGGCCGCCCCGGCGGGGCCGGGCGTATCCGGCGGCGGGGGCGACCTCGGCACTGCTGCTGCCGGCCGCGGTGCTGCTCGGTGGGTTGGTGCTGTGGCCGGTGCTCCGGACCATCCACGCCAGCGTCACCACTGACGGTCTCTGGGTCGGCGCGGCGCACTTCCGGACCGCGCTCGCCGCGCCGGGCACCGGCGCGGTGGTCGGCCGGACGGTCCTCTGGGCACTGCTGGTGCCGGCGGTGGTGACGGCACTGGGTTATCTGCTCGCCGTCGCGTCGCGCCGCTCCCAGGAGGGCGGCCTGGTCCGGTTGATCCTCCTGGTGCCGGTGGCGTTGCCGCTGGTCGTCACCGGGGTCACCTTCCGGCTGATGTACGACCCGGATCCGAGCCGAGGGCTGGCCACCCTGGTCGCGACCCGGCTCACCGGCCGCTCAGCCGACGACGCGCCGCAGCTGCTCGGGCCAGGGCTGGTCACCGTCGCGCTGATGTCGGCGTTCGTCTGGGCCTGGGTGGGGTTGGCCGTGCTGGTCTTCCGCTCCGCGCTGGACGCGGTGCCGCCGAGTCTCGCCGACGCGGTCCGCGCCTACGGCGGCCGGCGCCGACATGTGCTGTGGGACGCGCAGTGGCGGCCACTGCTGCTGCGGACGACCGCGGTGGTCTTCGCGTTGGTGGCGGTCGGCACCAGCCGCACGTTCGACCTGATCCTGGTGATGACCCCCGGCTCGGTCCGCGACGACGCCTCCGTGCTCGCGTTACGGATCTGGCAGACGTCGGGTGGCACCACCACCGGCGAGGGCGCCGCGCTCGGCGTGGTGTGGCTGGTGGCGGTCATCGGCGGGATGATGGTGGCCGCGCTGTTCGTCCGGCAGGCCTGGCCCCCGCCGCACGCCGAGGCGGCCCCGGAGCCCGGCCCCGTCGCCCCGCCCCGGCGGGTGTTCCGGCTGCTCGCGGCGGGTGCCGCGGTCGCGTGGCTGGTGCCGCTGGCGGTGTTGGTCGCCACGTCGGCACACGGAAGGGTGGACGCCGCCGCGCGCGGCTGGTGGTCGGCGCCACCGGATGACGAGTCCTACCGCGACGTGATCACCGGAACGGAGCTGTGGCACACGCTGGGCTTCACGCTGCTCCTGGCCACCGCGGTGACCGCCACGGTGGTGGTGGTCGCGCTGCTGGCCGCGTACCCGCTGGCCTGGTTGACCGGGCCGGCCGCGCAGGCCACCGGGCTGCTGTTGCTGGCGGCCAGCGTCGTGCCGGTCCAGGTCATCGCCGGGCCGGTCAACGAGGTGCTGGGTCTGGTGCTCTCCTCCGGTACGGCCCAGGGCCTGGCCCTGGTGCACATCGCGCTGGGCGTGCCGTTCGCGGTGCTGGTGCTGCGCAACGCGTTCGCCGACCTGCCGGCCGAGCAGGTACGCGACGCCCGGCTGGGCGGGCGCCGGTGGTGGCACACCCTGCGCCGGTTGGCCCGGCACAACCTGTCCGCGGTGGTGGCCGTCTCGGTGCTGGAGTTCGTCCAGGTCTGGAACGACCTGGTGGTGGGTCGGCTGTTCGGCGGGCCGGAGGCGTCACCGCTCGGGCCGTTCCTGGCCGAGCAGACCCGCAGCTTCGTGAGCAACAGTGGCGCGTTGGCCGCCAGCTCGGTGCTCGCCTCGGTGCTGCCGGTGGTGTTGGTCGTGCTCTCGCGGCGGCACCTGGTCGCCGGGCTCGTCTCCGGGGGCGTCCGGTGACCGGGCCGGGCGGCGCCCGCCGGAGCCCGCGCTGGCCGGCGCTGGTCGGGATCGGCGGGTTGGTCGGCGGCGGTGTCGCCGGCGTGGTCAGCAACCTGGCCAGCGACCTGCTCTCCGAGCTGGCGGCCAGCGTGCTCGGGCCGGCGGGCATCGCCCTGGCCGTCGTCGGCGGCGGCGTCGGCGGCATCGGCTACCTGGTGTACGAGGTGCGCCGCCGCCGGGCCGGCGGGGGTTCCGACCCCGAGCCGACGGATGTGCTCACCGCACCGACCACCGGCGCGCCCACCCTGCCCTACACGGCCGAGTTCACCGGTCGCGGCGAGCACGTCGAGGCGATCCTCGGATTGCTCGCCCGGGAGCACGCGGTGGCGGTCCTGGGCCGGCGTGCGGTGGGCACCTCCGCGTGCGCCGTGCAGGCCGCCAACCGGTGCCGGGAGGACTTCCCGGACGGGCAGTACTACCTGGACCTGCGGCCGCGGGGCCGACCCCGCTCGGCCCGACAGGTGCTCACCGCTCTGGCCCGGATCCTGGGCACCGCGCCGCCGACGTCCGGCCGGCCGGACGCGCTCGCCGCCGCCGCCGACGCGCTGCGCGGTCAACTCGACGGTCGCAGGATCCTGCTGGTGCTGGACAACGTCGACCGTCCCGAGCAGGTCCGGTCGCTGCTGCCACCCACCGCGCGTACCTGCCGGCTGCTGCTCGCCGGCGGCCCGGCGCTGGTCGGGCTGAAGGGTGTGGTCGCACACTGGATCGCCGAGCCGGGCACGTCCGAGGCCGTCGAGCTGTTCGCCGCCGCGGGCGGGGCCGCGCCCGCCGCCCGGGTCCGCCGCGCCGACCCGCGCACCGACCCGGCGGTACGCGAGGTCGTCGACCTGTGTGGGCGCCAGCCACGCACCGTCCGCGCGCTCGGTTACCGCACCGCGCAGCACGGCTGGCGACACTCCGACGTGCTGGACGCGCTGCGTCGCGCCGTGCAGACGCCACCACACCAGCGGCTCACCGTCTCGCCAGCCGCCCGTCTGATCACCGAACGGGACACCGCCTACTGGGCGTTGACCCGCGAGGCCCGCCGGTTGTACAGGGTGATGTCGTTGGTCCCCGCCCCGGTGGACCGGCCGACGATCGCCGCGCTCGCCGGGCGGCACCCCGAGCGGGTGACCGCGCTGCTCGACCAGTTGGCTGCCGCGGCGTTCGTGGTGGGCGCGCCCGGTGACCGCTACGAGGTCCGCCCCCTGCTCGCCGGCAGTGCGCGACTGCACCTGCGCGACGCGGATCCGGCCCGGGCCCGGGTCGCCGCACAGGCCCGCCTGACGAGGCACCTGGCCCGCCGGGCCGAACGGCACGCCGCCAACCTGGCCATGCTCGGCTCCCCACCGGACCGGGAGTGGTCGCTACCGCTCGACGACGACCCGTACGGCTGGTTCGACCTGCACCAGGAGCTGCTGCTGGCGGTGGTGCGGGTGCCGGCCGGCGCGGCCGAGACACTGCCCCGCCGGGTGCGCCGGTGGTGGTTCCGGCTGGCCGTGGCGCTGTGCGGGTGGCTGGCGTACGCCGAGCGGCTCGACGAGTGGGAGCAGGTCTGCCGTACCGTGCTGGCCACCCCGACCGCCGACGACCGACCAGAGATCGCCGGGTGGGCGCACAACGAGCTGGGTGTGTTGCGGCGGCGGCGGCACGACCCGCAGGGCGCGGCGGCGGCGCTCACCCTCGCGGTGAACGAACGGGGGCGTCGGGGCACCGCCCAGGCTCGGATGAACCTCGGCCTGGCCCTGCTCGACCTGGGCCAGCTCGACGACGCGGTGGAGCACCTGGAGATGTCCCGCCGGCACCGCTCCGGGGCCGACCGTGCCGGGCACGCCCTCACCGACCTGGGCCTCGGCGCGGCGCAGCTGGCCCGGGGCGAGTTGGACACCGCGCACCACCACCTGGTGCGGGCGGCGAACACGTTCCGGTCGGTGGGTGACGCGCGGGGGTACGCGGCGGCGCTGACCAACCTGGTGCTCGTGCACGCGGCGCTCGGCGAGCACCTGGACGCCGCCCAGGCGTGGCGGGCCGCGCTGCGCGAGTACGAGTCGGTCAACGACCCGACCAGCCGGGCGACGGCGCTGCTCAACGCCGGGGCGACACTGCTGAGCAGCACACCGGGGCAGGCGCGCACCGCGTACGAGCTGCTGGCCGAGAGCCGGCGGCTGCGCGAGGAGACGAGGCCCACTCCAGGGCTGGCGCGCACTCTGCTCTACCTGGGTGACGCCTGCGCGGCCCTGGGCGACCACGCCGACGCGCGGCGGCACTGGGCGGACGCGGCGACGGTGGCCGAGGAGGTCGCCGACGGCCAGGGGCAGGCCGCCGCAGACGCCCGACTTGAGGACGACGCCACCGACCGCGTGACGTAGGTCGCTGCGGTTGGTCGCTGGCACGGGTCTGCGAGACTCTGTGATCGTGGACGCGCTCTCGGTACGGGGACTCAGCCGCAACTTCGGCGACCTGGTCGTGCTCAACGACGTGAGCTTCACGCTCCAGGCGGGCCGGATCGCGGTGGTGCTGGGCCCCAACGGCAGCGGCAAGACCACCCTGCTGCGCTGTGTCGTCGGCGCCGACCGGCCGGACGCCGGCGAGGTACTGGTGCAGGGCCGCCGGGCCGACGAGACCGACCCGCAGGTGCGGGCGCTGGTGGCGGCCGCCCTGGACGACATCGATTTCTTCCCCGACCTGTCCGTGGTCGAGCACCTGGAGCTGGTCGCGTACGCCCACGGGGGTGACGCCGAGCCGGTCGAGGAGGTCCTCGCCGAGCTGGGTCTGGAGCAGGCCCGCGACCAGCTGCCGGTGACCCTGTCCAGTGGGCAGCGCCGCCGGCTGGCGCTGGCGTCGTGTTTCGTACGGCCACGCCGGGTGCTGATCCTGGACGAGCCGGAGCAGCGGCTGGACGTACGCGGGCGGCAGTGGCTCGCCGAGCGGCTGCTTCGGGAACGTGAAGCCGGTACAGCCGTGCTGCTGGCCTCGCACGACCCGGAGCTGATCGACGCGGTGGTCGACGAGCGCATCGAGATCGGCCGGTGACCGCCCCACCGGCCACGATCGCCGACACGCCGAGCGGGGTGCCCACCGCCCGGCAACTGCGTACGCACCTGCGCAAGGCCCGCAGCAGGCACCATGACCACTCGCTCGGCGATGTGCTGGGCGACGCGTACGTCATGGTCCTGTTCGTGGGGATGTACGGCTGGTTCGCGATCAGCGCCAGCCGCGACATGCTTCAGTCGCCCACGGTGGGGCAGGCTGAGCCGGGGGTGCGGTGGTGGTTGGCGGTGGCCGCGCTGCTGGCCGGCGCCGGGCTCGCCTGGCGTGGCCTGCGCGCGCTCGGCCCGCTGCTGGTCACGCCGGCCACGCAGAGCTGGGCGACCAGCGCGCCGGTCGACCGGCGGGCCTGGCTGGCGCCGCGCTTCGCCATCCTGTTGGTGGGCGCCGCCGCCGGCACCGCGCTGCTCGGGGTGGCCGTGGCGGCGCTCGGCGGTGTGAGCGACCCGGCGGCTCTGGGCTGGGCGGCCGCGGCCGGTGCGGGGTGGGGTGCGGCCGCGCTGGCGCTCAGCGTCGTCGCCCAGAGCAGCCGGGCGGGCCGGCGGTGGCCGGCCCTGGCCGGGACGGCGCCGCTGGTGGCGGCAGCCGCCGTCACCGCGCTGGTGGTGCTCGCCGCTCGTTTCGGCGACGGGCTGCCCCGGCCGGCGACGACGCCGACCGTCGCGCTGGTCGCCGTCGCGGTGCCGCTCGCGGTCGTGGGCACGTTCCTCGCGGTACGCGCGCTGCCCCGGGTCGACCGCGCCACGCTGACCACCGGCGCCCAGTTCGCCAACGCCGCCGCCACGGCCACGATCCTGCTGGACCCCAGCCTGCTCACCGGCCTGATGGAGAGCCGGCGCTGGCGCCGGATCGGCCGGGTTCGCAGCCGCCGGTTCCTGCCCGGCCCCGGCTGGTGGGTGCTGTTGCAGGCCGACGTACGCCGGCTGCGCCGCCACCCGAGCGCCGTGCTGATCTGGGCGGCGCTGATCGGGGTCCAGTACGCTGCCGCGCTCGCCCTGCCCGGGTTGGCCGGGGCCATGCAGGTGGTGTTCGCCTACCTCGCCGCCAACCGGCTGACCGGCGGCCTGCGGTCGGTCAGCCGCTCACCCGGGCTGCGCCGGGCGCTCGGCGGAAGCGACGCCCTGCTGCGGGGGATCCACGTGGTGGTGCCGGCGGTCGGCGCGGGCCTGTGGTGGTTGCTGACCCTGCCGACCGTCGACCCGGGGCCGGCCTCGCTGGCACCGATGCTGGCCCTCGGAGTGGTGCTCGCCGCGTTTCGGGCCGGCACCCGCCCGCCGATCAACTACGGCGGCGCGACGGTCAACACGCCGTTCGGGATGATCCCGGTCGATTTGCTGCGTCAGGGTTCACGCGGGCCGGCGCTGCTCGCCGTGCTGGTCCTCGTCCAGCTGTTCCTGGGCTGAGCGACCCCAGCCCGACCGCGCTCAGCCATCCAACCGACGGCGGTCGCGGAGCGCGGCGGCGATCTCGATGACACCTTCCTCGATCTCGGTCGTCGTACGGGCCGCGTAGCCGAGAACGAGGCCCGGTCGGTACGGCCGCTGGCAGTGCCAGGACAGCGGTTGCACCTTCACTCCGCGCGCCAGCGTCGCCGCCGCCAGCTCCGTGTCGACCACGGCGTCGTCCAGCGTGATCATCAGATGCAGACCGGCCGCGGCGCCGTGCACGGTCGCGTCGGGCAGGTGCCGGGCCAGCGCGGCGATCATCGCGTCCCGCCGACGGATGTGCCGGCGGCGCAGCAGCCGCAGATGCCTCTCGAACGCCCCGGAGGTCATCAGCTCCGCCAGCACCAGTTGCGGCAGCACCGCGTTGCCCAGGTCGGCGTTGCGCTTGGCGACCACCACCGCCTCCCGTAGGCGCGACGGCACGAGTAGCCAGCCGACCCGCAGCGCGGGGGCGAGCAGTTTGGAGACGCTGCCGGCGTAGCAGACCTGCTCGGGCAGCAGGCCACGCAGCGCCGGCACCGGGGGACGGTCGTAGCGGTGCTCGGCGTCGTAGTCGTCCTCGATGATCAGGCCGCCGGCCCGCGCCCAGGCGACGAGCTGGCGGCGGCGGTCGCCGTCGAGCACCACGCCGGTCGGGAACTGGTGCGCGGGGGTGAGCATCACGGCGGGCACACCACTGGCGGCCAACTCGTCGACCCGCAGCCCGGCGTCGTCAACGCCGATCGGCGGGGTGTCCATGCGCCAGTTGTTCAGGTGCTGCCGGACGCCGAGGGAACCCGGGTCCTCGACCGCGATCCGGTTGATGCCGGCGGCGCCGAGTGCCTGGGCGAGCAGCCCGAGCGCCTGCGTCACGCCGGCCACGACGATCACCTCGACCGGGTCGACGGTGATGCCGCGATTGCGGGCCAGCCAGGCGGCGACGGCCTGTCGCAGCACGGGCGCACCACACGGGTCGCCGTAGCCGAAGTCGGCCGCGGCGAGGTGGCGCAGCACGGTCCGTTCGGCGCGCAGCCAGTCCGCGCGGGGAAAGGCGGTCAGGTCGGGCACACCGGGCGCCAGGTCGATGGTCGCGCTCGCTGCGCGTACCGCCTCGAAGATGTCGCTGTCCGGTGCCGGCGTGAAGAGCCCGGCCGGGTTCGGCGCGGCGGCCGGGGCGGGTACGGGTGGTGTCGGCGTGCCCGGTGCGGCCACCACCACCGTGCCGGCACGGCCCCGCCCGGCCAGGTGACCCTCCTCGGTCAACCGCTGGTACGCCTCGGTGACCACGCCCCGGGAGACACCGAGGTCGGCGGCGAGCACGCGGGTGGCGGGCAGCCGGTCACCGACCGGCACGCGCCCGTCGACGATGGCCTGACGCAGCCGGCCGGCAAGCCAGTCGGCACGCCCGCCGCGCGGCGCGTCGGCGATGGTCAGGTGCAGAAAGTCGGATCCAGCAGTTATGGACCTCTCGGGTGCCTCCGCTTTGGCTCTGCTCACCGGACCATTCTGGCAGCAGAGTGAGCACGAGACAGCCCCGCCAACTTCCCCGGAGGACGACCATGACCATCCCGTTCCTGGTCACCACGCTGATCGTGGTGGTCACTCCCGGCACCGGGGTGTTCTTCACCCTCGCCGCCGGGCTGTCCCGGGGCGCACGGGCCGGCGTGCTGGCCGCGTTCGCCTGCACGGTGGGCGTGGTGCCGCACCTGCTGGCGGCAATGACCGGGCTCGCCGCGCTGATGTCGACGAGTGCGGCGGCGTTCGAGGTGGTCAGGTATCTCGGGGTCGGGTACCTGCTCTACCTGGGCTGGTCGACGGCACGGGACCGCAGCGCCTTCGCGGCCACCACCGACAGCCCGCCCAAGTCGGCGGTCCGGGTGATCGTGTCCGGGGTGCTCGTCAACCTGCTCAACCCGAAGCCGACGCTGTTCTTCGTGGCGTTCCTACCGCAGTTCGTGGACACCGCCGCCCCGGGCTCGACCCGCGCGATGCTCGCCTGCGGCGGGGTGTTCATGCTGCTCACCTTCGTGATCTTCAGCGGATACGGCATCTTCGCGGCCCGGGTCCGCGACCGGGTGCTGACCCGGCCCCGGGTCACCGACTGGCTGCGCCGCTCCGTCGCCGGCACGTTCGTCGCGCTCGGCGTGACGCTCGCCCTCACCGAACGATAGGAAGTCCGTTCGCGCCGCGTCAGGCGGTGTCGCCGGGGACGAGGTGGCGGTAACCGGGGATCGTCTCGGCGAACCAGCCGGCGACGCTGGCCAGGCCGCGTTCGTTGAGCTGCGCGTCGTGGATCGGGTACGCGGCGGCGGCCCCCACCTCGCGGGCGAACCGGATCGCCTCGCCCAACCGCATCCAGGACCCCTGAGCCGGGACGAGCAGGGTGCGCACCGGCTCGTCGGGCACGTGCAGCGCGTCGCCCGGGTGGTAGAGCCCGTCGCCGATCAGGTAGCCGAGGTTGGGGCAGTCGGGCTGTCCCTCGTGGATCGCGGCATGCCGACCACCGTGGGCGCTGACCTCGATGCCGGCCGCGGTGAACCGCTGCCCCGCGCGGACCCGGGTCACCGGCAGCGGGGCGAGATCCGGCAGTCGGGCGCCCTCCGGGGCGTACACCGGGACGCCGAGGCCGGCGAGCCGCAACACGTCCACGTGATCGGTGTGCTCGTGGGTGACCAGGACGGCGTCCGCGCCGACCAGGGCACTCGGCTCGCTCCACGTCCCCGGGTCGACGACCAGCACCCCGCCGTCGTGCTCGACCCGGACGCACGAGTGGGTGAATCGGGTGATCCGCATCCGGCGACGGTACGCCGGGATCGGTCTGCGGTCCCGAACGGGACGGCGCGCGGCAAAGCGGGCACGTATCCTCCGCATGCCGGTGATCAGTGGGCGGCGGCCGGGTCGGCCGACGGCGGAGGGAGACCGGATGCCCGTGTGGGCTGGTCGGGGTGGCCGGCAACGACGTGCCTTCGTCGTCGGAGGGCCGCTGCTCCTGGTCGCCTGCCTCATGCTGGTGGCCGCCTGGCTCAGCAGCGGCTTCCTCAGCGATCTGCTGCTCAACCTGGGTGCCAGCGTGGTGCTCGCGGCCATCTCGTACGTCATCTTCGACCCGCTGTTCGAGGAGGCCCGCAAGGCGCGGGTGCAGGAGCACCTGAGCTTCGACCAGCAGGCGTTCGTGACGCGGCTGCACCGCTCCGGTCGCCGGGTGCGCATCCTCGACACCTGGACGATCCTGCTGGAGCAACGACACCGCGAGGAGACGCTGACCGCGGTGCGGTCGGCGCTCGCCAACGGCGCCCAGGTGCAGTTGCTCCTGCTCGACCCGGACTGCACCGCCGCCCAGCAGCGCTCCGAGGAGTTGGAGCGGCAGCGGGTGGACGTGCCGCGGCAGATCCGCACCAACCTGCGCCACCTGGCCGCCTTCTCCGACGCCCTCGACTCCCGGCTGCGGCACCGGTTGCAGGTCCGGCTCTACGACGCGTCCCCGTCGATCCAGCTCTACCAGTGGGACGGGCGGGCGCTGATCTCGTTCTTCCCGATCGGGAAGTTGTCGTTCAACGTGCCTCAGCTCGAGGTGGACATGGACAGCCCGTGGGGCGGGTTCGTGCACGCCCGGTTCGAGGAGTTGTGGGAGCACGAGCAGGCCACTCTCAACCTGGAGCGGTACTGGTCGGTCACCGTCACGCTGCGCCACGACAACTCGGACGTGATCGAGGTGCGGGTGCCGTACGTGACGGTGGACGGGCAGCACTACGTCGACTGCCGTGGGTTCCGGGTGACCGGGGGCCCACTGACCGTGCGAGCCGCGCTGCCGCCCCGCGCATCCGGGTCGACCCCGGCGGTGTTCGCCCTGGCCCAGCCGGCTGACGGGGACCGCACACGGGCCGCCGTCGTGGAGCGGCACTTCGACCAGAAGTACGGGCATGGCGACGGGGAGCGGGAGATCTACCGGCTGGTCGCGGCGCCGGGTGATCCCCGTACCCCGGCACCTCGCTCCGCGGCGGCCGGCGACACACACGGACGGTGAACCCCGACCCACCGGGCTGGCTCGACGCGCGGGACAATGGTGGCCACCGCGAGCCGTCGCGTCGAGCGCCAGGAGGGCCACCCGTGTCACCCAGCACCGCACCGCCGCCCGGGTCGGCGCGGCTGCGCGCCGACTGCGAGCGCTGCTTCGGGCTGTGCTGTGTGGTGCCCGCCTTCGCCGCGTCGGCGGACTTCGCCATCGACAAACCGGCCGGGCAGCCCTGCCCCAACCTGCGCCCGGACCACCGCTGCGGCATCCACACCGAGCTGCGGCAACGCGGGTTTCCCGGCTGCACGGTGTTCGACTGTTTCGGCGCCGGTCAGCAGGTCGCCCAGGTCACCTTCGGCGGGCGGGACTGGCGGGACGCACCGGAGACGTTGCCGGCGATGGCCGAGGCGTTCGCCGTGCTGCGGCCGCTGCACGAACTGCTCTGGTATCTCACCGAGGCGGTGGCGCTGCGCCCGCCGGCCGACCTGCTCGGTGAGCTGGAGCGCGCTCGCGCCGACACGGTGACGCTCACCGAGGGTGATCCGGCGCGGCTACGCGCGGTGGACGTCGCCGCGCATCGGGACCGGGTCAACCCGCTGCTGGCCCGGGCCAGCGACGCGGCCCGCCTCCCAGGGGGCGCCGACCACCGGGGCGCCCACCTGCTCGGTGCCGACCTGCGTGGCGTCGACCTGCGCCGGGCCAGCCTGCGCGGGGCGCTGCTGCTCGGTGCCGACCTGCGCGGGGCCGACCTGAGCCTGACCGACGTCACCGGCGCGGACCTGCGCGGGGCCGACCTACGCGGGGCCGACCTGCGGAGCACCCTCTTCCTGCACCAGGCCCAGCTCGACGCGGCCCGGGGTGACGCGCGTACCGGGCTGCCGGCGACGCTCACCCGGCCACCGCACTGGACGGCGCTGCCGCTCACCCCGCTACGCCAGCCGTCACGCTCCAACGCCCCCGCCCGCCGCAGCCGGCGCCGCTGACCGCGAGGTTTCGGCCGTGACGACGCCGGGTAGCCAGCGCCCGACGCGGACCGGCATCGACGGGGGGCACGGCGTGGGCTACCGAAAGCGGGACGGTGAGCTGCCGGGCGACCCGCAGCACAGCGAGGACGAGGCCGGCCAGGTGCCGTTGGTGCAGGTCGAGGCGGACACCGAGGTCCCACCACCGGACGACACCGACGTACGGCCGGACATCGTGACCGAGGACAACAGCTCAGGAATGACCGGCGGTTCGTCCGGCAGCAGTGGCGGCGGATCGAGCATGCCCGGGCATCCGGACGCTACCCGCTGACGCAGGCTCAGCGGCTGGCCGTCGCGGCCGACCGTGCCTCGGTCATGCCCTTGTTGGCGAGCCCGTCGGCCCGCTCGTTCTCCGGATGACCGTTGTGCCCCTTGACCCACAGCCAGGTGACCTCGTGCCGTTCGCAGGCCGCTTCCAGCCGTTGCCACAGGTCGGCGTTCTTCACCGGCTGCTTCGCGGCGGTCCGCCAACCGTTGCGCTTCCAGGACGCCAACCAGCTGGTGATGCCGTTGCGCACGTACGTGCTGTCGGTGTGCAGCTCCACGGTGACCGGCCGGTTGAGGCTCTCCAGCGCCTGGATGGCCGCCATCAGCTCCATCCGGTTGTTGGTGGTGGGCGTGGCCTCGCCGCCGCACAGCTCCCGCTCGTGGTCGCCGTAGCGCAGCAGCGCACCCCAGCCGCCCGGCCCGGGGTTACCACTGCATGCCCCGTCGGTCCAGATCTGCACGCCTCTGCCGGTCGCCGCGTCCACCATGCCCGGCAACCTACCGGGCGGTGACGTCGTACTCCCCGCTCGGGGGCCGCCGCGCCGGAACGGGCGGCAGGTCAGCCGGGTGGTGCGCCACCGCCCGCTGCGGAACCCGTCGCCGGGGTGCCGACCACAGCGGCCGGGATGGCCGGCACGGGCCGGGTGGGGCGCAGCCGGTCGCGGACGCGGTGCGCCGCGTCACCGGCGGTGGCGGCGATCATCGGCAGCAGCCGGGTGGAGTTCATGATCGCGACCTCCTCGGCCGGGGTGGTGACGCCGTCGAGGAAGCGCAGCACCCGCTCGGCCGGGTTGCGGTCGAAGAGCCGGTCGAAGAACTCGGGACCGCCCACCCGTCCCCGGTCCAGCGCCCGCAGGGCCACCGCGTCCATCCAGCGGTGCCGGGCCGGGTACGCCGCCGCAGGCACCGGCGGTCGACCCGCCGCGAGGGCGCGGGCCACCTGGTCGGCCTGGCGGTACATGGCGGAGAAGGTGAAGCCGGTGGAGGGGCGGGTCGCGCCACCGGCCGTACCGAGCCGGACCACGCGGGGCGAGGGCCGGGCCGGGAACGGCGCGTCGGTCATCGGGATCACCCCGTTCTCCACCTCGCGCACCCGCAGCCCGGTTGGGTCCAGCCCGAGCAGGTCCCGGTAGCCGGCCAGCGCCGCGTCGTACCCGGCGTCGCTGAGCAGGCCCGGCGAGAACTCGGTGTACTCGACAAGGGCGTAACTGTCGCTCACCGGTAGCACGTACCCGAAGGAGACGCCCCGGGGCGGCTGCGGGGTACGGAAGTCCATCAGCACCGCCCGCGCCGGGTCGAACACCGGCCGGTCGGCCTCCAGCCACCAGCCGCGGAAGTGCTGCAACCAGGTGGTCCGACCCGCTCGCGCTGGCGGGCGGGGACGGGAGTCCAGCACCCAACCGGCCCGCACGGTGTGCCCGTCCCCGGTGCGCACCAGCACACGGGTGCCGTCGTCGGTCACCATGTCGGCGGGGGCGACGATCCGGGTGGCGTCCAGCCGGCGCTCGGCTTCGGCAGCCCGGTCGTAGACCGGGCCGGAGCGGAGCATGGCGTACCGCAGCGGGGTCAGGTCCAGGACGCGGCGCTGCGCCGGCGTGGCCACCTCGACCTGCTGCCAGCTCGCGCTGAGCAGTGGGTCCAGGTCGGTGTCCGGGTGGCCCCAGAACGCCCAGGTGCGGTCCTGGCCGCGCCGACGCACCGGGTCGACGATGGCGATCCGCAGGTCGCGGACGCCGTGCCGGTCCAGCGCGGCGAGCAGCAACGACGCCGCGCCGCCGCCACCGAGCAGCGCGAGGTCGACGTCGAGCGGCACGGAATCGGTCACCGCACCACGCTGCCACACCGTCGCGGTCGGCCGCGCGCCGCCACCCGACGCGATGCTCAGGGCACCGGGGCGGGTTGCTGCTCGACCGGGGGCTCGTCGGCATAGGCGCGCGCGACCGCCGCGCGGTTGAAGACCCGCCAGGTGGCGGCGGAGACGCCGATCGCCACCACCAACCCGACCCAGTACGGGGCGGTGATGCCGAACTGGGCGGCGAGCAGTCCGCCGAGCAGTGCGCCCACGCAGTTGCCACCCGCTGCCACGAAGAGGTTCGTGCTGGCCACCCGTCCCTGCAACGTCGGCGGAGTGAGTCGTTGGCGCAGTGAGTTCGCCACGATGTTCCACAGTGCGCCGTGCACGCCGAAGGCGAAGAGCGCGACCCCGACCACGATGGTGCTGCGCGATGCGGCCAACGCCAGGTGCAGCCCCGCCTCGATCAGCAGACCGACCCGGATCGTCCAGGTGGGGCTGATCCAGGCGACGAGCCGGTCGCCGAAGAGGGCGCCGAGCACCCCGCCGCAGGCCATGCAGGTGAAGAGTAGCCCGTAACCGACGGACCCGAGTCGTAGCCGCTCCTCGGCGAGCAACACCAGCACCGCCAGCGCGGCGGTGAGGGTCACGTTGAGCAGGCCGATCAGCACGGCCATCGTGCGCAGCAACCGCTGGTGGGCCAGCCAGCGCAGCCCTTCGACGATCTCCCGGCGCATCGAACGGGTCCGCCGTGTGTTCGCGTCGGTGGCGGCGGCCCGGAAGTCGCCGCCGATCAGTGCCACCAGCACCGCGCTGAGGGCGTACGTGACGGCGTTGACCACGAACGGGCTGCCCGCCGAGAGCACGAACAGGAAGCCGCCCAGCGGCCCGGCGAGCATCCCGTTCATGAGGGTGGTGCCGCCGCCGAGCCAGCCGTTGGCGCGCTCCAGACGGTGTCGGGGCACCACCGTCGGCAGCATGGCCTGGCTGGCCGAGCGGAACACGATCTCACCGGTGTTGACCACGAACAGCACCACGTACAGCACCGCCACCCCGGCTGTCCCGGTCATGATCGCCGCAGCCAGTACAGCCAGCGCCACCACCCGCACGAGATCGATGATGATCATCAAGCGGCGTCGGTCCATCCGGTCCACCAGCACCCCGCCGGGCAGGGCGAACAGCAACCACGGCAGCCAGGCCACCGCGGACGCCGTGGCCACCACGAGCGGATCGTCGGTGCGCGACGCGACGAAGAGGGGCGCGGCGACGGTGGCCAGCCCGCTGCCCAGGGCGGAGAGGGTGCTGGCCGCCCACAGCCGCGCGAACCGTGTGCCCAGTCCGGCAACCTTGTCCTGTGTCACGGGCACGGAAACTACCAGCGACCCTCCCGGCCTCCTCCCGAATTTGTCCCTCGGCAGAAGCGACGCGATCGGTTGACATGCAACCATCTGGTTGCCTATCCTGACAGGCAGCCAGACGGTTGCATGTCAAGGAGGAGCCGTGGACGAGGCTTTTCGCGCGCTGGCCGACCCCAAGAGGCGTCAGCTGCTCGACCGGCTCAATGAGCGCAACGGCCAGACCCTGCGGGAGCTCTGTGACGGGCTGGCGACGACCCGACAGGCCGTCAGCAAACACCTGTCGGTGCTGGAGGCGGCCAACCTCGTCACGACCATGCGGCGCGGCCGGGAAAAGCTGCACTTCCTCAACGCCGCTCCGATCAACGCCATCGCCGACCGGTGGCTCAGCCGCTACGACCGCGATCGGGCGGCGGCGCTCGCCGACCTGACCACAGCATTGGAGCGCCAGCCCATGGAGAGCCCCACGTTCGCCTACACCACGTACGTCACCACGACGCCGCAGCGGCTCTGGGCGGCGCTTACCGAGCCAGCCTTCACCCGGCGCTACTGGGGCGGGGTCGCGCTGGTGTCGGACTGGCAGGTCGGGTCACCGGTGCTGTGGCAGGACGCGCCGGGCGCCGAGCCACGTGACCTCGGCCAGCGGGTGCTGGTCGCCGAACCGTACCGTCGTCTCTCCTACAGCTGGCACGGCTTCCAACCCGAGCACGCCGAGCACTTCGGCTGGTCCGCTGACGAGCTGACGGCCCGGCTCGGCGAACGCCGGTCGAAGGTGACCTTCGAGATCGAGCCACACGGCGCTTCGGCCGTCCGGCTGACTGTCATCCACGGAGACTTCTCCGCCGACAGCGAGATGCACCGGGCGATCAGTGGCCAGCTCGGCGGCAGCGGCGGCTGGCCGGAACTGCTGGCCAGCCTCAAGACCCTGGTTGAGACCGGCGAGCCGATGCCCGCGCCGACCCCGGCCGGCTGACCCGCGGGCAGGCTCGGCCGGCCAGGGGGCGCATTCGCGCCGTCGCCGGCAAAACCTCGCCATCGACCCAGCGGTGACAGTGCGACCGGAGAGACATCGATCGGAGCACCGGTGCCGGTCGGGCCGTCCGCGCCTTTGCGCAGCTCTCACCGCCTTCGGGTGGACACGTGACGGCAACGAGGAATTCTCATTTTCACCTGATCGAGGACCCAACCCACCTAGTGTTGGGCACACCGGTGCTAGTCACGGAGTTGGCCACCCGAACGACGTCCCACGCAGTCAGCGGACGAAAAGTGAGGGAAGACGCGTATGAAGGTCTCAACAGCACTCTGCTCGGCGGCGCTCGGCGTGGGCCTCGGCACGCTCCTGCTGCCAGGCGCCGCACTGGCCGACACCACGGTGTCACCGGCCACCACACCGGTCGGTGGGACCGTCGTGCTCACCGCGACGACCTGCAACCCGAAGTCAGGCGACGCCATCTTCCGGGTCACCGGCCCCAACCGCGACCAGAACGTCCGATCCACCACGGCCGCCGCCGGCGGAGGACTGAGCGCCGAACTCTTCACCGCCGGGTTCACCCTGGGTACGTACACGGTGGCGGGCACCTGCGGCGACGGCAGCTCGGCCGGCAGCGCCACGTTCGCCGTCACACCGATCGGCGGCGCACCGGCCGGCTCCGGCGGCGACAGCCGCGACAGCGGGGCCCTGGCCGCTGGTGGCACGCTGCTCGGCACCGCCGTCGCCGGTGCGGTGATCCTGATCCGCCGGCGTCGTCCGGTGTCCACTGTCGCCTGATTGGCGGCCGTTCCATCCCTGAGGACGGGTGCCCGCACCGGTGACACCGGTGCGGGCACCCGGACGAACCCGTACGGAGGTGCCCAGGTGTGGTGGCGGCGGACCCTACCTGCCGTGGTAGCCCTGCTCGGCGTGACCGGGCTGGGGCTGATCACCGTCGGCCTCACCGCCGACCCGGCGCGGCCACCACGACCGCCGGCCCACGCGCCGATGCGCACCCACCCCGCACCGGACCTGGCGCCGCTGCCGCGCGCCGCGCCGGTCCGGGTGCAGATCACCGCCATCGGCGTACGCGCGGAGGTCGTCCCGGTCGGCGCGGACGCGGCCGGGGTGCTGGAGGTGCCACCACTGGATCGGCCCACCCTCGCCGGCTGGTACGAGCACGGGGTCAGCCCTGGCGAGACCGGCAACGCCGTCCTGGTCGGACACGTCGACTCACCGGCCGGCCCGGCGGTCTTCTTCGACCTCGGTCGGCTGCGCGCCGGCCAGCAGATCCAGATCACCCGCGCCGACGCACAGGTCGCCACGTTCACCGTGGACGACGTTCGCGCGTACCCCAAGGAGCACTTTCCCACCACGTTGGTCTACGGCCCGGCGGACGCCGCCGGGCTGCGCCTGATCACCTGCGGCGGCCGGTTCGATGCCGCGACCGGCAACTACGTCGACAACGTCGTCGTCTTCGCCACCCGCACCGCCTGAGCCGGACCGCCCGCCTGTCGGGAGCCGGACCCTGCTCGGCAGAATGCGGTGACACCATCCCCTGCGGGCACCGTGATCGGGGCGGTGCGCCGGACGACGGGGAGGCACGCGGTGGATCAGCGACCGGTACGGGACCGGACCGGTGGAGGCGTACGCGCCCTGGCCCGTCGACTGCTCGGCCGGGTCGAGGGTGACTCCCCCACCCCCCGCCGGTCCAACCCGGACGCCGTGGTCGACTGCGCCGTCTACGTCAACGGTCGCCGCGAGCCCGGCCAACGGCACTACGCCGACGCGTACGCCCGCGCGCGACACGTCCGCGACGCCTTCGTGTGGTTGGGGTTGCACGAACCGGGCCCGGCCGTGCTCGCCGCGGTGGGTCGGACCTTCGGCCTCGACGAGCTGACCGTCGAACAGGCGCTCGCCGACGGGCACCGGCCCACCGTGCAGCGGCACGGACCGGTCACGCTGCTGGTGCTACGCACCGCCGGGTACGTGGAGCACGCCGAGCTGACCGACACCTCCGAGGTGATCGACACCGGGGATGTGATGGTGCTGCTCGGTGACCGGTTCGCCATCACCGTGCGACACGGCGCCGCCGGGGCGCTGCGCAGCGTCCGCGCCGACATCGAACACCGCCCCACGCTGCTGGCCGCCGGACCGTGGGCGGTGGCGTACGCGGTCTGCGCCCGGATGGTCGACTCCTACCTGGAGGTCGCCGGGCACGTGGAGCGGGACCTGGAACGGGTCGAGGAGGCGGTGTTCGCCCGCGACCGCACGGCCGACATCCAGCACATCTACCAGCTCAAGCGGGAGGTGGTGGAGTTCAAGCGTGCGGTCCTGCCGTTGCAGGCGCCCATGCGTACGCTGCTCGAACCCGACGGCCCGCCCCGCGCCCTGCACCGCTGGTTCGTCGACGTGGACGGTCGGCTGAGCAGGGCTGTCGATCGGGTGGCCGCGTACGACGACCTGCTCACCTCGATCGTCCAGTCGCGACTGGCGCAGCTCGCCGTGGAGCAGAACAACGACATGCGCAAGATCGCCGCGTGGGCGGCCATCGCGGCCACCCAGACCGGCATCGCGGGCATCTACGGCATGAACTTCGACCACATGCCCGAGCTGGCCTGGCGCTACGGCTACGCCGGTGCCCTCACCCTGATGGCGGCAGCCGCCCTGTTCCTGTACCGCCTATTCCGCCGCTCCGGCTGGCTCTAATCCCCCGCGCCCTTGCGCGCCCCCACCCCCTCGGCCCGCGCGATCTTGCACCTTGTGTCGCCCTTTTGAACCTTTTGCAGGCTTATACGGCGACCGAAAGTGCAAGATCGCGGGAGTGAGGGGTGGAGGGTGGGAGCGGGGGGTGGGGGTGGGGCAGGATGGTGCGGTGGGTAGGGGTGCGGCACGACGACGGGCGAGCACGGCGACGGGACGGGCGTGCCCGTGCGGCTCCGGCCGGGCGTACGCGGACTGCTGCGCCCCGGTGCACGGCGGCGACGCGGAGGCACCGACGGCCGAGGCGTTGATGCGCTCCCGGTTCAGCGCCTTCGCCCTCGGCGACACCGGCTACCTGCTGCGCAGCTGGCACTCCTCGACCCGCCCCGCCTCCCTCGAACTGGACCCGGGGCAGCGGTGGACCCGACTGGACATCGTCGAGTCCGAGCGGGGCGGCCTGCTCGACACCGCCGGCACGGTAACGTTCCACGCCCATTACCGGAAGGCGGGCCAGCCCGGCACGATGACCGAACACAGCCGGTTCGTTCGCGAGGACGGCCGGTGGGTCTACCTCGACGGCGACCAGCCCTGACGGCTGCGCCGACAGTTGCGCAAGCCTCGGAGCTGAAGGCGTACCGGCGGAGCGGCTCGGCGCGTTGAAGGTAGTGCTCGAGTCGAACGGAGACCACCGATGACAATGGCGTTCATCAACCTGCCGGTGCGCGACCTGACCACCGCCGCCGAGTTCTACCGGGCGCTCGGTTTCACCAGCGACCAGAGCGAATCGGACGGGGGCAGCATGGTGCTCACCATCTCCGACAGCACCCGGCTGGTGCTGCACATCCGCTCGGCCTTCGAGTCGTACACCGGGGTCGCCGCCACGGACACGTCGACCAGCCGGGAGGTCATCGTCGGCCTGTCGGCGCAGAGCCGGGAGCAGGTCGACGAGCTGGTCGACCAGGCGGCGGTCGCCGGTGGGGAGTCACTCGGACCGGGGATCGCCAACGGGCCGATGTACATGCGCGGCTTCCGGGATCTCGACGGCCACCAGTGGTCGTTCCTGCACCTGGCCAGTTGAGCGTGGGGGCCGGCGGCGGCCACCCGGCCGCCGCCGGGCCCCGGTCAGTTCGGGCCGCGCGCGGCAGCCGCGGTGACGTCGGTGGGCACGGCCGAAGGGCGCCGCCGGCTGCTCAGTAACACCAGGGCCACGATGAGGTACGGCCCGGCTGTCACCGCGAACGCCACCGCGTTGCCGGCCGCCGTGGCGACGATGCCATAGCAGGCGTACGTGCCGATGATCAGCAGGTCGGTGGCCATCCCGGCCAGGGACGTGACGGTGGCTCGGCTGGTGCCGGTGATCCGGGCCTGGAGCCGCACGTCGGCCAGCACGGTTGCGAGTTGCGCGGCTCCGAACGCCACCGCGAGCAGCACGAACCCGGACGGGTGCCCGATGAGGGCACCCCCGGCCAGCGCGACGGCGACCAGGCCAAGGAGAGCGGCGTAACCCCGGCTGCCCAGCCGCTCCCCCGCCGGAGCGAGCAGCCCGCCGATGGTCACCCCTGCCCAGAGCAGCAGGAGGAGCAGGGGCACGGCCCGCGCACCGACACCGGTGTCCAGCGCCAGCAGCGGG
This sequence comes from Micromonospora sp. LH3U1, assembly GCF_028475105.1. Lineage (NCBI taxonomy): Bacteria > Bacillati > Actinomycetota > Actinomycetes > Micromonosporales > Micromonosporaceae > Micromonospora > Micromonospora sp. LH3U1. The sequence goes on along the minus strand of NZ_CP116936.1, from coordinate 3,253,824 downwards.
GTGTACTCGTCCAGGGCGCCCCAGTCGGCGGCGACCACGGCGACCAGCAGCACGGCTGCCCGCACCGGCGGGCGGGTACGGACCTGCGCCACCCCGGCCCGCAGCGTGTCCCACCAACCCAGGTCACCATCGTCGTCCGGGTTGGCTGGTGGGACAGTCTCCGGAAACCGGGCGGCGACCGCCGTGGCAAGCAGACAGGTGAGCACGCTGGCCACCGCAACCGCCGGGTACCCGCCGACGGCGAGCACCGGACCGGCGAGCACTCCGGAGAGCACCACGCCCAGCACACCCGCCGTCCGTGCGCGCCCGAGCACCCGGGCGTACCGGCCGACCGCGCCGAGCCGGTCCAGTTCGGTCCAGACCAACGCCTCCAGTGCGCCGGAGACCAACGCTCCACCGGCGCCCCAGAGCAGGAAGCCGATCGCGAACGCCGGGTACGACGGCACCAGCACCCAGAGCGCGTACCCGGCGGCGGTCACCAGCGGGGCGAGACACAGCAGCAGCCGACGGGACACCACGTCGGCCCACGCGCCGGACGGCACCTCGAACAGGATGCCGGCCGCTGACCAGATGACGAAGAGCGACGAGATCTCGCCCACCGACAGCCCGGTGTCGGCGAAGAACACCACGTACAGCGGGTAGAGCAGGACGAGGTCACTGAGGAACGCGTACCCGTAGAGGGTGGCCGTCAGCCGGCGGACCGCCGGATCGGGCACGCGCGAGGCGATGCGGATCATGGGGCCTTCCCGTGGGAGTGCGAACGGACACCGGATGTGCGGTGCCCGTGGCGGCCCACGGGTTCGGCCTACAGCGCGGGATCAATGTCGCCAGGTCATGCCCGCGATGCTAGACGCGCATCGCCGCCCCAGCCAACGCTTTCGGGCGTGCCGGACAACGTGCAGCGGGGTGGGATCCCCGAAGGGACCCCACCCCGCTGATGTCGCCGCGTGTCAGCGCCGGTTCGGGTCGATCGGCGGGATGACCGTGGTGGTCTCGCTGTCGTCGCTGGTGCGCTGGCCGGGCACCGCGCCGCCGGCACCAGTGCTCACCACCTGGGTCGTGTCGGCGTCGACACCGTCGCGGGTCACCACCTGGGTGGCCTCCGAGTCGGCGGGTCGAGTCACCACCTGGGTGGCGTCCAGGTCGGCCGGTCGAGTCACCACCTGGGTGGCCTCCGAGTCGGCGGGCGCACGCACCACCTGGGTGGCCTCCGGGTCTGCCGGTCGGGTCACCAGCTGGGTGGCCTCCGGATCGGTGGCGACGAACGACGGTCGGGCCGGCTCGGCGTCCGGGCCGGTGGCGGCGGTCGACGGTCGGGCCAGCTCGGCCTCGGCGTCACGGCGGCCGGCCCGGTAGGCGCGGGCGTGCGAGGCGATCAGCTGCGACTCCTGCTCGGCGCGGGTCAGCCACCCCTCCCAACGGCTCTGCATGGGGCGGATCAGGCCACCGCCCACCCCGACGACGAGGATCCCGCCGACGGTTGCCAGCACGGCGATCAGCACGGGAGTGGTGACCGCGGTGGCCACGCCGATCTGGTTCAGCGCGGCGATGACGCCGAGGCCGAGGATGAACACCGAGGCGATGTTGGCCAGCACCCGGCCGTACGACAGGCCGCCGAGGGCGCCGCTGATGATGTCCTTGACCGCGCTGGCGATGGCGGCGGCGACCACGACGATGACGATCGCGACGAAGGCACGGGGCAGCCACGAGATCACCGCGCCGAGCAGGTCGGAGATCGGGTTCGGCCCCCAGATACCGAAGGCGAGCTGGAGGGTGAACAGCAGCACCCCGTAGTAGACGAGCTTCGCGACGATGTCGCTGGCGTCGTACCGGGAGCGGCTCAACGCCCGACGGACGCCGCCGCGCTCGACGGCGCGGTCGAAGCCCACCCGTTCGAGGACCTTCTCCACGATCTTCAGCACGGCCTTGGCGATCAGCCATCCGGCCACCAGGATCGCCAGGAAGGCGACGGCCTTGGGCAGGAAGAGCATCACCGAGCGGAGGGCGTCGCCCACCGCGTCGCTGACGTTGTCACTCATATGGTCATTCCTTCACGCGCAGCCGGGACGGTCTGCCCCGACCTACCCCCGACGCGAGGCGCGGAAACGCCGCCCAGGCGGGGCTGTCCCCGTGCTCACCTGATGGTGAGCACGCATCACGCGTGTGTGGAGTGCCCCGAGCCCACCCTCGCCGTCGTGGATCTGTACGTGGTGATGTGTTGTGCGTGCTGCCGTGTTACCTGTCCTCGGTGCTGGGCTGCGTAGTAATGGGGAGTCGAACCCCGCGCTGCCCACCGCGCGCCAGAGGGTGTCGGGATTGCAGCCCGACCCGGTGCGTACACGCCTCCACAACGGCTACCTGCTCCACATTTTTCCTGCGTCGGTCAGTCCAGCAGGTCCATCTCCCAGTTCGCGCGCTGAATCTGCACCTCAAGCTTTCGCAGTTCCCCGGCCAGGGTGTCGGCGCGTCCCCGAAGCTCCGCGACCGGCAGCGCGGCGAGCATCTTCAGTTCGGAGCGGAGTTGCCGGGCCACGTGGCCGCGCCCACTGCCGGCGGCCGCGTCGGCGGCGGCCGTGATGGCGGCGTGCCGCAGGCGCAGGACGTCCCGCCGAGCCAACGCGTCGGTGAGCGTACCGAGGTCGTCGACCGGCACCGCGGCGTTGGTCCGGTTGATCCGCCGAATCAACGTCTCCAGGTCGTCGAGCACCTGGTCCAGCTCGGTCAACAGCGCTGCGGCGTCCTCCGGAGGCAGCTCGCCCTCCTGGTAACGGGCACTGCCGTTGATCCGGGTCCGCAACTGCTCGACCCGTCGTACCGCCTCGGCGCGGTCTGCCAGCGCCTCACCAAGCTTCATCGTCCACCCCCGAGTGAACGGCCAGGTTAGCGGATCTTCGATCTCCTGACCCACCGGTTATGCCGCCACCGACTTCGGTGGGACGGGGTCTAGCGCGCGGGCGAGATTTGGCAATATTCTCCGGTGTGCGTGCGGCCACTGGAGCTACTTTTCATCCCCCCGCCACCGGCCGCAGGAGGAGATGTCATGCACGTCGACCATTCCGAAGTGGATCGCCGGACGCTGCTGCGGGCCGGTCTCGGCGCCGCCACGGTCGCCGTCGTCGGGAGCGAACTCGCCTTCCCGAGCACAGCCCAGGCCGCTCCGGGCACCGACCTGGACTGGATCATCAGCTGTGCCGAGTGGGATGCCCGCCCGCCGAAGGACCCGCTGTCGGTCAGCGCCATCGCCACCAACAAGATCATCGTGCATCACATGGCGTTCCCGAACGTCACCGACTACTCCCGCGAGCAGGCGGTCAGGCTGGCCCACGACTGCCAGGACCTGCACATCGACGGCAATGGCTGGTCGGACACCGGCCAGCACTTCACGGTGAGCCGCGGCGGCTACGTGTTGGAGGGCCGCCGGGGCAGCCTGAAGCGCCTCGAAGCCGGCGACCGACAGATGATCTCGGCGCACTGCCCGGGCGAGAACGGCCGGGCCATCGGCATCGAGAACGAGGGCACCTACGTCACCGAGACGCCACCGAAGGCACTGACCGACTCGCTGGTCGAGCTCTGCGTCGCCATCTGCCGGCAGTACGGGCTGCACGCGCACGACATCTTCGGCCACTGGGACTTCCGCACCACCCAGTGCCCGGGCGCCGCCTTCTACCGGCAGTTCCCCGAGCTGCGCCGACGGGTCCACGCCGCCCTCGGCACCAAGCTGGGTGACGTGCCGGCGCGCCGCTGGCCGGACCTGTGGCGCTTCGTCAACTCCCCCTCGGTCCGGGTGGTGCAGCACCTGCTCGTGCATCGGGGCTACGCGGTGACGGTCAGTGGCACGTTCGACGCCGCGACCGTGGCGGCCGTGCAGGACTGGCAGGCCCGCAACGGCATCCCGGTGGACGTGGACGCCACCCTCACCACGCCGACCTGGGAGACGCTGGTACCGGAACTGAACCAGCACGCCACCGGCACGCCGGTCACGGCGGTCCAGGAGATCCTCGCGACCAAGGGGTACGCGGTCACCGTCACCGGGGCGTACGACAACGCCACCCGGGCGGCCGTGCAGGATCTGCAGGCGCTGCACGGCCTGCCCCGCAACGGCAAGCTCAGCACGAGCACGTGGTGCGCGGTCGTCGGCGGGTCGGTCCGCCAGTCGTTCCGGCACCGCTGACCGACGACGGCGAGGGCGGCGGGGCAGGGGCGTACCCGCACCGCCGCCCTGGCGCACGACCCTGGGCGCGCCTCGTTGTCCACCCTCCATCGGGCTGCGACGATGACCGCTGACCAGGACCAAGGAGGGTGCTGTGCAGTCGCGACTCAACCCGTACCTCAACTTTCCCGGCACGGCGCGCGAGGCGTTGGAGTTCTACCACCGCGTGTTCGGTGGCGAGCTGACGGTGAACACGTTCGGCGATTTCGGTAACCCGGACCCGGGGCTCGCAAACCAGATCATGCACGGGCAGCTCGAGTCGCCGAGCGGCTTCACGCTGATGGCCTCGGACCTCCCGCCCGGGATGGCCTACCAACCCGGCACCACCATCACGATCAGTCTCAGCGGCGACGACCACGACGAGTTGACCGGCTACTGGAAGCAGCTCTCCGAGAGCGGCTCGGTGACGATCCCCTTGGAGAAGCAGATGTGGGGCGCGGAGTTCGGCCAGTGCGTCGACGCGTACGGCATCAGTTGGCTGGTCAACATCTCCCCGCCCGAGGCCTGACCAGCACGTCGGCGCGCCCGGGCCGGTTTGGCCGACGGCCTGGGCGGAAAGATTGCCGGGCATGAAATGGGCCCGTCGAGCCGTACCCGCTGTCACCGCCGCCGTCGCGGCGCTCGCCGCGCGTGATCTGATCCAGCGCGACCACGCGTTGCTGCGCAACTTCCCGGTGCTCGGCCGCGCCCGATACCTGTTGGAGGCGATCGGGCCGGAGCTTCGGCAGTACATCGTCGCCGGCAACAACGAGGAGCGGCCGTTCACCCGCGACCAGCGCCGCTGGGTGTACGCGTCGGCGAAGCAGGAGAACAACTACTTCGGCTTCGGCACGGACAACGACATCGAGTACACCGCCGGTTATCCGATCATCAAGCACCGCACGTTCGGCCGGGCCGTGCCGCCGTCGTCGCCGACCGCGGGGCACGACGTGCGGTTGCCCTGCGCGAAGGTGCTCGGCGCGGCCCGGGGGCGGGCTCGAGCGTTCCGACCGGAATCGGTGGTCAACATCTCCGGGATGAGCTTCGGCTCGCTCTCCGGCAACGCCATCACCGCGCTGAACAAGGGGGCGGCGCTCGCCGGCTGCCTACAGAACACCGGCGAGGGCGGGCTGTCGCCATACCATCGCAACGGTGGTGAGCTGGTCTTTCAGCTGGGTACGGCGTACTTCGGCTGCCGCGACGAGCACGGCCGGTTCAGCCTGGACCGGCTGAAGGACCTGGTCGCCGGCGCACCAGTGAAGGCGTTGGAGATCAAGCTGAGCCAGGGTGCCAAGCCCAGCCTCGGTGGGCTGCTGCCCGGGGCGAAGGTGTCCGCCGAGATCGCCGCCACCCGGGGCATCCCGGCCGGACAGGACTGCGTCAGCCCGTCCCGACACGCCGAGTTCTCCGACTGCGACAGTTTGCTCGACTGGGTGGAACTGCTGGCCGCCGAGACGGGTCTGCCGGTCGGCATCAAGTCGGCGGTCGGCGACCTGGGCTTCTGGCACGAGCTGGCCACCCTGATGCGCGACACCGGCCGAGGCGTCGACTTCGTGACGATCGACGGCGGCGAGGGCGGCACCGGCGCCGCACCGCTGATCTTCACCGACTCCGTCTCGCTCCCGTTCCAGCAGGGCTTCTCCCGGGTGTACAAGGTCTTCGCCGAGCACGACCTGCACGAAAAGGTGGTCTTCGTCGGCGGCGGCAAACTCGGCCTGCCGGACAACGCGATCGTGGCCTTCGCGCTCGGCTGCGACCTGGTCAACGTCGGTCGCGAGGCGATGCTGTCGATCGGCTGCATCCAGGCGCAGAAATGCCACACCGACACCTGCCCCACCGGCGTCGCCACGCAGAACGCGTGGCTCACCCGGGGCCTGGACCCGGCGTCGAAATCGGTCCGGGCCGCCAACTACCTGGGGACGCTGCGCCGCGACCTGACCAAGGTCGCCGAGGCCTGCGGCGTGGAGCATCCCGGTCTGATCGGCACGGACGCCGTGGAGATCCTGGACGGCCGCACCGGCTCCACCCCACTGCACGAGGTGTACGGCTACCGGCCGGAATGGGGGCTACCCTCGGCGGCCGACCAGGCGGAGATCGTTCGGCTGATGGCACCGGAGGCACCGCGGGGCGGCAGTGCCCCACCATCGGCCACGGCCGTCGGATGAGGCGCGGCGGGCTCGGCCTGGCTGCGTCATCGGCGTTCGACCCGATAAACGCCTGGAGCCCACGACAGGGCACACCTTATGGTGGCGCGGTGCTGATCAGACGCGAGACGCCCGCCGATATCGATGGAATTCGGGCCGTGCACTCTGCCGCCTTCGGGAAGGCGGACGGCGGGGGCGTACCGATCGAGGCGACCCTGGTCGACGCGCTGCGCGCCGACGAGGGCTGGCTGCCCGCGTACTCCCTGGTGGCGACCGACCCGGACGGCCTGGTGGTGGGGCACGTGGTGGCCACCCGCGCTCTGGTGGCCGGTCAGCCGGTGGCGCTCGGGCTGGGGCCGCTCGGCGTACTGCCCGACTGGCAGCGGCGTGGGGTCGGCTCGGCGTTGATGCACGCGGTGCTCGGCGCGGCCGACGCCCACGACGAGCCGCTGGTGGTGTTGCTCGGGCACCCCGACTACTACCCGCGGTTCGGGTTCCGGCCCGCCGTCGAGGTGGGCGTCACCCCGCCGCAGCCGTGGGGCCCGCAGTATTTCCAGGCCCGCCCCTTGAGCGCGTGGCGGGAATCGATCCGCGGCGAGTTCCGCTACGCCCGCCCATTCGACGAACTGTGATTCAACCCCGCATCCGTCGGCGACGCCTCACCGACCTCGACGGCTGCGTCGCGGGGCTCGCGACGGTTCACCAGGCCGACCGGTACCCCCTGAACTGGCCCGCCGACCCGCACCGGTGGCTACGCGAGCCGCACCCGGCGCGCGCGTGGGTGGCCGTCGACGCGGACGCGGCAATCCTCGGACACGTCGCGGTGCACCGGGTGCCCAGTCCAGCGAACGGGCCGCCTGCCCGGCCGACGGCCGAGGTGGCTCGGCTCTTCGTGATACCGCGCGCCCGAGGGTTGGCGCTGGGCAACGCGTTGCTGGGCCGGGCCCGGCAGTGGGCGAGTGCGCGTGGGACGGATCTGGTGCTGGACGTGACCTCCGGTAGCGCCGAGGCGGTCGCCCTCTACGAGCGCGCCGGGTGGCGGTGCACCGGCAGCAGCACGGCACCATGGACCGCCCCCGACGGCAGTCCGGTGTCGCTGCGTCACTACACGCTGCGCTCCGACGCCGCGCCGGCCATCGCCGCGAGGCGGCGGGCGAGCAGAGCGGCGGCCTCGCGCAGCTCCGGAGGCTCCAGCACCTCCACCTCGTAGTCCAGGCGGGCGACGTGCGCGGCGAGCCAGTCCAGGCGCTCCCCGCCGACGACCAGCACACACCACCCGTCGCCATCGTCCTCGACACGCCCCACCTGGGGCGGGACCAGCTCCCGCACCCGGTCGCCCGGGGCGTGCACGCGCACCCGGGCGAGATACCGGTATGGCGCCTCGGTCACGGACCGCTGCACGAAGGCGACCGGATCCGGGTGCTCGCGCGCCCGGAAGCGCCAGGTCGTCGCCACCGCCGCGCTCATCCGGTCCAGGCGGAACGTGCGCCAGTCGTCGCGGTCGACGTCCCAGGCCATCAGATACCAGCGGCGGCCGGTCGTGACCATCCGAATCGGCTCGATCGTCCGCTCGCGGTTCCCACCGTCACGGCCGGCGTACCGGAAGCGGACCCGCACGGCGTCTCGACAGGCCCGTGCGAGTGTCATCAGCAGGTCCGCGTCGATCTCGACCACCGGACCGACGAGGGTCTCCGTGGAGCCGTGCACGGCCCGCACCTCGGCGCGCAGCCGCGCCGGCATCACCTGATCGAGCTTCGCGAGTGCCCGCAGCGCCGCCTCGCCCGCCCCGGCGACCGTGCCCCCCGAGGCGAACCGCAGGGAGACCGCCGTCGCGATCGCCTCCTCGTCGTCGAGGAGCAGTGGCGGCAGCCGGGTGCCCGCGCCGAGTTGATAGCCGCCGCCGACGCCCGCCGTCGCGTGCACGGGGTACCCGAGCGTACGCAGTCGCTGCACGTCTCGGCGCACGCAGCGGCCGGTGACCCCCAGCTCGGCGGCGAGCTCGGCGGCCGTCCAGGACGGTCGCCGCTGCAACAGCGCCAGCAACCGCAGCACCCGTTCGGTCGTCGCTTCGACGGTCACGCGCCGATCGTTGCACACAATGCGGAACGACCCTGTCCGCTATTGGCGACAGGGTGGGATCAGGACCGACCAGATCAACGAACAGGGAGCTGACATGGCCCGCGATGTGCAGATCACGTTCGACTGTTCCGACCCGGCCGCGTTGGCGGCGTTCTGGGCCGAGGCGCTCGGCTACCAGGTGCAGCCGCCGCCCGGCGACTTCGAGTCATGGGAGCAGGCACTGGAAGCGATGGGTGTGCCTCCGGAGAACCGCAACGACGCGTCGGCGGTGGTCGACCCCGACGGCGCGGGGCCGCGCCTGTTCTTCCAGCGGGTGCCGGAGCGCAAGCAGACGAAGAACCGCGTCCACGTCGATGTACGAGCCGCACCCGGGCTCACCGGCGACGAGCGGATGGCGGCCCTGGAGGCGGAGGCCGAACGGCTCGCCTCGCACGGCGCCACCCGGCTCGGTCGTCACGAACCCGCTCCCCCGCTGGGAGCCGGTCACCTCGTGATGGCCGACCCGGAGGGCAACGAGTTCTGCCTCGACTGATCGGGAGTTCGCCCAGCTCACTGCCGCGACGGCCGGACGTCATGCGAACATGTGTACGTGTCGCCCGGCGCCAGCATCCTGCACGCCGACCTGGACGCCTTCTACGCGTCGGTCGAGCAACGCGACGACCCGCGCCTACGCGGGCGGCCGGTGATCGTTGGCGGCGGCGTGGTCCTCGCGGCCAGCTACGAGGCGAAGGCGCGGGGCGTACGCAGCGCGATGGGCGGGCAGCAGGCGCGCCGACTGTGTCCGGATGCGATCGTGGTGCCGCCCCGGATGTCGGCGTACACGGCGGCGAGCCGCGCGGTCTTCGAGATCTTCCGGCAGACCACCCCGCTGGTCGAAGGGCTCTCCATCGACGAGGCGTTCCTGGACGTGGGTGGCCTGCGGCGGCTGGTCGGGTCGCCGGCCGAGATCGCCGAGCGGCTGCGCCGGGAGGTCCGTGAACGGGTCCACCTGCCGATCACGGTGGGCGTGGCCCGCACGAAGTTCCTGGCGAAGGTGGCCAGCGGGGTGGCGAAGCCGGACGGGCTGCTGGTGGTGGCGCCGGACGCCGAGCTGGCGTTCCTGCACCCGCTGCCGGTGGAGCGGCTCTGGGGCGTCGGCCCGGTCACCTCCGCGAAGCTGCGGGAACACCGGATCCGTACCGTCGGGGAGGTGTCCCGGCTCGGCGAGGCCGCGCTGGTGTCGCTGCTCGGGGCCGGGGCCGGGCGACACCTGCACGCCCTGGCGCACAATCACGACCCCCGGGCCGTGCAGGTCGGCCGACGGCGCGGTTCGATGGGCGCGCAGCACGCGCTGAGCCGTACCCCGCATGCCCCGGCGGAGCTGGATGCCATCCTCGCCGGCCTGGTCGACCGGGTCAGCCGGCGGATGCGGGCGGCCGGGCGGTCCGGTCGCACGGTGGTGCTGCGGCTGCGCTTCGGCGACTACACCCGGGCCACCCGCTCGCACACGGTGGGCAAGGCGACCGCGGACACGACCCCGCTGCTCGCCGCCGCCCGGGCGTTGCTGCGAGCCGCGCTGCCCGAGATTGATCGCCGTGGTGCCACCCTGATCGGTGTGTCGATCGGCAATCTGGACGACAACCCGGTGCAGCCGGAGCTGCCGTTCCACCGCGACCCGGGTGCGGAGTTGGACGCCGCGGTCGACGCGGTCCGCGACCGGTTCGGATCGGCGGCGCTCACCCGTGCGGTGCTGCTCGGCCGGGATCCGGGCGTCGAGATGCCGCTGTTGCCGGATTGACCGGTATGCGTGCCGTGTTCGGACGTCGGAGCTGCGACCGGAGACACATCACAGCAGGCCGGCGGTTTAGCCTGCGGCTGACGGGTGACCCTTGGGGGGTACAGCCTGCCAAGGGGGGGACCCACCATGTCCGACGACGACACCAGCAACCGACCGAGCCGCAGCGCCGAGCGCCCGCACGACGTGACCGACCCGCTGCTCTGGCAGTTGGCGATCGACGTGCTGAGCGCCCACGAGCCGGACGACGAGGGGCACTGCCGCAACCTCCAGTGCGCCGGGCAGTCCTGGCCGTGCGCGGCCCGCAACGGCGCCGAGCAGTCGCTGCGACTGGCCCGCAGCACGCCCGCCTCGGTCGACACGACCATCGACGGCGACGACAGTGACGGGGTCGGGACGGGCCGGCCCGGGGAGAGCGCGGCACCGGCGCCCCGCTGGGGCTGGAACGCCGGCCCGGTGGCGTCACAGCGAGAGTCGAAGGCGTCCGCCTCCGCTGCGTGACGGCGGTCCGTCGGGGGCACGGACAGTCGGGCTGATCAGCACCCCACACGCGAACGCTCGGCCGGTTCACCGGCCGAGCGTTCGCGTGTCATCCGTCAGAGGCTGAGCCGCTGACCCGGGAAGATCAGACCCGGGTTGGTGCCGATCAGCTGCCGGTTGCGCTCGTACAGGGCCTGCCAGCCGCCGACCTGCCGGTGGCTGTCTGCGATCTCCGACAGGGTGTCGCCAGGCTTGACCACGTACGTCTCGCCACCCGCCGCGGGCGCGGTGCGCTCGTGGTTGCGGGTCGCCGGCTGCTCGCCGCGCGACGAACGTTCCTTCGGCGTGGTGGCCTTCGCGGTGGACTTCGACGACTTCGTCGAGGACTTCGTGGCGGAGCCGCCCGACGAGCCGCCCTTCTTGCCGCAGGTCGGCCAGGCGCCGATGCCCTGCCCGTCGAGCACCTTCTCGGCGATGGCGATCTGCTCGCCACGGCTGGCCAGGTCGGCGCGGGCGGCGTACTTCTTGCCGCCGTAACCAGCCCAGGTGCCCTGCGAGAACTGCAACCCGCCGTAGTAGCCGTTACCAGTATTGATCTTCCAGTTGCCGCCGGACTCGCACCTGGCGACCGCGTCCCAGTTGACGCCGGCCTGCGCCGGCGCGGCCGGGCCGAAGAGGGCGACGGCGCCGGTGACCGCACCGACGGCCAGGGTGCCGACGGCGATGCGGCGGGTGGTGACCCGTCGGTGACGGGGCGTGTGAACAGACGTCATGTGTGCTTCCTCCACGCCGGCGAGGTGAGCTGTCGGGTTCGGGCCGAGGAGCCCGGCCGCGCGGTGGCGGCTTCACCCCGAGGTGACGTGCACCGAGGAACATTGGGTCCCCCGCTCCTGCCCGGGTTATTGGTATCCGACGACCGGGGGCAGGATTTGGCGTTGCCGGTCGTGGTGTCCGCAGTGGCGAACCCGACCGACGTTAGGCACGGCCGGCGACGATCGCCCAACCCCTGTGAAGTTCTTCACCGGGCTACGCGGGGCGTGACCCGCAGCGGTTGCGAGCGAGTGGACACTGTGCAGTGACCACCGTGGACCGTTGCGGATCAGACGTCGTAACGGAGCCAGGCCACGATGCGGCGCAGCAGCTCGACGTGCCCCTGCGACTCGTACGACCGGACGCCGTGCCCGAGCGCGCTGTAGACGATCCGGCTGGTCCCGATGGTGCGCGCCCAGACGAGTGGGTGGGTGTCACCGCCCTCGTCGTGGACGTAGAGGGGCTCGATCTGGGCGCCGTCGACCAGCTCCAGGTCGGTGTAGCGCTCGTCGTGGACCTCGATGTCACCGAGACCGGTAGTGATCGGATGCTCGACACCGGTGCGCCGGACGAGACTCGGGCCGATCGGCGGATGGAAGGTCCGGCCGTGGTCCCAGGCGGCGCCGAGGGCGGAACGCCAGCTCGCCAGCTGAGGGAACGCGATCGTGGCGCTGTGGGTGGCGAGCAGGCTGCCGCCACGGGCCAGGAAGCGGTCGAGGATGCGGGCGAAGGCCTCGTCCTCGGGGATCGGGGTGGAACGGTCCGCGCTCGCGTTCACCACCAGCAGGCGGGCGCCGTCGAGTGCCGCCTCGAGTTGGTCGACGGAGGTCACGATCGCGACCTGGTCCTCGTCGCCGAGCAGGCTGGCGATCGTGGCGCTGGTCTCGGCCAACTGGTGCCAGGGGTCGGCGTGCGGACCATCCCCGCTGAAGATCACAGTGTCGACAGGCATGGCCGTGCTCCGCTCAGCATTTGGATAGTTTTCGAAATCACGAATTGAAAGCTAGCATGGCGTCCATGAGAGCCCTGCATCATCCCGATCTCGCCTCGGTCGACCTGGCCACGTTGCTCGGCGCCCTCGCCGACCCGGTGCGCCTGAGCGTCGTACGGCAGTTGGCGCAGGCCGGTGGTGTCGTCTGCGGAAAGTTCGACGCGTTGTCCGAGGTGAGCATCTCCACGCTCTCGCACCACCTGAAGGTGCTGCGGGCCGCCGGCGTCCTGCGCGTCACACCGAACGGCAGTTTCCGTCGCCACGAACTGCGTGCCGACGAGATCAATGACCGTTTTCCCGGGCTCCTCCCCGGGATCATCGCCAACCTCGACCTGCCCGAGCGAGTGGGAGTGCCCGCATGACCGACGCCGGACCGACCGGGCAGATCGCGCCGAACACGCTGGGCCTGTCCGCCGACGAGGTCCTGAGCACGACCCGCGCCGTCCGCAAGCGTCTCGACCTGCGACGCCCGGTCCCCCGTGCCGTGATCGAGGACTGCCTCAGCATCGCGCTTCAGGCACCCAGCGGCCGCAACAGGCAGCGCTGGGACTTCGTCTTCGTCGAGGACCAGGAGACCCGGGCTGCCGTCGCCCGACTGTGGCGCCTCGGTCTGATGGCGCCACCACCGGCATCGGGCGGCACCGGGCCGGCCTTCAGCCGGATGAACTTCGCCTCCGAGCAGTGGGGCAGGATCGCGGGCAGCCTGCAGCACCTCGCGGACCACCTGCACGAGGTCCCGTTGCTGCTCATCCCCTGCCTGCGCGTCGAGTCACGCGCCGAGTTGGACAGCGTCCGGGGACAGGCGGGGGCCTGGGGTTCCGTCATCCCGGCGTTCTGGAGCTTCATGCTGGCCGCCCGCGAACGCGGGCTGGGCACCGCGTGGACCACGAGCCATCTCAGCTATGAGCGGGAGATGGCCGAGTTGCTCGGCATCCCCTACGACACGGTCGTGCAGGTGGCCCTCACACCGGTGGCCTACACCCTGGGCACCGACTTCAAGCCCGGCCCCCGGGCCGAAGCCGACGCGTTCGCCCACTGGAACCGCTGGTAGCGAATTGACGTTCGAGCAAGAAACGGTAGATCGACGGTCGCGATGCTCCTGGGCATGCCGGGTTGACCCGAGCAGCCAAGCCCGCCCAGGAGGAGATCATGCCGATCCACCAGAACCGCACCGGGCGCCGCAGCGCCGCCGCCGTCCTGCTGACCGTGCTGGCCAGCGCCGGACTCGCCGCGCTCACGCCAACCGCCGCGCAGGCGGCCAGCACGTGCACCAGCCTGACCTACTACCGCGTCGGCGGCTACCCGGGTGGCGCCGACATGCACGTGCCCACCGTCGGCTGGCAGGACGGTAACAAGACCTGCTACCTGGAGTACGGCCACTCCAACAGCGCGGTGAAGGTGTTGCAGGAGGCGCTGAACAACTGCTACTCCCAGTCCCTGCGGCTCGACGGCCAGTACGGCACCAACACCCGCAACGCCGTCCGGGCCGCCCAGCGCCGGATCAACCAGGACTACGTGTACGCGCACATCGCCGAGGACGGCGAGTACGGTCCGCAGACCCGGGCGTACATGGGCTTCGCGATCTTCGGGGTGAATGGTGGCCCGGTGATCCCGAACGTCTGCTACTACCCGGGCTGACCCGCGCGACGGCGCCGGCCGGAATCCCCCGTTGGATTCCGGCCGGCGCCGTCGTGGCGTCTCCGGTCCCTCCCCCGCACCGGCGACGCCGGCCCTCAGCACACCCGTACGGCCTCGATGCGCGTGTTCCAGGTGCCGCCGATCGCCGCCGAGTCGTAGGCCAGGTTCGCCCGGTAGCCGTACGCGTGCTGGTAGCCGAGCAGGCCGGTGGCGTTGGCGTTGTCCCAGAAGGTGGAGACGGTGCCGGACGCCCGATTGTTCTTGATCGACTGGGTCCTGTTGCGGAAGTACGAGGGCAGCGTGACGTCGTTACAGCCGTTGTACGGACCGTCGAGGTAGAACACGTCACCGGAGAAGTTGGTCCCGGCGTAGAGGCAGAGCAGGTTCGAGGGACAGGCGTAGTTGGCAGCCTGGGCCGGGCTCGGAGCGGCACCGAGCGCGGCGGTCAGGGCGACCGTGGCAACCAGGGCGGACGTGAGCCTTCGCCGAATGCTTCGCACGTAAGTGACCTCCGGGTCTCGTCACGACCGCGTCGGCCGTGAGTCGAATTGCCGACATCGGATTGAGAGATGTCGCTGTGCCCACGATGATCTGCGCGGAAGGTCGACGGATTCCTGCCGGAACCTCAATCCGGCCGTACCGGCCGGGTTGGCCGACCGGCGGCACGGGGGCGAGCGGCGGTTCATGGAAATTCGGGTCCTCGGACCAGTCGAGGTGTGGGCAGACGGCCAACTGATCGACGCGGGAGCGGCCCGGCAACGCGCCGTCCTCGCCGCGCTGGCGGTCGACGTGGGCCGGCCGGTTCGCGCGGAAACCCTGGTGGATCGGGTCTGGGGTGAATCCCCGCCGCCCCGGGTCCGGCACAACCTGCACGTCTACCTCGCTCGGATCCGCCGGGTGCTGACCGCCGCAGGGGTGCCGGACGCGCTGGTCCGCCGCTCCGGCGGATACCTGCTGGACCTACCGCCGGAGACGGTCGACGGACAGCACTTCGACGCGCTGCGGCAGCGGGCCGACGAACTGGCCGACGACGGCCCGGAGCGGGCGGAACTGCTGCGCCGGGCAATGACGCTGTGGCGCGGCGAGCCGCTGGCCGGACTGCCCGGCGAGTGGGCGGCCCGGGTCCGACAGGACTGGCACCGCCGGCACACCGAAACCGTCGTGCAGTGGGCCCGCGGCCTGCTGCGCCGGGGTGAGCCGGAGGCCGTGATCGACCCGTTGACCCGGCTCGCCGACGACCACCCGCTCGACGAACCGGTCGCCGCCGCGCTGCTGCACGCGCTGGCCGCCGCCGGACGGAGCGCACAGGCGCTGGCGTACTACGCCCGCTTACGGGATCAGTTGGCGGACGCGCTCGGCGCGGACCCGAGTGCCGAGCTTCGCCAGCTGCACCAGGCCATCCTGCGCGGTGAGATCACCGTGCCGACACCCCCCGCCGAACCCACCCCGCCGCACAGCGCAGCCGGACCCGTCGCGCGGCCGGACCCGGCCCACCCGGTCCCGGCGCAGTTGCCCTCGGACGTCCGGGGCTTCGCCGGGCGGGGGGCGGAGCTGGCCCACCTGAACGCGCTGCGGACGAACGCCGAGGCGCATCCCGGCGCGGTGCCGGTGGCGGTGATCTCCGGGCTGGCCGGGGTGGGCAAGACGGCGCTGGCCGTGCACTGGGCGCACCAGGTGGTCGAGCATTTCCCCGATGGGCAGCTCTACGCCAACCTGGAGGGCTACAGCCACAGCGGCGTGGTGCGCAGCGCGGACCAGGTGGTGCGCGGCTTTCTGGCGGCGCTGGGGGTGTCGCCCCGGGAGCTGCCGTTCGACCCGCAGGAGCAGACAGCGTTGTACCGCAGCCTGCTGGCCGGCCGACGGATGCTGGTACTGCTGGACAACGCCCGGGACGCCGCGCAGGTCCGGCCGCTGCTGCCCGGGTCCGCCCACTGCCTGGTGCTGGTGACGAGCCGGGACCGGCTGACCGGCCTGGTGGCCACCGAGGGCGCCGAGCCGCTGGTGCTGGACCTGCTCACCGCCGCGGACGCGGAGGCTCTGCTGCACGCGCGGATCGGGGTGCGGGCCGAGAGGGAACGAGCCGCCGTCGGCGAGTTGGTCGGGCTCTGCGACCGGCTGCCGTTGGCGCTGGTCGTGGTGGCGGCCCGGGCGGTGGTCCGGCCTCAACTCTCCCTGGCCGAGCTGGGCGCGCAGTTGCGCACCGACGGTGGGCTCGACGGACTGGACGCGGGCGACCACGCCAGCAGCGTCCGGACGGCGCTGTCCTGGTCGTACCGCCTGTTGACCGGGCCGACCGCCCGGCTTTTCCGGCTCGTCGGCGGCAGCACGGACGTGACGCTCAGTACAGCGGCCGGGGCCAGTCTCTCCGGTGCCGAGCACCGCGAGGTCCGGGTGGCGTTCGCCGAACTCGCCGACGCGCACCTGGTGCTGGAGCGCGGCCCGGACCGGTACGGGATGCACGACCTGCTGCGGGCCTTCGCGGCCGAGCTTTCCGGCGAGCAGGACCCGGCCGGTGACCGGGCTGTGGCGCGGGGTCGGCTCTTCGACCACTACCTGCACAGCGCGCACGCTGCTGCCGTGCTGCTGCACCCGCACTGGGACCCGATAGCGCTGCCGCCGGCCGTCGCCGGGGTCCGACCCGAGAAGGTCAGCGACCACGACGAGGCGACGGCGTGGTTCGCCCGGGAGCGTGAGGTGCTGATCGCACTGGTCGAGCGGTGCGCGGCCAGCGGGTTCGACCGGCACGCCTGGCAGCTGGCCTGGAGTTTGACCATCTTCCTGGACCGGCAGGGCGGCTGGCACGACCAGCTGGCGGTGCAGCGTACGGCGCTGGTCGCCGCGCGCCGCAGCGGCGACCCGGCCGGGCAGGCACACGCGCACCGCAGTCTGGCCCGGGCCCAGGCCCGACTGGGCCAGCTCGACGAGGCACCCGGT
Organism: Micromonospora sp. LH3U1; assembly: GCF_028475105.1. Classification (NCBI taxonomy): domain Bacteria; kingdom Bacillati; phylum Actinomycetota; class Actinomycetes; order Micromonosporales; family Micromonosporaceae; genus Micromonospora; species Micromonospora sp. LH3U1. Next base: position 3,236,785 of record NZ_CP116936.1, on the reverse strand, counting down.
CAGCTCCAGCGGGCACTGGAGCTGTTCCGGGCCCTCGACGACCCGGCCAACCAGGCGCACACCTGCCTGGACCTGGCCGAGATGGCCGACCGGCAGGGCCGGCGCGCGGAGGTGGTCGAGCACGCGGAGGTGGCGCTGGCGTTGTACCGGATGGCCGGGCACCGGTACGGGCAGGCGATGGCGTTGAACGCGATCGGGTGGTACCGCGCCCAACTGAATGAGCACGACGCCGCGATCGAGGCGTGTCGGCAGGGTTTGGCGCTGTTGCGGGAGTTCGACGACCGCCAGGGTCAGGCACCGACCTGGGACACCCTCGGGTACGCGCAGCACCGCGCCGGGCGACCGGCGGAGGCGGTCGGCTCGTACCGGCACGCGGTGGAGCTGTACCGGGAGTTCCGGGACCGGTACTACGAGGCGGACACGCTGGGGCACCTGGCCGAGGCGCAGGCCGAGGCCGGCGACCCGGCGGAGGCGGCCCGGAGCTGGCGGACGGCGTTGCGCATCCTCGACGACCTCGGGCACCCGGACGCGGAGCGCATCCGTCGTCGGCTCACGGACGCCGACGGGCCGTGACCGGCCGGCGGGGCCCGCTGATCGGGCGGCCCGCCGGCCGGAGGGGTACGCCTCCTACAGGGTGCGCGCCAGGCGGTCGGCGAGCGTCCGGGTGAAGCGGGCCGGGTCGGTCAGCTCACCGCCCTCGGCGAGCACTGCCAGGCCGTAGAGCAGCTCGGCGGTCTCGGTCAACGCTGCGGAGTCATTGCCCTGCTCGTGGGCCTTGCGCAGCCCGGACACCAGCGGGTGACCGGGGTTGATCTCCAGGATCCGCTTGGTCGGGGGGACCTCGTGACCCATGGCCCGGTACATCTTCTCCAGGGTCGGGGTGAGGTCGTTGGCGTCGCCGACGACGCAGGCCGGTGAGGTGGTCAGCCGGGATGACAGGCGGACCTCCCGGACACTGTCGGTCAGGGTGGTGCCCAGCCAGTCGAGCAGCGCGGCGAACTCCTGTCGCTGCTGCTCGCGCTCGGCCTCGGCCTGCTGCTTCTCCTCGTCGGTGTCCAGGTCGATCTCGCCCTTGGCGATCGAGCGCAGCGGCCGACCGTCGTACGCGCCGACCCGCTCGACCCACACCTCGTCGACCTGGTCGGTGAGCAGCAACACCTCGTGGCCCTTGGCCCGGAACGCCTCCAGGTGCGGAGAGTTCTCGATGGCGGCCCGGGAGTCGCCGGTGGCGTACCAGATGTCGCTCTGGCCGTCCTTCATCCGCGCGACGTAGCCGGCCAGGTCGGTGGGCTCGGCCGCGTCGTGGGTGGAGGCCACCGACAGGATGTTCAGCAGGGTGTCGCGGTTGTCGGTGTCGTCGATCAGCCCTTCCTTGACGACCGCGCCGAACTCGGTCCAGAAGGTGCGGTAGCGCTCGGCGTGGTTGGCCTTCAGGTCCTTGACCGTGGCGAGGATCTTCTTGACCAGGCGGCGGCGGACGATCTGGATCTGCCGGTCCTGCTGGAGGATCTCCCGGGAGATGTTCAGCGACAGGTCGTGGGCGTCGACCACGCCCTTGACGAAGCGCAGGTACGTCGGGACCAAGGCCTCGCAGTCGTCCATGATGAAGACGCGCTTGACGTAGAGCTGGACACCACGGCGGCCCTGCGGGGAGAACAGGTCCAGTGGGGCGTGGCTGGGCAGGAACAGCAGCGCCTCGTACTCGAAGGTGCCCTCGCCCTTCATGTGCACGACCTCGAGCGGGTCGGCCCAGTCGTGGCTGACGTGCTTGTAGAACTCGTTGTACTCGGCGGCGTCGACCTCGTCGCGGGGCCGCGCCCAGAGCGCCTTCATCGAGTTGAGGGTCTGCACCTCGCTGGTGGCGGCCTCGCCGTCGGCGCCGGGGCGCTCGACGGTCATCCGGATCGGCCAGGCGATGAAGTCGGAGTATCGCTTGACGATCTCCCGGATGGTCCACTCGGCGGTGTAGTCGTGCAGGTTGTCCTCGGTGTCGGCCGGCTTGAGGTGCAGGGTCACCGTGGTGCCCTGCGGCGCCTCGTCGACTCCCTCGATCGAGTACGTGCCCTCGCCGGTGGACTCCCAGCGGGTGCCGCCGGTCTCGCCGGCCTTGCGGGTCAGCAGGGTGACCCGGTCCGCGACCATGAACGCGGCATAGAAGCCGACACCGAACTGGCCGATCAGGTCCTGCTTGGCGGGGGCGTCGGCGGATTCGCGCAGCTGGCGCAGCAGCTCGGCGGTGCCCGACTTGGCGATGGTGCCGATCAGCTGGACCACCTCGTCGCGGGTCATCCCGACGCCGTTGTCCCGCACGGTGAGGGTGCGGGCGTCCCGGTCGACCTCGAGTGCGACGTGCAGGTCGTCGGTGTCGGCGACGAGGTCCTTGTCGACGAGCGTGGCCAGCCTCAGCTTGTCCAGCGCGTCGGACGCGTTCGAGATGAGTTCCCGCAGGAAGACGTCCTTGTTCGAATAGATCGAGTGGACCACCAACTGGAGGAGCTGACGCGCCTCGGCCTGGAACTCCAACGTCTCGGCCTGGTTGCTCACACCGTCTCCCTGCTCGGCTCGTGCGGACGTTCGCGGAAAGGATACGAGTCGTCACCGCCTGGGCGGTGGCCGCCTCCGGGTCGTATTCCCGATCCGGGCGCGGCGTCCTCGTGACATAGCTGACTTTGGCTAACAGAAGCCAGGTCGGATAGCGTGACGCCCATGAAGATCGCTGGAAGCACCGCCCTCGTCACCGGGGCCAACCGCGGCTTCGGCCGACACCTGGCCGCCGAACTCCTCACCCGCGGCGCCACCGTCTACGCCGGCGCCCGCAACCCGGACACCGTCGACCTGCCCGGCGTGACGCCGGTACGCCTCGACATCACCGACCCCGCCTCGGTGGCCGCCGCCGCCAAGCTGGCCGGCGACGTGAACCTCCTGATCAACAACGCCGGCATCGAGACCGGCACCGACCTGCTCGAAGGCGACCTGGACCTCGTCCGGCTGGAGCTGGAGACCCACTACTTCGGCAACCTGTCGATGGTCCGGGCGTTCGCTCCGATCATCGCCGGCAACGGCGGAGGGACGATTCTCAACGTGCTCTCCGCGCTGTCCTGGGTGAACTTTCCCGGCGTCGGGGCGTACGGCGCCGCGAAGTCGGCCGAGTGGGCGATGACCAACGCGCTGCGCGTCCAGCTCGCCGAGCGGGGCGTCCGGGTCGCCGGCCTGCACGTCGGCTACATGGACACGGACATGACCGCCGGGGTCACCGCCCCGAAGTCCGACCCGGCGGTGATCGCCCGGATCGGGGTGGACGGCATCGAGTCCGACGCGTACGAGATCGTCACCGACGAGACCAGCCGCCAGGTCCAAGCCGGCCTAGCCGGCGGCGTAACCGCCCTATACCCGCAGCTCCCCTAACCCCCACCGCTCTCCCGCGCCGCCCATCACGGCGTCGATCTAGGGGGAATCGTCGTCAGACGATCTCTGTGCACAACCGTTCGCCCTAGATCGGCGCCGGTGGGGGGTGGGGGGCGGCATGGCCGCCGGGTGGAGGCTTGCGGGCAGGCCTCCACCCGGCGTGCGCGGTCAGCTCGCCTGGAGCGTCACGTCGTCGATCACGAAGCTCGTCTGCAGCGAGGAGTCCTCGGTGCCGGTGAACTTCAGGGTCACCGTCTGACCGGCGAACGCGGCCACGTTGAGCGTGCGCTGGACGTAGCCGGCGGCGGCGTTCAGGTTCGAGTACGTCGCCAGCGTGGTCGAGCCCACCTGCACGGTGAGCTTGTCGTACGCCGTGGAGCTGGTGGTCTCAGCGGTGTCGATGTGCAGCCAGAACGACAGCGTGTAGCTGGCGCAGCCGGCCGGCACGGTCACCGACTGGGACAGGGTCTCGGTGCGGGTGCTGCCGTACCCGTTGAGCCACGCCTTGTACGACCCGGTCCGGGCCGGCTGGCCGCTGGCGTTGGTGATCACGCCGGAGGAAGCGGTCCACGGCGTACTGCCGCTCTCGAAGCCACCGTTTCCGATCACCTGGCCGCCGGCACAGCCGCCGGTGCCGGTCACGGTGAGCGTGAGGCTGGCGGTGCGGGTGACCGAGCCGGTGCCGGTGACCGTCACGGTGAAGGTGCCGGTCGCCGCGCTGGACGACGCGGCCAGCGTCATCGTGGCCGAGCCGCCGGAGGTCACCGAGGACGGGCTGAACGAGACGGTCACCCCGCTGGGCGCTCCGGAGGCGGAGAGGCTGACCGTCTGCGCCGAGCCGGCGGTGGTCGCGGTGACGACCGTCGCGGTGGTGCTGGCGCCCCGAGCGACGGAACGGGTGGTGGGGTTGAGCGCGACGGAGAAGTCGTTGGTTGGGGTGCCCCCGCCCACGGCGAGCTCCCACAGGGCGTACGCGACACCGTCGGCGGACCGGTTCAGCACGGTGGCGCTGACATTCGCGGTGGTGTCGCAGGCACGGTGGTAGCAGGGGTCGTAGGCGGAGTTCGCGGTGCCGCCCCACTTGGCCGCCTGGGCGCTGGTCTTGCGGGCGCTGGCACCCGCGGCGTACCCCGAGGTGGGGATGCCGGCCTGCTGGAAGTAGTAGTCGTCGGAGCGGCCCTGGCCCTCGACGTTCTCCTCCGGTTGCAGCCCGAGCGAGTCCCAGTACGCCTTCAGCGGCGCGGCCGTGGTGGAGGTGACCCGGTTGATGAAGTAGCCACCGTTGGTCGAGCCGACCATGTCGAAGTTGTAGTAGCCCTTGATGTAGCCGCGCTGGGTGGCGTTGAGCGAGTTGACGTAGAACCGGGAGCCGTTGAGCCCCTGCTCCTCGTCGGTCCACCAGGCGAACCGGACCCGCTTGGTCATGGTCGGGTTCTGCGCGGCCAGGACCAGCGCGTTCTCCAGCAGGGTGGACGACCCGGACGCGTTGTCGTTGATCCCCGGGCCGGCCGAGACGCCGTCCAGGTGGGAGCCGAACATGACCACCTGGTCGGCCGGGCCGCCGGGCCACTCGGCGATGAGGTTGTTCGAGGGGTACGTGCAGCTGGAGCAGTTCTGCTCGCTGACGGTGTAGCCAGCCGCCTGGAGCCTCGTCTTGACGTAGGTGAGCGAGGCGGTGTAGCCGGCCGAGCCGGCCCGCCGGTTGCCGCCGTTGCTGGTGGCGATGGAGTTGAACTGCGTCAGGTGCGCCTGGACGTTGCTGACGGAGATGTCGGGTGCTGCGAGCGCGGCGGCGGTCGCGGCGATCGGCCGGGCCATCGTCGTTGCGGTCCTGGGCGACGCGGTCACCGGCTGGGCGGCCAGCGTCACCGTCGTTCCGGCGAACACGACGAGCGCGATTCCCGCGCTCAGCGTTCTGCCTCTCATGGGGGCTCCTCGGGGTTGGAGAGATACCCGCGAGACTTACAGATATCAATGTCTTGAGCATCAGTCGTTCGTCCTGAACCATCACCGGTTCGACGGTGGGTACCGGCGGCGGCACAGGTGAGTAGAGGTGTCAGGATGGGTAGGTAATGCAGCAGGGGTCATCGGGCCCGGAACGGGGGCTTGCGATGGGGCCGGGTCGAGCGTGACACCACCCAGCGCCAACCTGTTCAGCGGCGGCGGCGACACCGGCCGGCTGATGGCGGAACTCGACTGGGCCCGTACGCCGCTCGGTCCGGTGACCGGATGGTCGCAGAGCCTGTGCGCCGCGGTCCGGGTGGTGCTCTCCTCCCGGTACCCCATGCTGCTGCTCTGGGGTGAAAGCTTCTCCCAGCTCTACAACGACGCATACTCCGCGCTGATCGGCGACAAGCACCCGGCCGCACTCGGTGCCGACGTGCGGGTGACTCTGGCGGAGGGCTGGGACGTGCTGGCCCCGCTGATCCAGCAGGCCATGGCGACCGGGGTGGCCAGCTGGGTCCCCGCCCTACGGCTGCTGCTGGAGCGGACCGGCTACCGCGAGGAGGCATACTTCAGCGTCTCGCACGCCCCGGCCCGCGACGACGACGGTCGCACCGTCGGCGTACTCGCCGTGTGCAGTGAGGTCACCGAGCAGGTGGTCGGCGAACGCCGACTGCGCCTGCTGCGCGACCTGTCCGTTCTCGGCGACGGTCGCACCGTCGACGTGGACGCCACCGGCGCCCGGCTGATCGACGTGATCGTGGGCCATCCGCTGGACGTGCCGTTCGCCGCCATCTACCTGCGCGACGGCGCGGTGCTGCGGCGGGTCGCCTGCACCGGCGGCGACCAGGGGCACGCGGGAGCACTGCCGCACACCGTCGAGCTGGGCGACCCGGGCCCGGCCGCGTACGCCTGGGGGCTGCCGGACGCCGCCGAGGGTCGGCCCGCCCAGGTGACCGACGTCGCCGACCGGCTGCCACTGCCCGCCGGCCCGTGGGACGACCTGGTCCGCACCGCGCTGGCGCTGCCGCTGCCCTCGGGCGACGAGAATCAACCGCTTGGCGTCCTACTGGCGGGGGTCAGCCCCAGCCGAGGGCTCGACGAGGCGTACCGGGCCTTCGACCAACTCCTGGCCCAGCAGATCTCCATGGCGCTGCGCAACGCCCAGGAGTACGAGGAGGAGCGCCGCCGGGTCGAGGCGTTGGCCGAACTGGACCGGGTGAAGACCGACTTCTTCGCCAACGTCAGCCACGAGTTCCGCACCCCGTTGACTCTCATCCTCGGCCCGCTGACCGACGCCCTCGCCGACGCCACCGCGCCGTTGGCACCGGTGCAGCGGGAACGGATGGAGGCCGCCTGGCGGAACGCCACCCGGCTGTTAACCCTGGTCAACAGCCTGCTCACCTTCTCCAGCCTGGAGGCCGGGCGGGCCCGCAGCGACGCCCGCGTGGTCGACCTGGCCGCGCTCACGGCCGAGCTCGCCGGCGTGTTCCGGGCCGCCGTCGAGCGGGCCGGGCTGACTCTCGAGGTGATCTGCCCGCCGCTGCCCCGGCCGGTCACTGTCGACCCGGTCAACTGGGAACGCATCGTCACGAACCTGCTGTCCAACGCCCTCAAGTACACGTTCATCGGCCGCATCCGGGTCACCCTGGACGCCGACGACGAGGAGGTACGCCTCACCGTCGCGGACACCGGCATCGGCATCGCCGAACGGGACCTGCCGAAACTCTTCGAACGCTTCCACCGGGTGCGGGGCGCCCGCTCGCGCAGCCACGAGGGCACGGGCATCGGCCTGGCGCTGGTGCACGAGTTGGCCCGCCTGGAGGGCGGGGAGGTCCGGGTGGCGAGCCGAGTGGGCGTCGGCACCACGTTCACCGTGGCGCTGTCCTGGTCGGCGGCGCGCCGCACGGCGGTGACCGGGCCGTCGCCGGACGGGCGGGGAGACGCGGCCCGCGCCGCTGTCGAGGAGGCGATGGGCTGGCTCACCGAGCCGGGCGGCAGCCTGACCGAGCCCGACCGCGCGTCCGCGCTGGCCAGGGATGAGCTGTCCGGGGCACGAATCCTGGTCGCCGACGACAACACCGACATGCGGGCGTACCTCAGCCGACTGCTCACCGGGCAGGGCTGGCGGGTGCGGGCCGTCACCGACGGCCGGCAGGCCCTCGACGAGATCCGCCGGGACCTGCCGGACCTGGTCCTCACCGACGTGATGATGCCGGTGCTGGACGGCTTCGACCTGGTACGCCGGCTGCGCGCGGACCCGGCGACGCGGGTGCTGCCGGTGCTGGTGCTCTCCGCCCGCGCCGGTGGGGAGGCCAGCGTGGAGGGCCTGAGCCTGGGCGCCGACGACTACCTGGTGAAGCCGTTCGCGGCGGCCGACCTGATCGCCCGGATCCGGGCCGCCATCCGGCGGGCCCGCGACCGCAGCGACCCGGCCGCCGATGCCACCTCACCGGCGGTCAACGTCGCAGCGGCGTCGGCGCGACCCGCCGCGGTCACCGCCGTCGCGCCGGCTTCGGCGGTCGAGCCCGTCGGCGACGCGTCCGTGGTCGCGGAGACCGTGGCCGACCCGGACGGATTGGGAGACATCCTGGACGCCGGATGGACGTACCCCTCCGCACCCACCTCGGCGGCGGCGATGCGGCGGGATGTCCGGCTGACGCTGGGCGACCTCGACCCGGATCTGCTGGAGGATCTGCTACTCGCCGCGTCCGAGGCGATGAACAACGCCGTCGAGCACGCGCAGCGGCCCAGCCGCCCGGAGGTGCACCTGCGGGTCCAGGTGGGCGGTGGCCTGATCCGGATCTCGGTACGGGACTTCGGCACCTGGCGGGACCGCCGACCGGCCATGGACCGGGGACGCGGTGCGCTGCTGATGAACGCCTACGGCGACGTACGGCTGGTCTCCACCGCTGAGGGGACGACCGTGACCATCGAGCGCCAGCTGGCCGACCCTGCCTGAACGACCAGTGGCCGACCAAGCCTGAGTGATCAGCCGCCCGCTCGTCAGAGTCGGCGGCCGCTGCCGTTGTTGGCGACGATGCCGTCGAGCCGCTCCCCCGGGGTCAACTCGGCTGGGTCGAACCAGAAGATCACCACCTTCTTGTCGACACTCCATCGGGCCAGCTGGGCATCGACCTTCCGACCGTCCACGGTGCCGATGATCCGCTGGGCGGGGCCGACGAAGTAGCCGAAGGTGGGCACCGGCGCGGCCGATGAGCGCTGGTCGTAGCCGATCTCGTGGAACCCGGGACCGCGGTCAGCCCCCTCGACGGCGTTGACCAGGATGTCCGTGGTCAGCGTGCCGTCCGGGGCGCGGCGACCGGCGGCCAGCCCGATGGTCACTGTGGGCTGGCCGGGCACCGACACCCCGACGATGTAGTACACCCGCTGGTCGGTGCCGTGCCGCACCCCGCTGTCGATCACCTGACCCTGGGGCTTCGGGGGCGTCACGTCGTGGGTCGTCCCCGGCGGTGACGTAGGCCGCAGCGACTTCGGCGCCGTGGGCGAGGCACCGGCCGTTGGCGGAGCGACGGCGACCGGGGGTGGACGCTCGTCCGTCGAAGGATCACCTGGCCGGACGCCGACCGCCACCACGACGGCGGCCAGCCCGACCGCGAGCGTCGCCGCCCCGGCTCCGGCGACCCGTCGACGGGTACGCAACCGCCGCCCCTCGCGCATGACGGTGGCCAGGTCGAGCGTGGCGTCGGGGCGCTCGGTCGCCCGCATGGCGTGGCGGAGCCGGTCCAGCTCGCTCATCGGTGCGCCTCCTTGTCGACCGTCCCTGGAGCGACGGTGCGCAGCTTTTCCAGGGCTCGCGAGCTGGTGCTCTTGACCGTGCCCACGGATACGGCGAGTTCCCGGGCCACCTGCGACTCCGGCAGGTCGAAGTAGTAGCGCAGCACGACGATGGCCCGCTCGCGAGGGCTGAGCGCACCGAGGATGGTGATCAACCAGCGCCGGGTGGCCACCTCGTCGGCCACGTCGCCGCGCCGCTGCTCGGGGACCTCCTCGGTCGGATACTCCCGCATCGGCCGCCGCCACCCGTCGACCAGGTGGTTGACCAGGGTGCGGCGGGCGTACCCGTAGGCGTCGTCGTCGTGGATCCGGGACCACGACGCGTAGGTGCGGACCAGGGCGGTCTGTGCGGCGTCCTCGGCCTGGTGGTGGTCGCCGGTCATCAGGAACGCGGCATGCACCAGTCGCGCGGACGCCGCCCGCGCGAACTCGACGAACTCCGCGTCACCGCGCGCCACCGTGCACCCTCCCCGTTCCACAGCGTCAAGGACGGGCGAGGACGGCAAAAGGTTGAGCCCTGGTCACATCAACTTTTCGGCTCGGTCACCCGTCCTCTCCTCCGCGCCGCCACCGAGCGACGCACGAGGGGAGAGACATGTCGACGAAGGTTACTCGCCGGCGGCGTTCCGCCTCAGCGGCCTTGCTGCTGGCGGTGGCGCTGCTCACCGGATGCGGGCTGCCAGCCGCCGGGCAACCTCCGACCGATCCCGGCACAGCCGGACCGTCGCCCGACGCGCCTCCCGCAGCGACCACGTCCGGTCGGCCGACCGGAGTCGCCGGGAACGCCGAGGTCGCGTCCAGTTCCGTGCCGGCGATCCCGATCAGTTACCCCCGGACCGGCGGCAACCGCTGGTCAGTGGCGCCCGCCGAGGCCGCACCCGGACGCGCGACCGGGGGTCGGTTGCTGCGGTACCGGGTCGCCGTGGAGCGCGACATCCAGGGCCTGCCGGCGGGCGACATCGCCACGGCGGTCTCCGCGACGTTGAACGACCGACGCGGGTGGACGGCCGGCGGGATGTGGCGGCTGCGGCGGGTGGGTGCCGACGAAGCGACCGACTTCACCATCTACCTGGCGACCCCCGGCACCCGCGACACGCTCTGCCAGGACGTGCCGGACGGCTACACCTCGTGTCGCAACGGCGACCGGGTGGTGCTCAACGTGGCGCGCTGGGTCAAGGGCGTTCCTGGCTACGGCGCGAGCCTGGCCACCTACCGGCAGTACGTGGTCACCCACGAGGTGGGGCACCGGCTCGGGTTCGGCCACGAGCGGTGCCCGGGGCGGGGCCGGCCGGCGCCGGTGATGCAGCAGCAGACGCTGGGCCTGCACGGCTGCACCGCGAACGCCTGGCCGTACCCGGATGACAAGGGTCGCTACAGCGGACCCGTCGGGGCGTACCGCGACGAGATCCCGGGGCCGGAAGGTGCCTACTTGGCGGGTTGAGCACCATGCCTCACGTTCTGCGGCCACGCTCCCGGTCGAGCCGCTCGTCCAGCCGGCCCAATTCGTAGATGGCGTTGAGGTTGGTCGGGAGGCGGCTGACATTGTCCGGTGCGGGACCGGGATCCGGCTCGGGAGTGGGAGCCGGCGCGGGAGTCGGCGCGGCGGCGAGGCCCGCCGGGCGGCGCCGCAGAAGCAGCAGCGCCAGGACCCCGAGCGCACCCGCGACCAGCAGGTAGTACGCGGGCGGCCAGCCGTCGCGACCGGGGTCGCCCAACGTCGGTGGGGCGACCGGAGCGGGGGCGTCACCGTTGCGCCGTGGCACGGCGGCCTCACGGGCGCCCGTGCCTCCGCCACCGGCGGGGCGATCGGGTGCCGCCGGGGCCTGGACACCGGTCGACGACCCAGCGGGCCCGGGGGTGGCAATGGGGGCCACCGGGCCGGGTTGGCCGGTGGCCGATGGCGTGGACGCCGGGGTGGGAGTCACCGTCGGCGTCGGAGCCGCGCTCCGTGTGCCACCGACCCCCAGCAGGTCGTCGACGACCTGGCCGATGCCACCGAGGAGGTCACCGACCGGGCCCGAGGTGGCCGATGGGGACGGCGTGGGCGCGAGGGCGAGGGTCAGCAGGAGGGCGACGACGGCAGGCATGGACCACCTCGGATGTGTCGATATGCCACGCACGGTACCGCAGTGCGGTAGCGCGTGGTGACACAGCCGCGCCCGGGCGGGGACGTGCCCTGCGCACGTCCCCGCCGGTGTTGTCCCTTCTGGTCAGATGCCGCCGACCTGGGTGGAGATCCAGGATCGGATCGACGGCAGGTCGACGTAGATGGACGGGCCGGTGGCGCAGGTGGAGTTGTTGTTGCCGGCCCGGCTGGTCGCGCCGATCAGGTTCCACACTCCGTTGACACGGCGCACCTGCGGCCCACCCGAGTCGCCGTAGCAGGCGCCGGAGGTGCCGTTGGTGTTGTTGGTGCAGATCTCGTACGGGCCGTTGATGCCGGAGCACCGGCTGTCGGCCACGATGGACGTGTCCAGTTCGTTGGCCACCGCCGGGGCCGACCCGCAGCCCGGGCGCGCGCAGGTCTGACCCCAGCCGATGATCCGGGTGGCGGTGCCGACTGCGCCAGAGGTGGTGGGAATCGGGGCCGGGGCGTAAGCGACCGAACTGGCCAGTTGCAGCAGCTTGACGTCGACACTCGGGTGGTTGACCGCGCGGGTCACCTGGACCACGGTCCCGCCGCTGGTGCGGTTGACGCTGCCCACCCGCACCGAGGACGGCGTAGAGCAGTGCTTGGCGGTGACCGCCCAGTTGCCCTTGATCAGGGTGCCGGTGCAGCCGGAGACGTACACCATGAAGGGGTAGTTCTCGGTGGCCGCCCGGCCGCCGACCACCGTCGGCCCGATGACCCCGTCGTCGTTCCAGGTGTACGTCGTGCTGGCGGGTGCGGCCAGGCTTCCGGCGAACAGCGAGTTCACGCGGCTGGACTCAGCCGAGCTGGGGTTCGCGTTGCGGCAGGAGACCGGGGCGCTGCTGCCGGACATCAGGTCGGTGCAGAGGCCGGTGCGCCGGTCCGGCAGGCCCAGGATGTGACCGACTTCGTGGGTGGCGATCCGGGTGCGGTCGTACCCCTGGTTGACGGCCGTGCGGCCCATCCAGATCCGGCCCGAGCCGAGGCCGGTCGGCTGGGCCCGGGGCCAGCCGTCGTCGACGGTGATGGTGATGCTCGCCGGGGTGCCGGCCAGGAGCCGGACGTTGCTGACCCGGCTGTTCCAGATCTGTGCCGCCTGGTCGAAGTTGGTGCGGAACTCGCCGGTCCGGCTCGCGTCGTAGTAGACGGTCCGCACGGCGGCGGCCGGAGCGCCGGTGGTGAGCTGCACCCCGGCTGCCGCCAGGGTCGCCACCAGCATGGCCAGCGCCATACGTCTCAGTTGTCGTCGGAACATCACGCACTCCCCTGCGGTCGTCCGGCGACCATCGGCCACCGGTCATTGATCTACGTGAATGCTAGAACGATGACGGTCGATGTCCGGCATAGCGGAAGCGTCATACCGGGGAGACCATCGGCTGTTACTCAGCGGTTACGCCGCAGCGAAGTGCCCGTGCCGAGGCAGGACGACGGTAGCGGCAGAGGGTCACCGGCAGCGCCGCCGCGACGTGGCCCCGACCATCGAACGGAGAAACCACGATGAGGATCAGGAGCGCACTGACAGCGTTGGCGGTCGTGCTCGCCGGGCTGGTCGCCGGCGCGGGCAGCAGCACCGCGGCGGGCACCACGACCGGGTCGCCGTACTGCGGGATCACCTGGGGCAGCGCGGAGAAGACGGCCGGCTCGCTGAGCGATGCCCCGCTGGCCGATGTACGGACCGGCCGTCACGACTGCTACGACCGGGTGGTGTTCGAGTTCGCCGGCCCGGTGGACGGTTACGCGATCGGCTACGGCGAGACGTGGACCGAGGGCGAAGGGCTGGCGCTGTCGCCGTACACCGCCGGGGGCGCGCTGCTGCGGGTCTCGCTGCGGGCTCCGTCGTACGACGCCGCCCACCAGGGCACCGTGCCCTACGCGGTCGGCGAGCACGTCGCGAACCTGCTGCGCTACTCGACGCTGCGCGATGTCGTCTTCGGCGGCAGCTTCGAGGGCTACAGCACCTTCGCGGTCGGCGTACGGGCCCGGTTGCCGTTCCGCGTGTTGGTGCTCGCCGGCCCCGGCACACACAGCCGCATCGTGCTCGACGTGGCCCACCAGTGGCAGGAGTGACAGGGGCGACGGCGCGTCCGGCCGGACGGTTCGTTACCGTCCGGCCGGACGAACCTCAGCCTCGCGCGCTCTGCTGGGCCTGGTCAAGCGCCTCGCCAACCGTCTCGTCGGCCAGGTGCCAGACCTCGCGCATCGGGGCCCACCAGTCCCCGGATCCGGGCTCGGCGATCGACTCCTGACACGGGTCGGTGAGCTTCCACCACTCCTGCGTCTGCGGGTCCGCGGCGATGCGTCGCAGGTCGGCGTCGTAGTCGTCACCGACGTACTCGTAGTAGCCGAAGAGCAGGTCGCCGTGAAGAAAGATCGTGTAGTTGCGGAAGTTCGCCTCGCGTAGCGTCTGCTCGACGCTCGGCCAGACGTCGGCATGCAGCCGGAGGTAGGTTTCCCGCTGCTCCGGGCGGAGTCGGATCACGCAGCCATGACGTTGCACGTCGTGCCCTTTCGTGTGAGCTGACCAAGTCGAGAGCAAGGTAGTGCACCTCCGCCGCGGTTGCGGGATGCCTGGTGTGGGGCGGCGAGGGTGGCCCGGCCGGGCCGCCGACACCGACCGTTTCGCCAGGACTGCGCACCGTCGCGGGAGGTCTACCCTCAGGTGATGGAGGGCCGCGTGCTGGTGGTCGAGGACGACGCCTCCATCCGGGAGGTCACCGCCCTCGGTCTGCGCCGCGCCGGCTTCCGGGTCGACACCGCCGCCGACGGGCGGCAGGCCCTGGCGACGTGGCGAGCCCGCCCGGTCGATCTGATCGTGCTCGACGTCATGCTGCCCGGTCTGGACGGCCTGGAGGTCTGCCGGGAGATCCGACGGACCAGTCAGGTGCCGATCCTGATGCTGACCGCGCGTACCGACACGATCGACGTGGTGGTCGGGCTGGAGTGCGGCGCGGACGACTACCTGCGTAAGCCTTTCGATCTGCCCGAGTTGGTGGCCCGGGTTCGCTCGGTGCTGCGCAGGGTGAGCGCGCCGGTCGCGTCGACGATCATCGAGATCGGCGGCCTGGAGATCGACCCGGGCAGTTTCGTGGTACGCCGACACGGCCGGGAGGTGGCGCTGACCTCGACCGAGTTCCGCCTGTTGCTGGAGCTGGCCCGCCGCCCCGGTCAGGTCTTCACCCGGGAACTGCTGCTGGACCTGGTCTGGAACCACGACTTCCTCGGCGACTCCCGACTGGTCGACGTGGCGGTGCAACGGCTGCGCGCCAAGATCGAGGACGACCCGGCGCAGCCGCGGCTGGTGCGTACCGTGCGCGGCGCCGGCTACAAGTTGTCCACGGGCTGACGGGAGGGTCGGCGATGGCCGGACGCGCGGTGACCCCGGGCCGCCTGCGGCGCCGGCTGACGATCGCGTTCGTCCTGGTCGCCGGCGTCTCGGCGGGGCTGCTCGCCGGCGGGACCGGGCTGCTGCTGCGGCAGTCCTGGTTGGACGCTTCGCTGCACGAGGCGGCCGCCGACGCCCGCTACCAACTCGTCGTCGCCGGGCAGTTCCTGCCGCTGACCGAGCAGCGCAGCACCGAGTTGCTCACCAGCTTCGAGGCGAGCGGCCGGCACGTGGTGCTCGTCGACGGTCCGAGTCGTCCCTCGCACCCCGCGTACGCCCCGGTGCTGGGCACCCGGCTGCGGGCCATGGTCGCGGATGGACAGCTCGGCTACCAGCGCTCCGCACCGGCGGAACGTCCTCGGCTGCTGGTGGTCGGCGGCCGTATTCCTGGCTCGACCGCCGAGCTGTACGTGCTCACGGTGGAGGACGACGTCGCCACCGACCTGGGTCAGCTCCGCACCGCGCTGGTGGCTGGCTGGGTGCTCGTGGTGCTGCTCGCCGCCGGGGTGGGTCACGCGCTGGCCCGCCGCACGTTGGAGCCGGTGGGTCGGGCCAGCCGGGCCGCCCGAGCGCTCACCGAGGGTCTGCTCGCCACCCGCCTGCCGGTACGCGGGCGCGACGAGTTCAGCGTCTGGGCGGCGTCGTTCAACGAGATGGCCGAGGCACTGGAGTCGAAGATCGCGGCACTGTCGGCCGCGCAGGCCCGCGAGCGGCGGTTCACCGCCGATGTCGCGCACGAGCTGCGTACCCCGGTGACGGCGCTGGTGGCCGCGGCGTCGCTGCTGCGCGAGCACCTCGACCAGTTGCCCGACGATGCCCGGCCGGCCGCCCGGTTGTTGGTTGGTGACGTGGTCCGGCTGCGCCGGCTGGTCGAGGACCTGATGGAGATCTCCCGGCTGGACGCCGGGCAGGAGCAGCCGGCCATCGGGCCTGTCGACGCGTCGGCGCTGCTGCACGGGATCCTCGCCGCGCGCGGTTGGTCGGAGCGGGTACGGGTCAGCGGCGAGCCGGTCACTCTGCGCACCGATCCTCGTCGGCTGGAGCGCGTGCTGGCGAACCTGGTCGCCAACGCGATCGAGCACGGCGGCGGCGAGATCCGGGCCACCGTGACCGGGGCGGGCCCGCTGGTCGTCTTCGAGGTCACCGATCAGGGGCCGGGCATTGCGGCGGAGCACCTGCCACGCGTGTTCGACCGGTTCCACAAGGTCGACCCGTCTCGCTCGGCGCCGGGCAGTGGGCTCGGGCTGGCCATCGCCCGCGAGCACACCGCCCTGCTTGGCGGGGTGCTGAGCGTGCGCAGCGGACCCGGCGTCGGCGCCCGTTTCCGGCTGGAACTGCCGGCGCACGGTCCGGCCGCGCCACCGCCACCGGGCGACGACGACGAGGAGCGGCACTCCGGGGCCGGCACAGCGGCGGGCGGTGTGCGATGAGCCGGCGAGGCGCCGTCAGGGTGACCGCGTCGGTGCTCGTCACCGCACTGCTCGTGGGCGGGTGCGGCACCCCGCGCTCGGGCGCGCTCGGCCCGGCGCCCACGGCGGTGCCGTCGAGCGCGGCACCGCCCAGCCCCACGTCGTCGGGCCCCGCACCGACGGAACGTGCCGACCCGACCCCGCCAGCGGACCCACCCCGGTCACCCACGACCACCTCACCTGCGCCGGCCAGCACCACGACCCGTGACACCGTGGCCATCGAGCTGTGGTTCGTCCGCGCCGGGCAGATCGTTCCGACCAGGCGGGCTCGGCCGGCCACCGTGGCGACGTCCCGGCTGGCGCTGACCGAGCTGGCCGCGGACCCACGCCGGCCGAGGCCGCCACCGGGCTGACCACGCTCGTCCCGGCCGGCGTCGAGGTCACCCGGATCACCGACGGCATGGCGACGCTGCGGGTTCCGTCGGCCGACGACCCGGCGCAGCGGCGGCTCCGCGAGGCGCAGGTGGTGTGGACGCTCACCCAGTTCCCCACCGTGCGTCAGGTCCGCGTCGAGGACGCCGCCCCGGTCGACCGGACGGACTTCGCGGACCTGCTGCCGCCGATCGTGGTCACCGGCCCGATTCCCGGTGAGCGCGTCTCCGCCCCGCTCGTGGTCACCGGCACCGCCACCGTGTTCGAGGCCACCGTGAGCGTCCGGGTGCTGGACGCCGCCGGCCGGGAGGTGGCCACCGGATTCGGCACCGCCAGTTGCGGCAGCGGTTGTCGGGGCGGCTACCGGGTGGTGGTCGGTTGGCGCACGGCGCGGGAGCAGAAGGGCACGGTCGAGGTGTACGAAGTGTCCGCCCGCGACGGCTCGCGGATCAACACGATGGCCGTGCCGGTGGTCCTCGCGCCCGGCGGCTGACCACCGCGTTCACCCGCCGGACTCCGCAGGGAAACGCAATCGTTTCGCCGACTCAGTGCGACGCAACTCACGAAAACCTGCGCGTTCGGACAACCGCGAACTAGTGTCAGTACGGCGTCGTTTCAAGGGGGGTTCGGGTGCTGGGTGGTCAGCAGGTGGGTGCGGGTGCCGGGGTGCCGGCGGCCCGGGGCCCGCGATGCACCGACAGCGACCTGTTCGCCGTGGTCATCGACCTGGTGCGCGAGGTCGGCTTCGACAGGATGACGATCGACGCCGTCGCCGCTCGCGCCCACGTCAGCAAGGCCACCATCTACCGGCGCTGGGACGGTAAGGCGGAGCTGGTTGTCGCCGCCCTGCGCGGTCGGCAGGTGGGTGTGCACAGCCCGCCCGACACCGGCTCCCTGCGCGGCGACCTGATCGAGTTGCTGCGCGCCACGGCCGCGATCTGTGTGGCCGACAGCGACCTGATGCAGGCGTTGACCTTCGCCATGCGGACCAACCCCGAGCTGGAACGCCTGGTACGCCACCAGGTGCTGCCAGCCGGGCGGGTGGCCAGCACCGCCATCCTGATCCGTGCCGCCTCCCGCGGGGAGATCCCGCCGGAGGCCGGCGAACGGGAGTTGTTCCACGACCTGGCGCCCGCGCTCACCATGTCCCGCATCGTCGCGCACGGCCTACCCGCCGATGACGCGTTCCTCACCCAGGTCGTCGACCAGGTGCTGATCCCGGTACTCCGCTACCAGCCCGACGGCCCGACACAGGCCTGATTCATCCCCATTCGTAACACGGAAGGCTTCACCATGCCCGGAACTACCTCGACCGCACCCGGCGCACCCGGCGCCGGGACGTCGACAGGCACGCCGCACCCGCGGCGCTGGATCGCGCTGGCGGTCATCGCGGTCTCGCAGCTGATGGTGGTTCTGGACGCCACCATCGTGAACATCGCGCTGCCGCAGGCCCAGGCCGACCTGGGCATCAGCGACGCGAACCGGCAGTGGGTCGTCACCGCCTACACCCTGGCCTTCGGTGGCCTCCTGCTGCTCGGCGGCCGGATCGCCGACTACTGGGGCCGCAAGCGCACATTCATCGTCGGCATGACCGGCTTCGCCCTGGCCTCCGCGCTGGGCGGTCTGGCCACCACCGGCGAGATGCTCTTCGCCGCCCGCGCACTGCAGGGTGCCTTCGGCGCGCTGCTCGCCCCCGCCGCACTGGCGCTGCTCACCGTCCTGTTCACCGAGACCACCGAGCGGGCCAAGGCCTTCGCGGTGTACGGCGCGATCGCCGGCGGTGGATCCGCGGTCGGTCTGCTGCTCGGCGGGGTCCTCACCGAGTACGCCGACTGGCGCTGGTGCCTGCTGGTCAACATCCCGGTGGCGGCCATCGCCATCGCCTTGGCCCTCCCGCTGGTGCCGGAGAGCCGGGCACACGGCAACACCCGCTACGACGTGCCCGGCGCGATCGTGGTGACCGCCGGCCTGGTCTCCCTGGTGTACGGCTTCACCAAGGCCGCCGAGGACGGCTGGGACGCCACCCAGACGCTCGGCTTCATCGCCGCCGGTGTGGTGCTGCTCGCCGCCTTCGTGGTGATCGAGCTGCGCTCCAACCACCCGCTGCTGCCGATGCGAATCATCCTGGACCGCAACCGGGGTGGGGCGTACCTCGCCTCGACGCTGATCGGAGCCGGCCTGTTCGGGGCGTTCCTGTTCCTGACGTTCTACTTCCAGGTGGTGTTGCAGTACAAGCCCCTGGAGGCTGGGCTCGCGTCGCTGCCGGTCACCGCCGGCGTGCTGATCGCCGCCGGCGTCGCCAGCCAGCTGATGCCACGGGTGGGTGCCAAGCCGCTGATGGTCGGCGGCGCTGTGCTCGCCGCCGTGGCCATGCTGGCGCTGACCCAGATCGACGTGGACACCTCGTTCCTCACCCTCCTGCTGCCCGCCCAGGTCATCCTCGGCATGGGTCTGGGCTTCACCTTCGTGCCGCTGTCCAGCCTCGCGCTGGTGGGGGTTCCGGAGCACGACGCCGGCGCGGCCAGCGCGACGCTGAACGCCACCCAACAGATCGGCGGCTCGTTGGGCACCGCGCTGTTGAACACCATGTACACCAGCGCGGTCGCCGCGTACCTGGTCGGTCGGGTGCCGAACCCGGTCAACCAGATCGAGGCGCTGGTGCACGGCTACCGCGTGGCGTTCGCCTGGGGCGCGGCCCTGATCGTGATCGCCGGGCTGGCCACGCTGATCCTGGTCAAGGTCCGCAAGGAGGACATCCCGACCGGCAACACCGTGCACATGGGCTGAGCTGACCGACGCGGCCGTCGGCCGGACCGCCCGAACCTGGGGTGGGCCGGCCGGCGATCGCTTCCGGTAACGTCCCGACCATCGTCGAAAGTCCCTTTGAGGAGATCCATGTCATCCCCTGCTGACCAGATCATCACTGCTCTGCGCACGGGCCACGAGGAGCTCGCCGCGCTCGTCCGGGATCTCAAGGAAGACGACCTGCTCCAGCCGTCGGGGGCCAGCGAGTGGCAGGTGTCCCAGGTGCTGAGCCACCTGGGCAGCGGCGCCGAGATCAGCCTGGCGTCGCTGGACGCCGCCCGCACCGGCGCGCCCGGCCCGGACGGGGACTTCAACCGCGGCGTCTGGCAGCGCTGGGATGCGATGTCCCCGGCTGAGCACGCCGCCGGGTTCCTCGCCGCCAACGAGCGGCTGGTCGAGGCGTACGAGGCGCTGGACGCCGAGACCCGGGCCTCGCTGCGGATCGACCTCGGCTTCCTGCCGGAGCCGGTCGACCTGGCCACCGCGGGCCGGTTCCGGCTCAGCGAGTTCGCCCTGCACCAGTGGGACGTCGAGGTGGCATTCAACCCGTTCGCCGCGGTGACGCCGGAGGCGGTGTCGCTGCTGCTCGACCAGATCGGCGGCATGCTGGCCTGGACCAGCCGGCCGCAGGAACTGGCCGGTCGGGAGGCCACCCTGCTGGTTCGGCTGCACGCGCCCGAGCGGACGCACGGGCTGCGGCTGGGCGAGCGGGTCGAGCTGACCGACGCACCGGAGCAGCCGGACGGCGAGCTGACCGCCCCGGCCGAGGCGTGGCTGCGGCTGGCCACCGGTCGGCTGGGTGCCCAGCACACGCCGGAAGGGGTGCGGGTGACCGGCCCCGTGAGCCTGGACGATCTGCGCCGGGTCTTCGCCGGCTTCTGAGCAGGTGCCGCGCGGGCCGGTCACCCCGGCCCGCGCGGCCTGTCAGCCCTTCACGCAGACCACCTGCTTGAGGTGCGCGACCACCTCGACCAGGTCCTCCTGCTGGGCCATCACCTCGGTGATGTCCTTGTACGCGCCGGGGATCTCGTCGACCACCCCGGCGTCCTTGCGGCACTCCACCCCGGCGGTCTGCGCGGCCAGGTCCTCCGTGCTGAACGTCCGCTTGGCCTGCGCCCGTGACATCCGCCGCCCGGCCCCGTGCGAGGCCGAGCAGTACGCGTCCGGGTTCCCCCGACCCCGCACGATGTACGACCCGGTGCCCATCGACCCGGGGATGATGCCCAGGTAACCCCGGCCGGCCCGGATCGCGCCCTTCCGGGTCACCAGCACGTCCACCCCGTCGTAGCTCTCCTCGGAGACGTAGTTGTGGTGGCACGAGATGGACTCGTCGTAGGCAACGTGCGGGAAGTGCTCGCGCACCACGCCGCAGAACAGGGCCAGCATGACGGCCCGGTTGCGCCGCGCGTACTCCTGCGCCCACCACAGATCCCGCCGGTACGCCTCCATCTCCGGCGTGCCGGCGAGGAACACCGCGAGGTCCCGGTCGGGCAGGTCGGCGTTGTGCGGCAGCTTCCGGGCCACCCCGATGTGCCGCTCGGCCAACTCCTTGCCGATGTTGCGGGACCCGGAGTGCAGCATCAGCCAGACCCGGCCCTCGTCGGCACCGCCCTGCTCCAGGCATACCTCGATGAAGTGGTTGCCCCCGCCGAGGGTGCCGAGCTGCCGCCGCGCCCGCGTCTCCAGCTGCGCGACCCGCCGGTCGAGGCCGGCGAACCGGTCCCAGAAGGCGTCCCAGCCGGCCTGCTCCAGACCACGGATCCGACGCGTGTCGACCGAGTCCTGCCGCTGGGCGAAGCCGACCGGAATCGTGGCCTCGATCGCGGAGCGCAGCCCGGCCAGGTCGTCCGGAAGGTCGGCGGCGGTCAGCGAGGTGCGTACCGCCGACATCCCGCAGCCGATGTCGACGCCGACCGCGGCCGGCGAGACGGCCTGTCGCATCGCGATCACGGAGCCGACCGTGGCGCCCTTGCCGAAGTGCACGTCGGGCATGACAGCGACGCCCTGCACCCAGGGCAGCGCGCCGATGTTGCGCAGCTGCTGAGCGGCCTGCGGTTCGATGGCGTACGGGTCGGTCCAGACCCGGACCGGTGCCCGGGTACCGGCGAGAGGGGTGAATCCCATCGTGGTCTCCTTGTGTCGTGCCGTGGCCACCGTCGAACAGTGACCGTTAATGATCATGCGTCGACCGTCCGGGTTTCGGCGGCGGTACGCGGATACGAAATGGCCGCCCGATCCCTGTGGGATGGGCGGCCGGCGGACGCGTCAGCGTCGGCGTCAGTCGCGCCACCCCGGCCCGAGGCACCGCAATGGTCGGCAGGCACGGGTTTTGGCGTTGGTGAGAGCAGGGGCGCCGGCAGGGAGCAGGCGCCAGGCGGCATCGGTGCGGACGCGTCGCGACATGGCGTACTCCCTCGGGGTGTCGTCGGTTGACCTTGCACCGACGAGAGTAGGAGGGCCGCGGCGCGTCCGCAATGGATATCGCCGCTACCGGCCGCCGACCCGGCGGGCGACCGCCAGCAGATACTCCTTGCGGTCCAGCGGATTGTGGTCCCAGCGGGCTCGGGTGGGGGCGGGACCACGCACCGGTCGGTAGCGGTCGAACTCGGTCTCCAACACGCCCTCACCCCGGGTGAGCGCGGGCAGGCGGCGCTCCAGAGCATGCACCAGACCAGCCGGGATCTCGCCCTCCACGAGGTAGGACGCGCCCTGGCCGGTGGTGTGGGTCGGCACCGCGTCCAGCCGGCTGAGCGCGGGCAGCAGGGTGCCGAGGACGTCACCCGGCACCTCCAGCCGGAAGCGGTGCACCGGCTCGTGGACCTGCGTGCCGGCACGGCTGAGCGCGGTCATCAGCACCAGCGGGGTGAGATGTCGGAAGTCCCCCGCCGTACTGGACATGCTCTTGTCGAAGGTGCCGTGGGAGTGACTCTGCCGCGCCCAGTACCCGGCGTGGGTCATCGTCACCTCGCAGTCGAGGACCTCCCACCCGTGAGGGCCCTGGCGGAGGGTGTGGCGCACCGTCTCCTCCACGGCGGCGAAGAAGGCCGGTGGCATCGAGCCCAGCTCGACGCCGAGCCGGAAACTCACCCCGGCACCGGTCGGCGCCGGCGTGATCCGCAGCCCGACGGTGGCCAGGAACGGGTTGGGCGCCACGGCGATCACCTCGACCGCCGCGCCGGGGCCGCACACCCGCTCCACGTGCACCGTGCTGGTCTCCTGGAAGGTGACCGCCACGCCGAAGTCGTCGGCCAGGGTGGCCTGGATGACCTCCTTCTGCACCTCGCCGTAGAGCGACACGCTGAGCTCGTGCTGCCGGTCGTCCTGCCGCAGGTTGATCAGCGGATCCTGCTCGGCGAGCTGAGTGAGCGCGGCGTGCAGCGCGACCCGGTCGACGGAGCGCGCCGGCACCACCACGGTCTCCAGGGTGGGCGGCGCGAAGTGGCGGTCCACGCCCGCACGTTCGGGAGGTACGCCGACCGGGTCGCCGATCCGCGCGTCCGTCAGGCCCCACAGTCGGGCGATGTGGCCGGCGCCGACCGACGACGCCACGGCATCGGCCCCGTGGGTGACGACTCGTATCGCCGTGACCAGCACCGCGTCGGCGGCGCCGACGCGGACCCGGTCACGGACCTGGATCGTGCCGGCGAAGAGCCGGACCAGGGCGATCTTCTCCCCCGCCGGGCCCCGTTCGATGGCGAACACGGTGCCGGAGAGCGGGGCATCGACATCGCCCTGGATGGTGGGCAGCAGTTCGGTGATCCCGGCGATCAGCGCGTCCACCCCGGCGCCGGTCATGGCCGAGCCGGCGAACACGGGCTGAACCAGCGCGCTGCCGGTCCGCGCCGCCAAGGCGCGGCGCAGTCGGGAGTACGGCAGCGACGACGCGTCCGCCACCCAGTCGGCGAACAGCACGTCATCCTGTCCGGCGAGCAGGTCGAGCAACCGGTCGGTGAAGGCGACGTCGGCGGGCCCGTACGGCGTGCAGCGGGCGCCGCGGGTCCCCGGTGCCGCCACCGAGCCCATTGCCACCACAGCCGGGGTGAGCTTCTCCGCGACGGCTCGTACGACCCGCTCGGGGTCCGCCCCGGCCCGGTCGACCTTGTTCAGGAAGATCAACGTCGGGATGCGCAGCCGGCGCAGGGTCCGCATCAGCACCCGGGTCTGCGGTTGCACCCCCTCCACCGCGGAGACCACCAGCACCGCGCCGTCGAGCACGTCGAGTACCCGCTCGACCTCGGCGATGAAGTCCGGGTGACCGGGAGTGTCGATCAGGTTGACGGTCACGTCGTCCAGCACGAAGGAGACGACAGCCGAGCGGATGGTGATTCCGCGTTGCCGCTCCAATGCCAGCGAGTCCGTACGGGTGCTGCCCGCGTCGACACTGCCGAGTTGGTCGGTCACACCGACGTCGTGCAACAGCCGCTCGGTCAGGCTGGTCTTACCGGCATCGACGTGAGCCAGGATGCCGAGGTTCAGGGTTTTCACGCAGCGTCAGGTCCTTCAGGTAGGCGGCAGGTCCCTTCTGATCGGACATCGACGCAGCGCGCATTGTTACTCCCTGGATGTTGGTGGCGGTTTCGGCTAGTTCAGCAGCCCGTCGCGGGGCGGGCAACCGAATAACCGGCCCGCCGGCCCCCGGCCAGCGTGATCCGTCACGTCGGGGATCACCCTGGCCGGGGACGTATCAGTGGGTGTCAGGGCTGCGGCACCAGCCGGAAGGACTGCGCGGCGGTGCCGTTGCAGGTGTACTGAATGAGCTGGACGCTGTCCGCGGTGGACGCCCCGGGCACGTCGAGACACTTGCCGCTGAGTCGGTTGACCAGGCGGTAGTAGCCGCCGCCCTCCGATTCGGCCCGCCACTGCTGGTTGTTGCCGCCGCTGTAGGACCAGAGTTGGATCGGCGCCGAGTCGGCGGTCGACACGTTTGTCACGTCGATCACCTGGGCGCTGTTGTTGCGGTTGTTGACCCGCAGGTAGCCGCCACTGGTCGGCGCGAACTGGTACTGCTGCGCGGCGCTGCTGTTGCACGCGTACTGCTGAATGGCCGTGCCGTTCGCGCTGGCGGCGGCCCGCGCGTCCACGCACTTGCCGTTGCCGCGATTGACCACGGTGTGCCAGGCGGTCGGCGAGATCGGGCCGGCCGTGGGGGTCGGCGTCGGTGTCGGGGTGGGGCTGGTGCCGACCCCGGCGAGCCAGTGCAACCCGTCGATCAGCAGCCGGTTCTGCTGCGCGCTGTCGAAGGTGGAGGACAGCCCGGTGTTGGTGCTGTAGTCCATCGCGTTGTGGCCGAAGTTGGCGTAGAGCATCTTGTATTGCCGGTTGCTCCACACGAGCGGGTAGTAGCCGCTGTACCAGGACTGGTTGGGGTCGGTGCCGACCGGGAAGCTGGACGGGTCGATCGAGGCGAGGATGTCGATGTTCGGGTTCTGCCGCAGGTCGTTGCTCCAGGAGTACCACTCGCTGATCGACGAGGGGAACGTCGCGGGCAGGTTGCGGGTGGCGGCGTGGGTGCGGTTGTCGGCGCGCAGCGTGACCCGGGTGGGGCCCCAGGTGTTCGTCTGGAAGGCGCCGGTGCCGAGGAAGGTGTTGTAGTACCAACTCCAGCTCGACGGGTTGTCGGTCCACGCGCTGACGTGGAAGCCCAGCCACGCCCCGCCATTCTGCATGTACTGCTGGAACGCGGCCCGTTGCGCGGTGGGCGGCGCGTCGTCGAGGAACATGACGACCTTGTACTGGGCCAGGTTGGCGGTGTTCAGCAGGCCCCAGTTGTTGGTGGCCTCCCAGGAGAAGCCGTGCTGGGCGGCGGCCTGCGGGAACCAGGCCCGGGCGTCTTTGACGAAGTCGATGTGCGCGGCGTCCCAGGTGCCGTTGTAGAAGGCCAGGACCTTGAACGTCGGCGCGGCCTGCGCGAGACGCGAGGCGTTGACCGCGAGGCCGGCGCTCAGCGCGACGATGAGGGCGACGAACATCGACAAGATCCGTCTGGTACGGGTGGAGAGTTCTGCGATCACCTGATCGTCCCTTCGATGGGGACGCGCGCCGCCGCGTCGACCTGAATCATCTGTTCACAAGGTTTACAGATAGACGGAAGGTTATTCCTTCACGCCGCGTGTCGTCAATCGTGGGCCGGCCTGTCGGGTGGGATTCCTACGGCAACGGGTACTCCGGCCGGATGACCAGCCCGGACGCCGTCGACGTCGACCAGCCGCTCGCCGTGGACGTGCCCGCCGCGCCGCACGACGCCAGCGGCGAGTGGGTGCCGACCCGGGACCTCGCCGGCCTCGCGCCGCCAGCCAGGTCGGCACGCCGCTGGACCCCGGGCCGGGTGGTGGCCACCCCGGCCGCGCTCGAACACCCGCACGGCCAACGGATCGTCGAACGAGTGCAGGCACAGGGCATCGAGGTGGAACACCTACGATCCAACCGACTCACCGGGGTACGCGGGCAGACCGACCGGGAGACGTACGCCCGGGCCAAGGCGACCATGGCGATCGTGGTGAGCCCACCCTCGCGGCGCACCCTGCAACCCATCGCGCCCAGCGCCGACTGGCGGGTGGACCTGGCCGAGGGCTGCCCGGCGCACTGCCAGTACTGCTACCTCGCCGGATCGTTGTCCGGCCCGCCGGTGACCCGGGTGTACGCGGACCTCGACGACATCCTGGCCGGGCTGACCACGTACGCCGGGCGCGGAACGGTGACCAGCCGCAACGCGCGGCGTGCCGACGAGGGCACCACCTTCGAGGCGTCCTGCTACACCGACCCCCTGGCGTTGGAGCACCTGACCGGTAGTTGGCGACAGGCCGTGCAGCACTTCGCCGACTGGGACGCGCCGGTGCAGCTGCGCTGGACCACCAAGTACGCCGATGTGGACACCTTCGTCGGGCTGCCGCACGCGGGCCGGACCCGGGTCCGGTTCAGCGTCAACTGCGCCCCGGTGAGTGAACGATTCGAGGGCGGCACCGCCCGGGTGCCGGACCGGTTGGCCGCGCTGCGCCGGCTCGCACTCGACGGCTACCCGGTCGGGCTGACCATCGCGCCGATCATCGCTCTGCCCGACTGGCCGGAGCGCTACGGCGAGTTGCTCGACCAGATCCGCGCGTCGGTCGAGGGGGTGCCGGAACTGGACCTGACCGCTGAGCTGATCACCCACCGGTTCACCCCCGGCAGCAAGGAGGTGCTGCTGGGTTGGTACCCGCGGACCCGGCTGGAGATGGACGAGGAATCGCGCACCCGCAAGCACGGCAAGTTCGGCGCGGTGAAGTACGTCTACCCGCGCGACACCATGGCCGAGCTGCGCGAATGGTTCCACACCGAACTCGCGGCGCGGGTGCCCGCCTGCCGAATCCTCTACTGGACCTGAGATCAGCCGACCGAGGAGCGAGCGACCGGCGCGGCGAAGAACGTGTCCGGGTACGGCTCGTCGCGGAGGCTGTAGTGCCACCACTCACGGTCGTAGTTGACGAACCCGGCGTCGGTCATCAACCCCTGCAACAACCGGCGGTTGTCCCGCGCCGTCCCCGTGATGCGAGGGTCGGCGGTGTGCGCCCGGGAGTCGAAGCAGTCGAAGCCCGTACCCATGTCGACGCTGTTGTCGGCGAAGCGCTGCCCACGTGGCGCGGTGCAGGCGACCAGCGGCTGACCGGCCCGGTACGGGGGTTGGCTGGCAGCCGGCTCGTCGACCAGGGTCAGGTCCAGGGTGCTCCCGCGGCTGTGCGCGGTGGGCGCCCCGATGTAACCCTCGGCGAAGAGCCGGTTCTTGGCCACATCCGGGTAGAACTCGGCCTTGGTCTCCTGCTCACCGGGGCGCTTCGACCAGGCCACGAAGTCGTCCACCGCCGGCTGCGGGCGGTAGCAGTCGTACACCTTGAGGCTGTGCCCACCGGCCAGCGCGGCGTCCTGCACGCGGCGCAACGCGTCGGCTGCCTGTCGGGTGACCAGGCACAGCGGCTCGCGGTAGCCGGTGATCGGGCGGCCGACGAAGTTGTGCGGAGTCGCGTACCGGATGTCGGTCTGGATACGCGGGTCGACGTCGGTCAGCACCACGAACCCCGGCAGCCTCTCGGCGGGGGTCGGCGTAGGGGTGGAACTCACCGGCGTCGGCTGCGGCGTCGGCTGTGGCGCGGCCGGCGCGGGGCGCGGCTCCGACCGCGAGCAGCCACCAAGCAGCGCGGCAAGCGCAAGCACGACGACGATGCGGCGACCCACCAGCCCTGTCTATCAGCCCGGCGACCCGCCGAAATCCCCTTCACCAGACCTCACCCCCGGAGACACCCACGCGATCTTGCACTTTCTGCCCCGACCTAAGGGATATCTCGCGCAAAACCGCGACCGAATCTGCAAGATCGCTCGGCCGACCCCGGGGAGGGGGACGCAGCAGTTCCGACGAACGCCACGGTTTCGCGGGGGCACCGCTGTTCGTGCACAGACCGGACAAAGGGCGCATCGGGCTCCGGGCGCCAGCTGCGGCGGCGGGGCGCGCTGGGCGTACGCGTGGAGCGCCCGTGGCCCCTTCGAAGGACACCGCAGAACCGCCCGGCGGAAGGTGTCCGAGAGGCTTCCGGAAAGTTTCCGTAACTCCGACGAATCTCGAACCGACCTGGCGTGTTGTCAACCCCTACCCGTGAGGCAAGATGACGCGTGGAACGGGCGCACCGTTTCGGGACACTCGGTTGGCGACGTCTTGTGGTCGTTCTTCCGGCTCGGTGTGAAGGAGACGCGGGTGGGCGCTGAAGACGGACGCAGGGTGACCATTACCGCGATCGCGCGGGAGGCCGGGGTGTCGGTGCCGACCGTGTCGCGGGTGCTCAACGGTCGGTCCGATGTGGCCCCGGACACCCGGGAGCGCGTCGAGGAGTTGCTGCGCCACCACGGCTACCGACGTCGCACCAGCCGCAGCGTCCGCCGTGCCGGCCTCGTCGACCTGGTCTTCAACGACCTGGACAGCCCCTGGGCCGTGGAAATCATCCGGGGCGTGGAGGATGTCGGGCACGGCGCGGGCGTCGGCACGGTCGTTTCGGCGATCCACCGGCAGCCCACCGCGGCCCGGCAGTGGTTGCAGAACCTGCGCACCCGGGCCACCGACGGCGTCATCTTCGTGACCTCGCACCTGAGCCCGCCGCTGCACGCGCAACTGCGTCGCCTCAACGTGCCGGTGGTGGTCGTCGACCCGGCCGGCGTACCGGCGATGGACGTGCCGACGATCGGCGCCACCAACTGGGCCGGCGGGCTCGCCGCCACCGAACACCTGCTCTCGATCGGGCACCGGCGCATCGGCTTCGTGGCCGGGCCGACGACCCTGCTCTGCAGCCGTGCGCGACTCGACGGTTACCGGGCCGGGCTGGAAAGCGCCGGGGTGCCGGTTGACGACGTGCTGATCTACCCGGGCGATTTCTACCACGCCTCCGGGTTCGCTGGCGGGACGGCACTGCTCGACCTCGCCGATCCGCCGACCGGCATCTTCGCCGCCAGTGACCAGATGGCCTTCGGCGTCTACGAGGCCATCCGGCGGCGAGGGCTACGCGTGCCGGACGACGTGAGCGTCGTCGGTTTCGACGATCTGCCGGAGGCCCGCTGGGCCTCACCACCGCTGACCACCGTGCGCCAACCGTTGGTCGAGATGGGACGGTTGGCGGCACGGACCGTGCTGCGCCTGGCCCAGGGCGAGGGCATCGACTCGCCGCGGGTGGAGCTCGCCACGGAACTTGTGGTGCGCGACAGCACCGCCGCCCCGCTGACCGGGTCGCCTCGCTCGACGTGACGGCCGGAACTGCGTCAGAATCCGGTTGGACCGGTTCCGATCTGCTTCCGAGAATTTCCGGCCGGCTGGCGCTACCCGACCCGCTGGCGCGGTGAGCGACCGACGGTCACCCACCGCGCCGCACGGTCAGTGGTGGTGGTGCGAGCGGACGGCCTTGCGGATGGTCACCGGCAGCGCGGGAGCGCCGTCGACCGGCGCCGGATCCTCGGCGGTCGGCGCCACTCCCCCGGCCGCGATCCGGTCCAGGGTGGCCAGGCCGGCCCCGTCGACCTCGCCGAAGATCGTGTAGTTGGGGCGTAGCGCGGAGTTGGCGTACACCAGGAAGAACTGGCTGCCGTTGGTGTCCGGCCCGGCGTTGGCCATGGCCAGCACGCCCCGGGCGTAGACCCGGCGCTCCCCGGTCGGGTCGGTCGGTGCCGGCGGCAGGTCGGTTGGCAGTTCGTCGCGGTACCGGTATCCCGGGCCGCCCTCGCCGGTGCCGGACGGGTCACCGCACTGCAACACGCTCAGCGTGGGGTACGCGGTGAGCCGATGGCACGGGGTGCGGTCGTAGAAGCGCTTGCCGACCAGGTGCAGGAAACTCTGTACGGTGCACGGCGCGGCGGCCCGGTCCAGCGTCAACCCGATCGGCCCGTGGTTGGTCGCCAACGTCACCCGGACGCTGCCCCGGGCCGGGGTGCGTCGCGGGTCGGGCGGCAGCGGCACCGGCCGGGCCGCGGGCTCGTCCGGCGTCTCCGTGTACGCGCACGGCCCGTGGGTGGTGCGCGGCGGTCGGGTTGCGGTGTCAGACGCGGCGGAAGCGCTCAGGGCGTCGGCCGACGGGCCGGGCGCGGCGACCGCGGTGGCGGACGCCCCGACGACCAGCGCCCCGGCGAGCACGGTCACCCCCGCGAGGCGGGTCAGGGCGCGCACCGGCCGGCGGGGTGCCGCCGCACCGCTTCGCGGTTCGAGTTCACTCGACACAGGGATCCTCCTGGACTCGTGGTGCCAGAAAGACCGGAGTCTATGGACGGCAGCGCCGGATGTCGATCCGTCAGGTCAACCGACGGCGACGCCGCCACAGCAGCCCGCCCGACAACACCAGCACGCCCGCGCCGCTCAACGCGGTCACCGACCAGAGCCACCCCGAGCTGGTACGCGCTGGCCCGCTGGCCGCCGCCGGCCGGGGCGCACCGGGCGCCGCCAGCGCGGACGGCACCGCCGACGGCGTGGCGGTCAGCTCGCCCGGCTCGACCAGCCGGCCGACGGAGGCGTTCCGGGGCAGGGTGAAGCCCCAGTCCAGCAGGGCCGCGCCCTGCTCCCAGCCGCGCATCGGTGCCGGTTCGGCACCCAGCAGGGTCACCACCAGCCGTCGCCCGTCGCGTTCCGCCGCGCCCACGTAGGTGTGCCGGGCCAGGTCGGTGAAGCCGGTCTTGCCGCCGAGCGCACCCGGGTACTTGTAGATGAGCTGGTTCTCGTTCTGGATCTCGAAACCCTTGGTGCGCTGCGCCGGCTGGGCGGGGATCGCCGTCTGATCGGTCAGCGCGTACCGGCGGAAGGTCGGCTCGGCGAAGCAGGCTCGGGCGATCAGTGCCAGGTCGTAGGCGCTGGTGAACTGCCCCTTGCCGTCCAGCCCCGACGGGGTGACCGCGTGCGTCTGGAGCGCGCCGAGGTGGTGCGCATGCTCGTTCATGGCGCGCACCCCGGCGGAGGCGTCGTTCCCGCCGCTGCCGAGCCGGGCCAGCGCATTGGCCGCCTCGTTGCCGGAGTTGAGCAGCAGCCCGAGCCAGATGGTCTCGATGGTGTAGCGGCCACCCGCGACCAGGCCGACGGCGGAGGAGCCGGGCTCGATGTTCATGTCGTCCGGGGTGACGGTCACCGTCTGCTTCGGGTTCAGCCGGGGGAGCATCGTCGCCGCCAGCAGGAGCTTCTGGACGCTGGCCGGGGTGCCGTACTCGTGTGGGCCGCAGCCGCCGAGCACCTGGCCGCTGTCCAGGTCGGCGACCAGCCACGACCTGGCGGTGATCGCCGGTGGCGCGGCGGCGCCGGCCGGTACGACCAGGCCGGTCGTGTCCAGCGCCGCGCCGCCGACCACCCGCTGCTCGGGCACGGCGGGCGGGGGTGAGGGCCGGGGTGGACGGGACATCGCCGGCGACGGCACCCGGGGGCATCGCACGGTCGACCCGGCGGACGCTCCGCGGCGGCGACCGGCGCGGGAGCGAGCAGGATGGCGGACGCCGTGACCGCCAGCAGCGCAGCTCTCATGTGCCCGACCCTAGTCAACAAGATCGCCCGGCGGGGCTGGACGAGATGCCCCGGTCGGTCAACGCGCGTCGCCGCGGCCACCCAGGTAGTCGTGCAGCGCGGCGCTCCCCCGCAGCCGACGCAGGCTACGGGCGTGCAGCTCCTGCTCCCGGCGGGCCAGCTCGGCGCGGACCCGCTGAGCGCTGCCGGTGGTCCGCAGTTCGCCCAGAACCGCCGCGATGATCTCGAACGGGTACGCGCCTCGCCGCAGCAACGCGATGACCTGTGCGGCGCGTAGCTCCGCCTCGTCGTACACCCGGTAGTTGGTGCCCTGGGCGCGGCCCGGCCGCAGCAGCTCGCGCTCCTCCCAGAGCCGCAGCTGCGAGGTCCGGACCCCGACCAGGGCGGCGACCTCTCCGATGCGCACGTTGCGGCGCGGTGCGGGCCGGGCCTCCGGTGGGCTGGCCAGCACGGTCTCGAAGGCGCCGAGCACCCGGCGGATCTCGGCGCGTTCCCGGTCCAGCTCGGCGTGGCCGCCGTCGAGCGCCGCGAGGGCCGCCGGCAGGTCGCCCCGGTGCACCGCCGCCATGATCTCCCGGGTACGGCTCCAGCCGTGCCCCTCGGCCAGCCGCCGCGCCACGGTCAGCGCCCGCGCGTGCTCGGTCGTGAAGATCCGGTAACCGCTCGCGGTACGCCGCACCGGCGGCAGCACACCCACCTCGACGTAGTTGCGCACCTGCTGCACCGAGATCCCGACGGTGGCCGCCAGGTCCACGGCACGCAGGCGATCCTGCGGGGCGACGTCCACGTGAGTCACCGTACCGCTTGCTACGTGATTTGAGACTTTGCGGGAGGACCCGCCAGAGCCAGCAGCAAAAACTCGTCAGAAGTCTCTATGTGGGGATGAATGAGACAATGGAACCCGCCAGTGCCCGGCGGGAGAAACTCCCGCCACAACTCCATGAAGGGTTCGCATGCCGCAGCCAGCATGGTCCGCCGCCGACAGCCACGACATGATCGAGGTACGCGGAGCGCGGGAGAACAATCTCGCCAACGTCTCGGTCGACATCCCCAAGCGCCGGTTGACCGTCTTCACCGGTGTCTCCGGGTCGGGCAAGTCGTCGCTGGTCTTCGGCACCATCGCCGCCGAGTCCCAACGCATGATCAACGAAACCTACAGCGCGTTCCTCCAGTCGTTCATGCCGAACCTCAACCGGCCGGACGTCGACTCGCTGCGCAACCTCAGCGCGGCCATCGTCGTCGACCAGGAACGGATGGGGGTCAACTCCCGCTCCACCGTCGGAACCGCCACCGACGCGTACGCCATGCTGCGGATCCTCTTCAGCCGGCTCGGCCAGCCGTCCATCGGCGGCGCCGGGGCGTTCAGCTTCAACCTGCCCGAAGGCATGTGCCCCACCTGCGAGGGGCTGGGCCGGGTCTCCGACCTCGACGTCAACGAGTTGGTCGACGTCGAGCGCTCCCTCAACGACGGCGCGATCACCGTGCCCAACTTCGCTGTCGACTCCTGGTACTGGCAGACCATCGTCGGCTCCGGCCTGTTCGACCCGGACGTCAAACTCCAGGACTTCACTCCGCAACAGTGGGAGGACTTCCTCCACAAGCCGGCCACGAAAATCAAGGTGGGCAGCAACAACTGGACGTACGAGGGTCTGGCGGTCAAGGTCAAGCGGCTCCTTCTCGCCAAGGACCGCGAGTCGATGCAACCGCACATCCGCGCCTTCGTCGACCGGGCGGTCACCTTCACCAGCTGCGGCGACTGCGGCGGCACCCGACTCAACGCGGCGGCCCTGTCGTCGCGGATCGCCGGACACACCATCGCCGCCTGCTCGGCCATGCAGATCAGCGACCTGGCGACCTTCGTCCAGGGCATCGACGACCCGGGGGCCGCGCCACTCGTCGCCAACCTTCGCGACCTGCTGGACTCCCTGGTCGAGATCGGCCTGGGCTACCTCAGCCTGGACCGTGAGTCGGCGACCCTCTCCGGCGGTGAGGCGCAACGGGTGAAGATGGTCCGACACCTCGGCTCCAGCCTCTCCGACGTCACGTACGTCTTCGACGAACCCACCGTCGGCCTGCACCCGCACGACATCGCCCGGATGAACGACCTGCTGCTGCGGCTACGCGACAAGGGCAACACCGTCCTGGTGGTGGAGCACAAACCGGAGACCATCGCGATCGCCGACCACGTGGTCGACCTCGGGCCGGGGGCCGGCACCGACGGTGGCCGGATCTGCTTCACCGGCGACCTCCCCGGCCTGCGCCGCTCCGACACGCTCACCGGCCGGCACCTGGATCACCGGGTGACCCTGCGCGACGAGGTACGCCAACCGACCGGGCAACTCGCCATCCGCCAGGCCGACCTGCACAACCTGCGCGACGTGAACGTGGACATCCCGCTCGGGGTGCTCACCGTCGTCACCGGCGTCGCCGGCTCCGGCAAGAGCTCACTGATCCACGGGTCACTACGCGGCCGGTCCGGTGTCGTGATCGTCGACCAGTCCCCGATCCGCGGGTCACGACGCAGCAACCCGGCCACCTACAGCGGGCTGCTCGACCCGATCCGCACCGCCTTCGCCAAGGCCAACGGGGTCAAAGCCGCACTGTTCAGCGCGAACTCCGAGGGCGCCTGCCCAGCCTGCAAGGGGATCGGGCTGATCTACACGGACCTGGCGATGATGGCCGGCGTGGCCAGCGTCTGTGAACGGTGCGAGGGGCGACGGTTCACCGACGAGGTGCTCACGTACACGCTGCGCGGCAAGAACATCAGCGAGGTGCTGGCCATGTCCGTCACCGAGGCGTACGCGTTCTTCCCGCACCTCATCCTCGGTCGGCTGGTCGACGTCGGGCTGGGTTACCTCAGCCTCGGCCAGCCACTGACCACCCTGTCGGGCGGGGAGCGGCAACGACTCAAGCTCGCCATCCACCTGGCCGAGAAGACCACCACGTACGTCCTGGACGAGCCCACCACGGGCCTGCACCTGGCCGACGTGGACCAACTCCTGGCCCTGCTCGACCGCATGGTCGATGCTGGAAACACGGTGATCGTCATCGAGCACCACCAGGCGGTCATGGCACACGCGGACTGGCTCATCGACCTCGGCCCGGGCGCCGGGCACGACGGCGGCCAGGTCGTCTTCACCGGCACACCCGCCGACCTCGTCGCCCGCGGTGCCACCCTCACCGCCAACCACCTGCGCGAGTACGTCCACCAGCCGGCGGCCGCAAAGGCTTAGTGCCTGCCCTGCCAGCCGGGCAGCCTGTTGCGTTGCTTGTGCCGTGCGGCGTTGCTTGTGTGGTGCTGCTCAGGCGACCCGGCGCAGCCAACGTCGCTGCCAGGGGGTCTCCACCGCCTTCGGGTGGTAGCCCGCCCGAACCCACGGCACCGCACGTTCGACCGGCAGGCCGTCGAGGATCGCCAGCGCGGCCAACGCCGTCCCGGTGCGCCCCACTCCACCTCGGCAGGCCACCTCGACGCGTTCACCATCGTGCGCCCGCCGCAGCGCCACCCGCAGGGCGTCGAGGGCATCCAGCCTATCGATCGGTACCCAGAAATCCGGCCACCGGATCCGCCGGTGCGCCCAGGCAGGCTCCGGACCAGGTGCCAACAGCAGGGCGAAGTCGGCGGGCGAGGTCGCCGCACCGACGCGACGACCGCGCACCGTCGCCCCACTGGGGAGTACGAGTACGCCCGACTGCTTGGACCAGGGCTGAGCGTCAGTCACGTGAGCATTGTGCCGCCACTGCCCGACGGGTGGGTACAGACAGCGCCGCCCCCGGCCGGTGGGCCGGGGGCGGCGCTGGTGTCGGTGTGCAGGTCGCCTCTCGGCGAGTGGCACGACGCGGCTCCAGCCGAACGGTATTCCGCGAAGGCGATATTAGGTGAGGCCCGGGGACACTGAGTCACACCGACACCCACCACAACCAGCCGGCACCCCACCTTGTTCCCCCGCCCCGCCCACGCCCGCGCCACCCCGAAGGCCCCGACGCCGTGCCGCCCCCTGCCCCACCGACCCATAGCCCGCGACGCCGCCGCGCCATGGCCGTGCCGCACGAGATCTTGGACAGTTTCCGTTCCCCCGCTAACGGAAACTGTCCAAGATCTGCGGGCAACCGCTGGCGGGCGACGTCCTTTGCCACTGTTCACCGGCCAACACATCACCCGCTGCCACCGACCGGCGCGGGGTGCGGGATGTAGGTATGCCGCTGGCCGGCACCCCGGGGTGGGGGTGCCGGCCAGCGGTCGGTGTTCTGCGGTGGGTCAGCTGTTCCAGTGCTGGCCGACGAGGTCAGCGGCCTGCTGCTCCCACTGGGCGTACGCATCCGGGTACGCCGAGACCTGGACGGTCTGCGCGGCCTGGGTCAGGGGCATGTCCTGCCACCCATCAACCTGCTTCAAACCCTTGAGGAACGCGGTCGTGGAGTAGGCGGGGTCGGTGATCTGCTCCGGGGTACCCCAACCACTGGTCGGGCGCTGCTGGAACAGGCCCAACGAGTCATGGTCGTTGGCGTCGCCGAGGTGGCCCAGGTTCTCCAACTTCGACTCCTGCAGACTCGTCGCGATCGAGATCACCGCGGCGCGCTCGGGCAGGCCGGCCTTCTTCGTCGCGGCGATGATCGCCTTGACGTTCGCGGTCTGCTCATCGTTCAGAGGGATCCGGGACTGGTCGCCCTGAGGCTTAGCCGTCCGCACCGCAACCGCGACCGGCTTAGCATCGACCGGGGTGGCGGCGTGCGCGGCGATCGGGCCGGCGAACACACCACCAGCGAACGCGAAACCAGCAACGGACAGCATGCTCTTACGAATGATCGTGTTCATGGGGTTAGCTCCTTCGGGGGTAAGAACACCCGCCCGCCGATGGGGGTCGGTGGTGCGGGTGTGAGCACCTCGTCCGGCGCTGCACATACAAAGGGGAAAGGTCTGGGGTCGGCGCCTACGGTGGCTCGGCGTCCGGGGTCGGCGGCCTACGGGCGGAGGGCTCGTGGCGCCGGGGTCGGCGGCCTACGGGCGGTGGCTCGTGGCGCCGGGTTCAGGTGTAACGACCGGGGGCCGGGGGTCATTCCGGGGGTGGCCCATCCATCGGCACCCTCGTGGAGGCGGTGGCCGGGCGGTCGTGGGGACTGTAACGACCGGGCGGGGCCCGGCATTCCAACCCCCGGGGGGACCGGCTTTCCAACCCCTGGGGGTGGGGTGGTGGGCCGGTGGTGCTGCGATCGTCAGAGTGTGTAACGACCCCGGGCCGGCCATGATTCCAGCCCACGGGTGCGACCGGTCACCACCCATAACCACCCACGGCCGGACAAACCACCTACATAACCTCCCGCCGGCGACACCAAACCACCCTCCCCCGGCATGATCCACTCCCCTTCACGGAAACCGCGGTAACCGGCCGTCCGGACACCCCGACATCACGGAAACCGAGTCGACCACGAACAGGCCGATCCCGTCGGCGCGCGCAGACCTGACAAAACGCCCCCTCGGGGTCTGAGTCGCCGGTTGCGGAGGCCATTCATCGCGGCTCGGGGGTCATCTTCTGGTCGGCGGCGGAGACCTTGAAGGGACATGGCCCCTGGAGGGGCCAAAACCCTCCAAGATCGCGGTCAACCACGGCGGACACCGCAACCACCCCACCTGCGGCGCCCCCGCCTAAGGGATCAAGCCTGACCGCCCGGAGGACGGCACGCCGAACCCGCCCCGACGCGGGCCGCGGGACGGGCCGGGTGCCATAACCGCCCCCGACAACGGACAACGACAACCGTCACGCGAACGCGCGCAGCGGGTTGCCCGCTCTAGCGCTCGTCCGAGGCCCGCGAACCGCTCCGATAGAGCGTGCCGCGACCACCCGGATCGGGCACACCGCTCAAGCCAGGCCCACCACTCAAGCCGGACCCACCACCCAAGCCAGGCCCACCACCCAAACCAGGCCGACTACTCATGTCGCGCCCACCATTCCAGTCAGACCCACCGCTCCAGTCAGACCCACCGCTAAAGTCCGGCCCACTGTTCGACGGGCTCGACGAAGGGCCGGCCGATTCGGCGGTGCGGGAGGCACGTCGGGCTCGCAGCACGCGGGACCCGACGAACCAGGCGCCCGCAGCCACACAAACCACGATCACCACTTTCTGGAGCGTGCCGACGTAACCCTCGACGAGATGCCAGTTGTCGCCGAGTAGGTAGCCGGCGAGCACGAACGTGGTGTTCCAGATCAGGCTGCCCAGCGTGGTGTACAGCAGGAACGTGGTCACCGGCATGCGTTCCACCCCGGCCGGGATGGAGATCAGGCTCCGGAAGATCGGGATCATCCGGCCGAAGAAGACGGCCTTCACGCCGTGTCGGAGGAACCACGCCTCGGTCCGGTCCACGTCGCTGAGCTTCACCAGTGGAAGCCGGGTCACGATGGCGCGCATCCGGTCGCGGCCCAGCGACGCGCCAATCAGGTAGAGCGCCAGCGCACCCACCACCGAGCCCAGCGTGGTCCAGAAGATCGCACCGACCAGGCTCATCCTGCCCTGCGCGGCGACGAAGCCGGCCAGCGGCAGGATCACCTCGCTGGGAATCGGCGGGAACAGGTTCTCCAGCGCCACCGCCAGGCCGGCACCCGGGCCGCCGAGCCGTTCCACCAGGTCAGTGACATAACCAACGATTCCGCCCTGCGGCGGTTCCGCTGCGGCGGTGGGGGTTCCGGTGACGAACACGGCGTGGAACGTTCGAATCATGCACCCACCGTACGAAGTGATCCTGAGAGAAGACCGCGTCGGCGTGGCCGCGCCGGGCCGTACCCCGTTGCGGCTCGCGGTGGTGCAGCCACTGTGCGTACCCCTGGATGTCGCGGAGAATGCGCGGACGCACGCGGCCGCGGTCCGCGCGGCGCGCGTCCGGGTGGTGGTCTTTCCGGAGCTGTCGCTGACGGGGTACGAGTTGGACGCGCCGGTCGTGTCGGTCGACGACGCGCGGTTGGCGCCGCTGGTCGAGGCGTGCGCCGAGACGGGCGCGTTGGCCCTGGCCGGCGCGCCGGTCGTGGGTGACCACATCGCGATGCTGGCCGTGACCGGCGCCGGGGTAACGGTGGCGTACCGGAAGATGTGGCTGGGCGACGTGGAGTCCCGCCGGTTCCGGCCGGGCGAGACGCCCGCCGTGCTCAAGGTGGACGGATGGCGGGTGGGGTTGGCGATCTGCAAGGACACCGGCGTCGCCGCGCACGCGGCGCGAACCGCGGCGCTCGGGATTGACGTCTACGCGGCAGGTGTCCTTGAGTCGCTGCGCGACACGGCCGTGACGGACCAGCGGGCGCACCGGATCGCCACCACGCACCGGGTCTGGGTCGCGGTCGCGAGTTTCGCGGGGTCGACCGGCGGCGGTTACACCGAGGCGGCGGGCCGGTCGGGGGTCTGGACGCCGGAGGGCGAGGTGTACGTGCGGGCGGGCACGAAGCCAGGCGAGGTGGCCAGCGCCCGCATCGGTTGAACGGTCGGTCAGTGACGGGCGACACCCAGCACGCTGTCGTACGCCTCGGGCAGGATCGACCCCATGGGCACCTTCCCCCCTCGACTCTCCGTGGTCACGCTGGGAGCACGCGACATCGGCGCGCTGCGGTCGTTCTACCGTTCGCTGGGCTGGCCGGAGCTGCCATCCAGTAATGACGGGTGGTCGGCTTTTCTGCTCGGTGGGGTCCTGTTCGCGCTCTATCCGCTGCCGGAGCTGGCGGTCGAGGCGGCACCGGGCGTGCCCGATCCGGCGGGCGGCTGGTCCGGCGTCACGTTGGCCTGCAACGTCGACAGCCGTGAGGAGGTCGACACGGCCTTTACCGCAGCCGTGGCGGCGGGCGCGACGGTGGTGGCAGAGCCGACCGACCGGTCCTGGGGTGGGCGCTCGGGCTATGTCGCCGACCCGGAGGGCAACCGCTGGGAGATCGCGTGGGCGGGCACGGCGCGCTTCGATGAGCGCGGCGCTCTGACGTCGTTCGGCTGAGTGTGTGGCGGTTGCTCGTCGACGGCGACCTTTGGGATGCTGCGCGGATGACTTCCTTCCCGGGGACCTTCGCCGACGACGTCATCGGCCAACCGGCTAAGGCGCAGTTCGAGACGTTCATCGACGAGCACCGCAGAGCACTCAACGGCTACCTGGACGGGCTGACCGAGGAGCAGGCGCGCCGATCGTTGGTGCCGTCCCGGACCACGCTGCTGGGTCTGGTGAAGCACACCGCGTTCGTCGAGAAGGTCTGGTTCGACGAGGCCATCACGTGCCGGTCCCGCGCCGAGATCGGCATTCCCGCGACGCCGGACGAGTCGTTCATCCTCGATGACGACGACACGATCGCCACCGTTCAGCGAGCGCACCGGGAGGCCTGCGACGCCTCCCGTCGGGCGACGTCCTCTCTGGGTCTGGACGACGTGCTTCGCGGCAACCGGCGCGGCCCGCTGCCGCTGCGCTGGGTGTACCTGCACGTGCTGCGCGAGCTCGCTCAGCACTGCGGGCACGCGGAGATCCTGCGTGAGCAGCTCATAGCCAAGTAGCGCGGTTGGCCGACGCGCGGTCAGCCGACGTCCAGCACCTCCCGCAACCGTGCCGCGAACTCCTCGGGCTTGCCCGCATAACCGAACTCTCCACCGAGGAAGCCTCCGTGGTGACTCGGGAACACCAGGGCCTGCTGGCCGAGCAGGGCCGCGGTGCCAAGGGACGTACGCGCGGTGTACGTCCCCGCCGACTCCTCACCGACCGCGACCACGATCCGGGTCGGTGCCGCGGTGAGCAGGCTCGCGTCGGGGCGGTAGTCGGTGATCGCCCACGAACTCTTCGACAGCAGCGGATCGTCGCGGGTGCCGTCGTCGTCGGTCGACATGCCGAACATCGCCGGGTCGGGCGTGGGCTGGGCGAAGTAGGCATCGGTGAACTCGCCCTGCCACGAGGTCATCGCGATGAACGCGGCCATGCCGGCACCGGTGCCCTTCGCCTGGTACGCCTCGTAGAAGCCGGCGCGGGCGCGCTCGGCGGCGTCGGCGTCGGGGAGCACCGCATTGATCGGCGGCTCGTGCGCTACCAACGTGACGACGTCGCCAGGGTAGGTAGCGACGAGTTCGAGTGCCGTCACGGCACCGCCGCTACTGGCGAACACGTCGACCGGGCCGGCGCCGAGCGCCTCGATCAGCAGGTGCAGGTCGGCCGCCTGCTGCTGCGGCGTGTGGTCGGTTCGGCCGTCCTTGCGGATGCTCCGGCCCAGCCCACGCGGGTCGTAGGTGACGACGGTGCGGTCGGTGAAGTGCACGGCGAGCGCGTTGAAGCCCTCCGCCGTCATCGGCTGGCCGATCATGAGCAGCGCGGGGCGCCCGCCGGACGGGGGCAGCGGGCCACGGACGTCGTAGACCAGGTCGACGCCGGGCACGGCGAGGGTGTGCGTCTGCGTTGTCGTCATGCCGGTGACACTACGGCCGGCGGGAAGCGCTGGGCGACCACGCCGTGCCGACCACGTCGATCAGGTGCCCCTCGTAGGCCCCGGACCGCTACCGTCACCGGATGCCCGAGTTGGTCGCGCCCACCGTCCACCTGCACGCCGCCTGGTTGGAGGCGCACGACGAGTGGGGTCCCGGTCTCCACGAGGACGGTTTCGGGTTGCGGTCGACCGATGAGGTGCGGTCGCCGGAAGGGTTCGACCTGTGCCCGGCACGGCGGTACTGGATCACGCTTTAGCCCACCCGCCGGTGTCGCCGAAGCGACGCAGCGTCCAACGGGCCGGCGGCCAGCCGCCGGGGTCGTGGTCCGTGGTCCATTCGGTGATCGAGGCCGGGGGCACGTCCAGGTCGAACGCCCGAAAAATCGGCTGCGCGGCGAGCGCATGGAACGCGCCCTCGACGGTCTCGCTGTGGCCGACCAGGACCACGGTGGCTCCCCGGTGCCGGTGTGCGATCTCCATGATCGCGCGGCTGACGCGGACCACCAGTTCGGCCCAGCTCTCGTTGCCCTCCTCGAACGGCCGAAACACACCCCCACCGGCCACCGCGTGTTCCGTGCGGAAGCGGGTGGTCGGCAGGCCGTCGGCGTACGGGGGTGTGTGCCAGGTACACAAACCACAGTCGGCCACGGGTCGGACGCCGAACGCCGCGCCGATCGGTTGCGCGGTCTCGACGGCCCTGCGCAGCACGGACGAGTAGACCGCCACCGGTATGTCGGCAGCGACGTCGCCGGTGAGCCGATTGGCCAGATCGTGTGCCTGCTCGTGGCCGAGGGCGGTGAGGCCCCGACAACCACGTGGTCCGCCCACGATTCCTTCAAGCTGGTGGAGCGACTCGCCGTGTCGCACGAAGATCAGACGTGTCCGCATCGGGACATCATGCCAGCGGCATCGACGAAGCTATCAGTCGTCCGTACGGCTGGTGGAAAAGCTGCTCGCCTGTGTGAGCAGAGCGTCGAGCTGAGCGCCCGTCTGCGCTGGTAGCCGGCCGCGGTCCACCAGCT
Source organism: Micromonospora sp. LH3U1 (assembly GCF_028475105.1). Lineage (NCBI taxonomy): Bacteria > Bacillati > Actinomycetota > Actinomycetes > Micromonosporales > Micromonosporaceae > Micromonospora > Micromonospora sp. LH3U1. The sequence goes on along the minus strand of NZ_CP116936.1, from coordinate 3,195,031 downwards.
CGGCGATGCGTTCCCGTAGGTCGGCGACGCGCTTGGCCCGGTCCCTGGTGCGGCGGTTCAGGTCGGCGAGGTCGTCGCGCAGATCCTCGGCGGTCTTCCGTTCGACGTCGCCGCGGGCGACCGCCGCGGCGAGGACGGCGGAGAAGTCGCTGGTCACCTCCCGGAGGCTGACCGGCACCTGCTGCCCGACGGTCGGGGGCGCGGTGTTGTCGGCCGGGGGTGACGGCGAGGACGTTGTCGCCGGGGTCGGCGATTGCGTCGTGGGTGTGGGGGCGGGGGTCGCCGGCGGGGCGGCGACCTGGGACGAGCCTGGTGCGTCCGGCGTGCCGAGGGGGCCCTGGGCGAGCACTGCGCCGAGGCCGACCAGCACGGCGACGACGGCCGCGACGAGAACGGCGACGGGTCGGCGCGATCGGCGACGGGCCGGCGCGGCGGCGGTCGGCGCGGGGCGGGCCGCCGAGCGGTCGATCAGGGTGGAGGGTGGGCCGCCGGCGGGATGCGCAGCAGCTCGGTGGGCGGCTCGACCGGCTGGCCGGCACCGAAGCGGCGGGCCAGGTGCGCGGCGCTCGGCCGGTCGGCCGGGTTGGTGGCCATGCAGGCGACGGTCAGCTCGGCGATGTCGGCGGGGAGGCCGGGCACCCGCAGCGGCGGCACCGGAGTGCCGCGCCGGTGCACCTCCAGAGCGTCCTCCCAGCTCTGCACGGGCAGCGGCGCCCGTCCGGTGAGGGTGCGGTAGAGCAGCACGCCGAGGGCGTACACGTCGCTGGCCGGGTCGGGCGGGCCGGCGGCCAGCCGCTCCGGGGCGAAGTAGGCGGGTGTGCCCATCAGCGGCTCGCCGGACTGGCCGTCGAGCCCGCCAAGTGCGGCGATGCCGAAGTCGAGCACCTTGGCGCCGGTGTCGGTGAGCATGACGTTGCCCGGCTTGACGTCGCGGTGCACGACGCCGATGCGGTGCGCGGCGGCCAGTGCGGCGGCGATCTGCCCGGCCACCCGGACCGCCTCCGGCCAGGGCAGCGGCCCGGTCCGCAGCCGGTCGGCCAGGTTGTGGCCGTCGACGAGCTCCATCACCAGGTACGGGACCACGACGCCGCCGGCCAGGTTCGCCTCGGCGTAGTCGTACACCTGGGTCACGTGTGGGTGGGTCAGCCGGGCGGCCGCGCGGGCCTCGCGTTGGATGGTGGCCCGCAGTTGCGGGTCGGCGGCGAGTTGCCCGGCGAGGACCTTGATCGCGACCGGTCGGCCGAGCACGTCGTCGTCGGCCCGCCACACCTCGGACATGCCTCCGAGGCCGATCCGCTCGTGCAGTACGTAGCGGTCGTGGAGACGGAGGGTAGGCATGAAGGGCGACATGGCTTCACCAGTCTGCCTGGCGATGCTGAACTCGACCACCCTCCGTGCCCGGACCCACACTGTTCGTCCCGTGCGTACCAGAATGAGTTTCGACCGGGTCAGGAGCAGCGGGAGGTGGCGGGCAGCGGTCGCGGCTGGATGCGGTCGGCGAGCCGGCGCAGGGCGACGGCGGCGGCCTGCCGGGTCGGGACGAGCAGGGCCGGCCGGGCGCGTTCGACCTGGACCGGGGCATCCGGTCGGGCCGAGTTGACGTGTCGGTTCATCGCGTCGAGCGCGGTGATGTAGCCGGTGGGAAGTTCCATGGTCAACTCCTCGGGACAGGTCCGGTGGAGTCCCGGACGACGAGTGCGGTGGGCAGCAACACATGACCGGCCGCGGCGTCCGCGGGCGGGTCGAGCAGAAGTTCGGCAGCGATCCGGCCCTTTTCTTCGGCCGGCTGCCGGACGGTGGTGAGGCCGGCCGCGGCGGCCTCGGGGACGTCGTCGAAACCGGTCACCGAGACGGGTGGACGGTCCCGGGACGGCCGAGCGGCCAGGGCGTCCAGCACGCCGAGCGCGAGCACGTCGGAGCCGGCCAGCACGGCGGTCGGCGGTTCGGGTTGGTCGAACAGCCCGACGACGGCCGCGGCGGCTGCCTGGCGGCTGTTGCCCGGGGCGTTGACCAGGGTCAGCTCGGCCCAGCCGACGCCGACCTCGGCGAACGCGTCGGCGAAGCCGGTGAGCCGGCCCCGGGTGGTGGGGTGCGGCACCTGGTCCACCCCGGCCAGGGTGAGGGGGCCGGCCGGGGCGTCCGACAGCACGGAGTCGGCGAGCAGCGCCACCCGCCGGTGACCGAGGCCCGCCACGTGTGCGGCGGCACTGTGCGCGGCGGCTCGCTCGTCGATGCCGACGAACCGCTCGTCGGGGCCGGCATCGTCGCGGGCGGCCGTGCTGACGAACGGCAGCCCGCGTTCCCGGATGACGTCCAACGCCCACTCCTCGTCGGCGACGCAGTAGACGCAGAAGCCGTCGACAACGGCGTTCTCCACCGCCCGCCGGGCGTCGGTCACCGCCGGGGGCAGCGGCACCAGGAGCATGCTCGTGCTGTGCCGCTCGGCCGCCACGCCGACCCCGGCGAGGAAGCGGACCGCGAACGGGTCGGTGAACGCGTATGACAGTTGCGAGGTGAACAGCACCCCGATCGACCCGACGAAGCCTCGGCGCAGGGAGCGCGCGGTGGGGTTGGGGCCGGGGTAGCCGAGCTGGCGGGCGGCGTCCAGGATCCGCTCGCGCAGGGTGGCGGAGAGCTGGTCGGGGCGGCTGTAGGCGTTGGACACGGTGCTGCGGGAGACGCCGACTGCGTCGGCCACGGCTTGCAGTGTTGGCTTCACCGGCACCTCTCTGTATCGATCCAGTCTGTATCGATGCAGAGACTAACCCGACCAGTCGGCGTCGGTCAATACGTGGGTTTGATCCACGCGTCGGCAAGCCTCAGGGCTCCAGCACCAGGCGCCCCCGCAGACCCCCGCCGGCCAGCCGCTCATGTGCCGCCGCCACCTCGGCCAGCGGCAGCCGTCCGGCCAACCGCAGGCTGAGCTGGCCGCTGTCGACCAGCGCCGACAGCTCAGCCAGCTGCGCGCCGTCGGCATGGACCTCCTGCACGACGACCCGGGTGGCGCGCAGCGGGGCGGGGCGAACGGCGCCACCAGCGCGACGAACACTGCCCCGCCCCGCAACGCCTCGTGCGCGGCGACGCCGATGACCGCCGCGTCGACCACCGCGTCGACCCCGCCCGGCACCACCGCGCGCACGGCTGCCCCGACCCGGTCGGTCCGCGCCACGAACCAGTTCGCGCCCAGCGACCGGACCAACTCCTCGTCCCGCGCGTCGGCCACGGCGACGGTCCGGATGCCGCGCAGCGCGGCCAGTTCGAGCAGTAACCCGCCCACCCCACCGGCCCCGCCGGTGACCAGCAGCGTCCGCCCGGCGTCCAGGCCGGTGAGGGCGAGCGACCGGGCCGCGGTGAGACCGATCAGCGGCAGCGTCGCCGCCAACTCCGGAGCGACGGTACGCGGTGCCAGCGCCACCGCACCCTCGTCCAGCACCACCCACTCGGCCTGCGCACCCGGCGCGGAGAGCAGGTCCCGCAGTCCGATCACCTGATCACCCACCGCGAACCGTCGTACACCCGGCCCGACCGCGTCCACCTCCCCCGCCACGTCCCAGCCCAGCCCCACGACGGGCAACGGTGGCAGCAGGCCGGCCGCGCTCAACGCGCCGCTACGGGTGGACAGGTCGATCCGGTTGACGGCGGCGGCGACCACCCGCACCCGTAGTTGCCCGACCCCCGGCTCCGGCTCGGGCAGGTCGACGATCTCCAGAACCTCGGGGCCGCCGAACCGGCGGACGATCACAGCTCTCATGCCAGCGACGCTAGAAGCGTTACCCTCCGGCGAGAAGGAGGCACCTTCGGGTGCCCTGGGCACCCGGGAGGTACACGATGGCCACCATGACCGCCGGCGAGCGCCGCGAGCGGGACCGGCGTTCCTACAACGCGTTCCTGGCCGAGTGCCCGGGTCACGAGCTGCTCGCGACGCTCAGCGACAAATGGTTGACGCTGGTGGTGAGCGCACTGGCCGACGGGCCGCAACGGCACAGCGAACTGGCCCGCACGGTGGCCGGGGCGAGTCAGAAGATGCTCACCCAGACGCTGCGCAAGCTGGAGCGTGACGGCCTGGTCAGCCGATCGGTGACCGCCGACGTGCCGGCCCGGGTCGACTACCAGCTCACCCCGCTGGGCGAGAGCCTGCTGCCGGTGCAGCGGGCCATCAAGGCATGGGCCGAGACGCACATCGGCGAGGTGCACACGGCCCGCGCGCGCTACGACGCTCCGGGCAGCTGAACGCCCTGGTTCGGGAGTGCCGCCCGCCCACGGTCAGGGCAGGCGGGCGACGCCGCCGTACATGCTCACCTCGACGACCGAGGGACGCGGCTGCGGCTCGCTCTCGGCCCGCCACTCCGCGACCGAGGTGATGCCCGGCTCGACCACGTCGAGATCGGTGAAGAAGCGGGCGAACTCGTCCCTGGTCCGCAGGTTGATCAGCCCGTGCGGGCCGCCGCCCTTGGCAGCGGCCTTGGCCTGCTCGGCGACCTCCGGCGGAAGGTATTCGTGGGTGGCGTGGGAGGCGACCAGGTAACTGCCCGCCGGCAGCGCGTCGATCAGGTGCCGCACCCGTGCGGACGGGTCGTCGTCGTCGGGCACGAAGTGCAGGACCGCCACCAGCATCAGGGCGACCGGCTGCGACAGGTCGATGGTGCGTCTCAGCTCCGGGTGGGCGAGGATCCGCTCCGGGTCGCGCAGGTCGGCGTCGATGTAGGCGGTGGCGCCCTCCGACGAGCTGGTCAACAACGCGCGAGCGTGGGCCAGCACGATCGGGTCGTTGTCCACGTAGACCACCCGGGACTCCGGCGCGATGCCCTGGGCGACCTCGTGGGTGTTGTTGGCGGTCGGGATGCCGGTGCCGATGTCGAGGAACTGCCGGATGCCGGCCTCGCGGGCCAGGTAACCCACCGCCCGCTGCAGGAAGCGGCGGTTCTCCAGCGCGGAGGTGCGGATGGTCGGGAAGGCGGCCGCCATCACGTCGCCGGACTCCCGGTCGGCCTGGAAGTTGTCCTTGCCGCCCAGCCAGTAGTTGTAGCGGCGGGCCGGGTGCGCCACCGAGGTGTCGATCCGGTCGCTCGGCGAGCCGGCCGTCGCGCGTGATGCATCGGTGGTCAAGGCTGCCTCCGCGATGGCGTCTGTCCACTGTCACTGGTCGTTGACCATGCTAGTGCCACCTGAGGGGCAGCCGCCGGCCCGTTCGACGGTCAGGCCGGGTAGAGGTCGTCCAGCATGCCCCCGAGGATCTCCGACGTACGCTCCGGCGGCTCGGCCTCGACACAGAGCCGTTCCATGGCCACCGCGTAGTAATCCAGGTCGTCGCGTTTGTCGAGGTAGATGGCACTGGTGAGCTGTTCGATGTAGACGATGTCGGGCAACTCCTGGTCACCGAAGCGCAGGATGGTGAAGGCACCACCGGCCGCGGCGTGGCCGCCGGCGGCGAACGGGATGACCTGGAGCCGGATGTTGGGCGACTTGGTCGCCTCGATGAGCGCGGTGAGCTGGCCACGCATGACCGCGGCACCGCCGATCGGGCGGCGCAACGCTGCCTCGTCCACCACGGCCCAGAGCTGGGGCGGGTTGTCCCGGTAGAGCAACTGCTGGCGCTGCATCCGCAGGGCGACGCGTCGATCGATCTCCTCCGGACCGGCCGCGCCGTGCCCGAGCAGCACTACCGCCCGCGCGTACTCCGGGGTCTGCAGGAGGCCGGGCACGAATTGCACCTCGTAGCTACGGATCAGCGCGGCTGCGGCCTCCAGGCCCAGGTACGACTGGAACCAGGTCGGCAACACGTCGCCGTAGCGATGCCACCAGCCAGGGCTGTTGGCGTCCCGCGCAAGCTTGAGCAGCGCCTCGCGCTCGTGTTCCTCGGTGACGCCGTAGAGGGTCAGCAGGTCGACGACGTCGCGTTCCTTGAAGCCGACCCGACCCAGCTCCATCCGACTGATCTTGGATTCGGAGGAGCGGATCTCCCAGCCGGCGCCCTCTCGGGTCACCCCACTGGATTCCCGCAGACGGCGCAGTTGGGCGCCGAGCAGCATGCGCAGCACGGTCGGCCCGGTTGTCGGGCCACCCTCGGCGGGAACCATCGTCACGTGCGGACCTCCGGATACCGACCCATCGCGGCGGGCACCCCGGCCCGGCCGACGTGTAAGCATGCCATGGACCGACAGTGAGGTGAACTCCTCCGGACCGGTGAATCAGTCCCGTCGCCGGGACGATCCACCTCGCGACGGTCAGTTGATCAGATGATCGAAGTCGCCGTCGCGCGCCCCGAGCACGAAGGCGGCGATCTCATCCACTGTGTAGATCAGCGCCGGCCCCTCCGGATGTCGTGAGTTGCGGACCGCGATGCCCGCTCCCCCGGGCAGTTCGGCGAGTTCGACGCAGTTGCCGCTGGGGTTGCTGCGGCGGCTCTTCTGCCAGCTCAGCGGGGGCAACTGGTGGATCGGTACGCCATTGGGTGGCTGCTGCATGGGGGCGTCTTTCTGCTCACGAGCCCGCCGGTGGCCGTGGGAGAAGCGGTGACGGCGGGGGGTGCGGTATCGACAGTGGACGGTTCTGCACGTGCATCTGCTATTGCATCTGCACCGGACGGCGAGCATGATAACGCACGTGATCGGTGCTTATCCGTTCACTTTGCGTTACCCCGATTGGGGCAACCAGCAGGGAAAACTGGGCCCGACGCGGCGTGCCGCGTCGGCCGAAGGCTGGAGGCGGTCGCGGCGATGGGAGGGTTCGTGCCGGATCCGATGAGTGTCGCCTCCGGCATCTGCGCGGCCGGCGCACTGCTCTCCTCCTGGCAACTACGCCGACGGTCGCTGCGCGCCGAGGCCGAAATCGGGCACCTTCAAGCCGAGCTGGCCGCCGAGCGGCACGCTGCCAGTCACGACCCGCTCACCGGGCTGCCCAACCGCCGCGCCTTCTACCGCCTGGCGGCCGCCCTGCTCACCGACGCGGCCGGCCAGCCGTTGATCGCCGTCGTGCTCGACCTGGACGACTTCAAGCAGATCAACGACCGGTACGGGCACGCCGCCGGCGACCAGGTGCTGATCAGCGTGGCCGAACGGCTCGCCGGTTTCGCCGGGGACAACCTCGTCGCCCGCCTCGGCGGCGACGAGTTCGCCGGGCTGCTCTCCAGCCCGACGGTCGACCGGCGCTGGATCGAGCACTCCACTCGCCGTCTCAGTGAGACCGTCGCCGCGCCGATCCGGCTGAGCGGGTGCAGCGTCCGGGTCACCGCGTCCGTCGGGCTCGCCCCGGTGACCGGCCCGGCTCAGCTCACCGACGCGCTCAGTCGCGCCGACGCGGCCATGTACCAGGCGAAGAGCCTCGGCGGCGCCCGGTCACCCCGGCAACTGGTCGACAGCGCTCGCCCGGCGGAGCGCTGACCGGTCCGGCGCGCTCAGTTGGCGGGTGCCCCGAACCACCGTGGCAGCTGACTCAGCAGGTCGGTCTGTTCGTCGCCGACCCAGGCCACGTGGCCGTCCGGCCGTAGCAGCACGGCGGGCACGTCCAGTTCCTCGCTGACGTCGACGACGTGGTCGACCCGCTCCGCCCACCCGGCGACCGAGAGCCGGCCGGTCTGATCGAGAAGCAGTCCGCGGCCTCCGTGCATCAGCTCGTAGAGGCGCCCCTGCTTCAGCCGCACGTCCCGCATGTGGCGGCCGAGCAGATCGTGCCCCTCGCCGACGTCGTAGCGGACGCCGATCGCAGTGATCTTCTCGATCAGGTACCGGTTGACGTCTTCGAAGTCCATCAGCTCCGACAGCAGTTGGCGTATCGATCGGGGTCCCGGTGCGGGTGACAGCAGCTCCATCTGCGCGCGGGTGTTGTTCAGCACGTCGGCGGCCACCGGGTGCCGTTCGGTGTGGTAGCTGTCCAGCAGCCCCTCCGGCGCCCAGCCGTTGACGTCGGCGGCCAGTTTCCAGCCGAGGTTGAACGCGTCCTGGATGCCGAGGTTGAGCCCCTGCCCCCCGGTCGGCGGGTGGATATGTGCCGCGTCGCCGGCCAGCAGCACCCGGCCGGTCCGGTAGCGCTCGGCCAGCCGGGTGGCGTCGCCGAAGCGGGAGAGCCAGCGCGGTGAGTGCACGCCGAAGTCGGTGCCCGCGTACACCCGCAGTTGTTGCTTGAACTCCTCGATGGTCGGCGGGACCGAGCGATCCTCGGCCACCCCCTCGGCGGGCACGAGGACCCGGTACACCCCGTCCCCGCTGAGGGACCCGAGACCGAACCGAAGGTGGGTCTTGCGGACCTCGGCCACCACGTCGGCCACCGTCTCCGGCGGTACGCCCACCTCCATCTCGCCGAGCAACGACTCGACCCTGCTGGGTTCACCGGGGAAGCCGACGCCGAGCAGCTTGCGCACCGTGCTGCGACCGCCGTCGCATCCGACGAGGTAGCGCGAGCGCAGCTGCGTGCCGTCAGCCAGCTCCGCGGTCACCCCGTGGTCGTCCTGGCTCAGCCCGACAAGTTCGCAGCCGCGCCGGATCTCCACGCCGACGTCACCGGCGTGCTCGGCCAGCAGGCGGTCGGTGATGGTCTGCGGGATGCCGAGGACATAGGGATGTGCGGTGTCCAGCCCGCCCGGGGACGGCTTGGGGATGGCGGCGAAGAAGCCACCAACCGGGTACTGCTTGCCGAGCGCGAGGAACCGCTCCAGCAGACCGCGCTGGTCCAGCACCTCGATGCTGCGCGCGTGCAGGCCGAGCGCGCGGACGTACCTGGTCGGCTCGGTCTCCTTCTCCAGCACGAGCACGTGCACCCCGTGCAACCGCAACTCACTGGCCAGCATCAGGCCGGTCGGTCCACCGCCGGCAATGATCACGTCGATCATGAAATCCCCCGATTTCCCCAGTTTTGGGCTTCGGCTGGAGATTCTGCAGCACCACCCGGGTCTTGCGGCAAGACCCCGGGTGCGATATATGTTGGAGGTGGCAAGGAGTGACTACACCTCCTTGCCGTTGCCTTTTCCGCCCTAGGCGGTTGCGGTCGCCGCTCAGCACGGAGACGTGCTGGGTCGATCATGGAGGTACGGTGTCCATTTTGGCGCTGTAGCCGTTACTTTGTCGCCCACCACAACTCCATGATCGGCGAGGGTGGGGGGTGAATAACGGCCCCTCTGTCTTACGGGCCGGCGGGGTTAGCGCTGCGTGGCAGCCAGGTGCCGGTCCAGCGCGGCGTACGACTCGGCGGCGCCCTGCGTCATGCCGGAGTCGACGAGGCCGTCGCGCTCCTCCGTGGTGTCGAAGCGGGTGGTGCCCGTGACGACGGTCCGCCCGTCCTGCTCGGTGAAGATCAGTGTCTCCACCGCCACGTGGCCGGGCATGCCCTCGAACTCGAAGGTCTGCACGATCCGTTCCGGTGCGACGATCTCCCGGAACTCACCCCGGAAGGCGTAGTCGTTGCCGTCGTCGGCGTGCTCGACGTAGCGGTAACGGCCGCCCACCCGGAAGTCGATCTCGACGTCCAGCGGGTTGCCCCGCCCCCACCAGTGCTTCAGGTGCTCCGGCTGGGTGTGCGCGGCGTAGACCAGTTCGCGCGGAGCGTCGAAGGACCGGGTGAGGGTGATCTCCTGGTCGGACGGCAGGTCGATCGTCAGGTTAGGGAGCTTGCTCATGGTGGGTCTCCTTCAGGTCGCGTAGATAGTCGTCCAAGGTGTCGTAACGGTCGTCCCAGAGTCGGCGGTACTGGTCGACCCACTCGGCGAGCGTCCGCAGCGGCGCCGGGTCGAGCCGGCAGCGACGCCACTGCGCGTCACGGGTCCGCACGATCAGCCCGGCCCGTTCCAGCACGGCGAGGTGCTTGGAGATCGCCTGGACGCTGATCGGGAACGGCGCCGCCAACTCGTTGACCGTCGCCTCGCCGGTCGCCAGCCGGGCCAAGATGGCCCGCCGCGTCGGGTCGGCGAGCGCGGCGAACACGGAGCTGACTGGATCTGCTGGCATCTTGTCGCTTTCAACCATTCGGCTAATCAACCTTGCGGTTGAATATACAGCTCAGCACCGTGGCGTCATGCGCTTCCGCCACGTCCGGTCGGCCCGCCCACGAGGGTGTTCAGGAACGCAGCCCGGGTATGGGGAAGCGGTACCCCCATACGACGGCCGAAAGGAACCAACGTGGCGAGCATTCGCGCCCTCGTACTCAACTGCACCCTCAAGCCGTCGCCGGCCCCGTCCAGCTCCGAACAACTCGGTCTGGAGGTGCTGGCCGAGCTCGCCGCGCAGGGCGTGGAGGGCGAACTGGTCCGGGTGGTCGACCATGACGTGCGCTTCGGCGTGTCCACGGATGAGGGCAACGGCGACGGTTGGCCGGCGATCCGCGCCAAACTGGTGGCGGCCCAGGTGCTGATCATCGCCACACCGATCTGGCTCGGTCAGCCGGCCAGCGTCTGCAAGATGGTCCTCGAACGCCTCGACGCCGAACTCTCCGAGACCGACGCCGAGGGTCGGCTACGCACCTACGGCAAGGTGGCGGGTGTCGCCGTCGTCGGCAACGAGGACGGCGCGCACCACACCATCGGCCAGGTGCAGCAGGCACTCAACGAGGTCGGGTTCACCCTCGCCGCCGCCGCCGCGACCTACTGGGTCGGTGAGGCACTGCACAAGGTGGACTACCGCGACGCCGGCCCCAAGCCGGACACCACCGGCCGCACCACGAAGGCGCTGGCGCTCAACACCGCACACCTGGCCCGGCTGCTCGCCGACCAGCCGTACCCGCCACCGGACGCACAGGGCGCCGCAGTAGGCCCGAGCCGCGAGCCGGCCTGACCACCGACGGGCTTTCGAAGGAGACGGTCAGCGCCAGCCGTAGCTGGCGCGCAACGCCTGCCCGACCCGGTCGAACCGGGGCCGGTCCAGCACGGCACCCTCGCGGCGGATGCTGTCCTCGCGCATGGTGAGCACCCGGTCCAGCCGGACCCAGCTCGGCCGGTTGTCGCGGTCCCATTCACCCGGCCCGAGCGCGAACCAGTGCCGCTGCCCGTCCCGCTCGCTCTGACTCGACAGCATCAGCCCGAACAGCGTGCGGCTGTGCCGCCCGACGACCAGCACCGGCCGGTCCTTGCCCTGCCGGGGGTCGTCCTCGTACGGCACCCACGTCCAGACGATTTCGCCGGGGTCCGCTTGGCCGTCGCGCTCCGGCGCGTAGGTCAGCTCCCGACGCTGCAACGCGCTCACCTGACGGCGGCGGGCCACCTGCGCGGGGGCCGGCCCGGTGCGCCGGGGCGACGGGATCACCGCACCCACCCGGGAGATGCGAGCCGCGACATTCCTCAACAGACCAGCCACGGCGGGCAGCCTACCCGCCGCCGTGCCAGCCGTCCGCGTGGGCGTTGCTGGGGCAGACTGGTGCGATGACCATCGAGGTGCGCACCAGGAGTCTGCCCGGAACGGCGACGGCGCTCGGGTCCGCCGGGGCGTACACCCTGGTGGTGGACCGGCCGGCGGACGCCGGCGGCGGCGGGCTCGGGTTCAACGGCGGGCAACTGCTCTTTCTCGCGGTTGCCGGCTGCGTCTCCAACGACCTGTTCCGCGAGGCGCGGGCGGCCGGCCTCGACCTGCACCGCGTGGAGGTGACGGTGCGTGGCGACTTCACCGGTGACCCGGCGGTGTCCACCGAGGTTGCCTACGACGTCCGGGTTGAGGGCGACGCCCCACCGGAGGTGCTCCGCGCCCTGGTCGAGCGGGTTGACTCGATCGCCGAGATCCCCAACTCGCTGCGCGGTGGCACCCCGGTACGGCTGGGTCACACCGAGATCGTCGGCGCCGGGCTCCGGCGGACCGATGCCTGAGCTGCCCCGCGACCTGCCGATCCTGGAGCGGCGCGCGGTCCGGGTGGTGGTCACCGACGGCATGGACCGGGTGTTGCTGTTCCACACCCGCGACCCGGACCATCCCCGGCTGGGCACCTGGTGGGAGTTGCCGGGCGGCGGCATGGATGCCGGGGAGACCTATCGCGACACGGCGGTGCGGGAGCTACGTGAGGAGACCGGCATCGTGGTCACCGCCGACCAGGTGGGCGCGCCGACCTGGCGGCGGCGGGCGAGCTTCCTGCACCGCCAGTTGCGGCACGTCCAGGACGAGGTGGTCGTCACCGTACGCCTGGCAGGCCCCGGCCCGGACGTGGACGAGGCGCACCGGCTCGACTACGAGCGGGAGGACTACTTCGGCTTCCGCTGGTGGCCGCTGCCGGAGGTGGTTGCCAGCCAGGAACGGTTCTACCCCGGGCAGCTTCCCCGGCTGATTACCCCTCTCCTCGCCGGCGAGGAGATCGACGAACCGTTCGAGCTGTGGTCGTGAGCCGGGCCGACGGGCAGAGTGGGGGCATGACGACGGATCTGCACGTGCCGCTCTCCGCGTACGCCGCGCGGCTGCACGCCACGATCGGCGACCGGCACCACGTCGCCTCACCGCTCGGCGCCTGGCTGCTGCTCGCGGTCTGCGCCACAGCGCCGCCCGAGGCCGACCCGGTGGGCCCGTCGCTGGCGGATGCCCTGGGCACGGACCTGGCCAGCGCGGCGAAAGCCGCCCGCGCGCTGCTGGACGCGCCGCATCCGCTGGTCGCGTCCGCCAGCGCGCTGTGGTACCGACCGGGTGCGACTGACGGCGGGTCGGCGGAGTGGCGGGCCGCGCTGCCCGCGACGACCGACGTCGGCGTGTTGCCCGACCAGGCCGGGTTGGACGCCTGGGCGCGCGAACACACCCTCGGCCTGATCGAGACCTTCCCCCTGAAGGTCAACGCGGAGGTGATCTTCGCCCTGGCCAGCGCACTGGCCACGCGGATCTCCTGGGCGACCCCGTTCGATGTCGCCGACGCCCGCGCGCTCGGTGCCGGCAGCCCGTGGGCACGCCGGCTACATCGAGCGCTGCGCAGCCCGCGCCACGGCCACCGGTGCGCCATCGTGTCCACCGCCCGGGCCGGCGACGTGATCGTGCACGCCGCGCCGGCCCAGACGACCGACGGCGCGGGGCTGGTGGTCCTCTCGGTGGCCGCCGCACCGCAGGTGCCGCCGGCCGAGGTGCTGGCCATCGCGTACGACCTCAGTGCGAGCGCGGCCGACGGCGCGCCACCGGCCGGCAGCCGCTCGCTGTTCGACCTGCAGCTCGGCGACACTCCGCTGTGGACGTTGAGCGAGGAACGGATCCGGACCACAGCCCGCGACGGCCGCGAGGAACGACACCACGCGGTGCTCCCCTGCTGGTCGGCTCGCAGCGAGCACGCCCTGACCGCCCCGGCGCTCGGATTCCCCGCCGCGACGGCTGCCCTGGCACGGGCTCTGGCCACACGCGTGGACGGCTACGACGCGCGGCAGGTGGCCATGGCCCGATATGGCCGGTACGGGTTCGAAGCGGCGGCAGTCACCGGCATGGTCGGGGTGACCAGCCTGCCACCGGAGGGTGTGGCCCGCACCGCCGAGCTGCGCTTCGGCAACCCGTACGCCGTGGTGGCCGTCGCCACCGACACCCGGGCCGACAGTGTCACCGGGCCGTGGCACGGGGTGCCGGTCTTCTCCGCCTGGGTCACCGAGCCCGAAGACCTGCCCGAGGCCGACGCCGCCGATCGGTGATCAGACCCGCGCCGTGCGGCATGATCGGCTCGGGTTCATGGAACTGGGGGTGTCCTGGTCACGGGAAACCCCGGCATCACAGAACGCGAGTGGATCTCGACGCCGGCGGCCGGATGCGGCGGCGTACGGGCCAGGTCAGGGCACGTACGGGCCGGGCGGTTCGGGTGCGGCCCCGCCGTGGTGTGGCAGTCGGGCCACCATTTCTCGGAACTCCCGTACGGTCATCGCCTCCCGCAACGTGGCGAAGACGGCCCCGGTTCCGGCCCGGGCGGTGGCCGGGTCCACCCCGGCGCGCTGTCCCACCCGGCGAAGGAACTCCGCCGGGCCGGCGTCCGCCGACGGTGGAGCCGCCGCGGTGCCACCGACATCCAGGCCCACCCCGTTGTCCAGCCCGTCCACGCCACCATCCGGGCCACCGTCCGGGCCGACGACCCCGGCCGGGTCCAGAGCAGGATCGAAGGCCCCGGCCCGATCTGGAGCAGGGCCGCCGTAACCGGCCCGATCTGGAGCAGGGCCGCCGTAACCGGGCGGCTCCGGGGCAGGGCCGGTCAGGTAGCCGTCGACCTGGTCCGGAAGGTGCCCGGCGAGGTCGTCGGGCACGCCGCCGGTCACTCGTTCGGCCATCGTCTGAAGCACGGCGCGGGCGAGAGCGGCGGCCTGCTCGGTCGGCAGGCCAGACCGCCGGGACACCGCGTCGATGAAGTACGGAAAACCGTCGCCGTCGGTCACGCTCGGGCGGTTACCCCCGGCCGGGGCCGACAAACTGTCAGGTCAGCTCAGCAGGCCCTCTGCCCGCAGATGGTCGAAGATGATCTGGTCGACCGGCGAGGTGCGGTGCCGGTCGGCGTACCCGAGCCAGGCCATCTCGGCGATCTCGCTGGCCGGCCGCAACCGGCCCTGATATCCGGCCCGGTAGCAGGTCATCCGCACGGTGATGCCGGCCGCCTGGCTGTGCGCCTGAGCGGTGAAGGTGCCCAGGTGCACCGCGCCGCGCACCTCGACCTCGACGCTCAACTCCTCGTCGATCTCCCGGCGTAGGGTCTCCAGGTCGGTCTCGCCCGGCTCGCGCTTGCCGCCCGGCAGGTACCAGACGTCCTTGCCCTCGGACCGGGTGCTGAGCACCCGTCCGTCCTCGATGAGGATCCAGGCCACCTTGTCGATCTCGCGCACGCTGTTCCTCCTGGCCGCCGGGACCGGGCACGCTACCACCCGATCCCGGCCGAAAGCAGGCTCAGGGCGCGGGTTCGTCGGCCAGCAGGTCGAGCAGCAGCGCGGCGGTCCAGCCGAACGCCGGTGAGCCCAGCCCGACGCCGCTGTCGGGGTGGAAGTACTCGTGGCAGCCGGCCCCCGCCACCAGCCCGACCATCGAGCGGCGCAGCCCGGCGGCCAACCCCGGATGCCCCTGCGTGAGCAGCCCGCGCCGGACCAGCCAGCCGATGTTCAGCCAGCTCGGCCCGCGCCAGTAGCGCAGAGGCTCGAAATCGGGTGCGGTGCGGTCGTAGGTGGGCAACGGCCGCTCCATGTGCCGGGCCACCCCGAAACGCGCCGACCGGGCCTCGACGACCAGCGCGTCGGCCTGTCGGGTCGGCAGGTCCGGCAGGATCAGCGGCGTCAGCCCGAGCACGGTACGAGCGCTGACCAGCCGGTCGGCGCGCAGGTCGCGAGGCTGGAACGTGCCGGTGGTCGGGTCGTAGAGCCGTCGTACCAGTGCCTCGGTGATCCGGGCCGCGCGGGCCCGGTGCGGCCCGGGGTCGTCGCCGAGGAGCGCGGCGATCTCGGCGAGCGCGTGTTCGGCGGCCCCGAACGCGGCGTTGAACAGCGGGCACTCCACCAGGAACGGGTGGCCGCCGGCCAGGTCCCGGTCGGAGTAGCCGTGGTCGCGGTAGGCGGCGACGATCGCCAGGTAGCGCGCGTAGTCCAGGTCCGTGGGGCGGTGCGCGGCATCGGCGTGCCTGGTGTCATGCCGACGGTACGCGCGCATGACGGCGGCCTCGGCCGGGACCGCGGCCATCGGCTCGTCCCAGGCCGGGCTGTTGTCCAACCCGGACTCCCACGGGTGCACGATGCAGACCAGCCCGTCGCCGGCCACGTCCCGCCGGTCGGCCAGGTAGCGCTGCTGGGCGACCAGGGCGGGATAGAGCCGACGCAGCGCTGCCAGGCCGGCGGGGTCGGGTGCCCGCCGGTACGCCAGCAACGCGGCGAGCGCGTGCACCGGCGGCTGGACCAGGCCGGAGGTGTCCACGCTGGGTGTGCCCTGGACGTTCGCCGAGCGCCACATCTCCGGCCCCGGGAAGTACGCGCCGACCCGCAGCGCCGGGTTGAACACGATGTGGGGCACCCGTCCGTCGGCCCACTGCGCCCGGAACAGGCTCGCCAGCTCCCGCCAGGCCCGTTCGGGGCGGACCTGGGCCAGCCCAATCGCGATGAACGCGGAGTCCCAGCTCCACTGGTGCGGGTAGAGCGTGCGCGAGGGGACGGTGTGGTCGTGCTCCCAGTTGGCGTCGAGCGTGTCGACCGCGAGTTGGCGCAGCCCGACCAGGTCGGCCGGTCCCCCGGTGCGGGCGGAAGCGGCGCCGGCGGTCATGCGGCGGCCCGCCGGGGCAACGCGTGTCGCAGCACCGTGGCGGCCTGTTGCAGGGCCCGGACCGGGTCGCCGCGCAGCCGGCACTCCAGGGCCAGCCAGCCCTGGTAGTCCAGTTCCAGCAGGGTACGCACCAGCCCTGGCCAGTCCAGGTGCCCGGCACCCGGCTGGTACCGGTTGGAGTCGCTGACCTGCACGTGCCCGAGGTACGGCGCGGCGGCGCGCAGCGCGCGGTGCATGTCGTCCTCCTCGATGTTCATGTGGAAGGTGTCAGCGACCACCCGGACCGACGGCAGCCCGAGTGCGGCGCAGAGCGCGACCGCCTCGTCGAGACGGTTGACCATGTGGTCCTCGTACCGGTTGAGGGGTTCCACGAAGAGGGTGACCCCCTCGGCCCTGGCGTGCTCGCCCAGCTCGCCGAGAGCGTCGAGGAGCACCTGCCGGTCGCCGGCCGGCGGACGCGGCGGCTCGAACGGCGGTAGCCGCCGGGAGAACATCCCCCAGGCCGCCGGGGTCATCGCCCCGACGCCGCCCAGCTCGGCGATCACCGACAGCTGGGAGCGCAGGTTGCGGACGGCGTCGGCGGACCGGGCGGGGTCGAAGTCGCCGATGAAGTGGTCCATCTCGACGCAGACGGTGGGCATCACCACCCCGGCGGCGCGGGCGCGGCGCAGCTCGGGCAGGCGGCGGGCGAACGCGAGGTCGCCGCGTCCACGTAGCTCGATGCCCTGGTAGCCGAGGGCGGCCGCGAGGGCGTACTTCTGGATCAGGTTGGTGCCCGGCAGGAGTTGTTCCTGGCAGGCCAGCGCGATGGTGGTCATCTAGAACCTCAGCACCACTTGGAGGACGTCACCGGCGCCGCGGTCGAGCAGCGCGAGGGCGTCGGCGACCGCGCTGGCGTCGACGATGTGGCTGACCAGCGGCAACGGGTCGACGCTGTGGTCAGCCACCAGCTCCATGAAGGTCTGCGCCACCCGGTCTCCGGTCCACCGGCCGGCCATGCTCGGCGCGGGGGTGGGTCCGGAGACCTGGGCGGCCACCAACTGGATGCGGTTGTGGTGGAACTCCTCGCCGAGGCCGAGCGCGTCGGCCTGGCCCTGGTAGAAGCCGGCGGCCACGACCCGGCCGGCGTGTGCGGTGGATCGGATCGCCTCGTGCAGCGCCGGGTACGCGCCGGACAACTCCAGGCAGACGTCCGCGCCTCGGCCGTCGGTGGCCCGACGCAGCACGGCGGCGGCGGATTCGGAGCCGGCGTCCACGGTGGACGTCGCGCCGTATCGGGTGGCGTGCTCCAACCGGTCGGTCACCCGGTCGACGGCCACCACACGGGCGCCGGAGAGCACGGCGAGTCGGGTGGCGAGCAGCCCGATGACACCCTGCCCGAAGACACCGACCCAGTCGCCGAGGTGCAGGTCACCGGCGAGCACGGCGGTCAGCGCGATGGCACCGGGCCGGGCGAAGACCGCGGCGAGCGGGTCCAGCCCGGCGGGGAGCGGACGGACCGCCCCGGCGGCGAGCACGGCCTCGGCCCGGTGCCCCCAGATGCCCCAGACGAGCTGCCCCGGGTGCCGGTCGGTGACCTCCGGCGCCACCTCGACGACCTCACCGACCTCCTCGTAGCCGAAGCCGATCAGCGGGTAGGGCACCGGGGTCTGTCGGGGGACGAACATCCGGGCGGCGTCGTCCCAGTCCTTGCTGAGCCGGGGATTGCTGCCCCGGTAGAGGGTCAGCTCGGTGCCGGCCGAGATGCCCGAGTAGCAGGTGCGGACCCGGACCTGGCCGGGGCCGAGCGGATCCGGCGGGCAGGGCTCGAGGCTGATCCGTCGAGGCCCGGCGAGAGAGACAACCCAGTTGACCATGAGTCACATCCCGGTAGCACTGGGCTCCAGGATAACAAAAAATCGCCATATGTCTTGTCATTGATCTATCGAAGGCGTTGAATCCGGCATGTACCCTTCGAGAGGAGTGCCACCGATGTCAGCACCTCCGAGGCGGATACTCGCCACCACCCTGATCCTGGCACTGACAACGTCCACCCTGCTGGCCTGCGGCGACGACGAATCGGACAGCAACAGCAAGAAGATCACCGTCTGGAGCCTGGAAGACGTCGCCGACCGGGTCACCGCCACCAAGGCGATCATCGCCGACTTCACCGCCCAGACCGGGATCCAGGTCGACCTCGTGACCGTCAACGAGGACCAGTTTCCCTCCCTGATCGCCGCCAACGCCGCCGCCGGCGACCTGCCCGACGTGGTCGGATCGGTCTCCCTCGCCGGCATCCGCACGCTCGCCGGCAACGAGCTGCTGCACGCATCGGCGAACGCGGAGGTCGTCGACAAGCTGGGCAGGCAGACGTTCTCCCCGCGGGCGCTGGAGCTCACCACCGACGACGGCAAACAGCTCTCCGTGCCCAGCGACGGGTGGGGGCAGCTGCTCGTCTACCGCAAGGACCTGTTCGCCGCCGCCGGGCTACCCGCTCCCGACACGTACGAGCGGATCACCACCGCCGCGGCGAGACTGAACACCGGCGGCGTCGCCGGGATCACCGCGGCGACCGCCCCCAGCGACGTGTTCACCCAGCAGACCTTCGAGCACCTGGCGCTGGCCAACGGCTGCCAGCTCACCGACGACGCCGGGGCGGTCACCCTGGATTCGCCCCAGTGCGTCGAGGCGTTCCGCTTCTACGGCGACCTGATCCGCGCCAGCTCGGTGAAGGGCGCGCAGGACGTCGACACCACCCGGGCCACCTACTTCGCGGGCAAGGCAGCCATGGTGATCTGGTCGCCGTTCATCCTCGACGAGCTGGCGGGGCTCCGCAACGACGCCAAGCCGACCTGCCCGCAGTGCCAGGCGGACCCGGCGTTCCTCGCGAAGAACAGCGGGTTCGTCACCGCGATCAAGGGCCCGAACGGCACCGAGCCGGCACAGTACGGCGAGATCAGCTCCTGGGCCGTGCTGGATGGCGCGGCGGCCGACCCGGCCAGGTCGTTCGTGGAGTACATGCTCAGCGACGGATATCCCCGCTGGTTCGGCATGTCCCCCGAGGGCCGCTTCCCGGTACGCAAGGGCACCCCCGCCGAGCCGGAGGCGTACCTCAGCGCGTGGAACACCAGCCAGGCCGGCGTGGACGCGAAGAAGCCCCTCGCCGACGTGTACGGCGACGAGGTGCTGGCCACCCTGCGCCGCAGCCCGGACACCTTCGGGCGTTGGGGGCTCAGCCAGGGGCAGGGCAAGCTCGTCGGCGCCATGCTCGGCGAGTTGCCGGTCCCCAAGGTGTTGAGCGACCTCGTCGCCGGCAAGTCCGACGCGGCGGCCGCCGCCGCCCGGGCCAAGAAGGACGTCGACGCCATCAAGGCGGGCGTCAATTGACCACCACCGCACCGGGCCCCGGCCGCTCCCCCACCCGGGAGCGGCCGGCGCGGGCCCGCCGCCGGCGACCGCTGACCCTGCGCCGCCGCGAATCCCGGGCCGGGCTCGCGCTGGTCGCACCGACCCTGCTCGTCACGATCGCGGTCATCGGCATCCCGATCATCTGGACCGTAGTGCTCGCCTTCCAGCGGGTCCGGCTCGCCACGCTGCGCAAGACCGGGCTGTTCGGCGAGTTCACGATGGACAACATCGACCGGGTGCTGCACACCCCCGGCTTCGCCGACACGCTGTGGGTCACGCTGCTCTACAGCCTCGGCGGCACCGTCGGGTCGATCCTGCTCGGGCTGGTGGCCGCCCTGGTGGTCCGCCGACCGTTCCGGGGCCGCACCCTGGTCCGGGCGTCCATGCTGCTGCCGTACGTGGCGCCGGTGGTCGCGGTGACGTTCGTGTGGCAGGTGATGCTCGATCCGCAGCTCGGCATCGTCAACGCCTGGGGTCAACGGCTGCTCGGCTGGGACGCACCGGTGCCGTTCCTGTCCCAGGAGTCGACCGCGCTGACCACGGTGATCGTGTTCGAGGCGTGGCGGTACTTCCCGTTCGCGTTCCTGTTTCTGCTGGCCCGGCTCCAGGCGGTGCCCGGCGAGTTGGAGGAGGCCGCCCGGGTCGACGGCGCCACCCCCACCCAACGCTTCCGGCACATCCTGCTGCCGCAACTGCTGCCGGTGATCGGCCTGCTGGGGGTGCTGCGCTTCATCATGACGTTCAACAAGTTCGACGACGTCTACCTGCTCACCGGTGGTGCGGCGGGCACCGAGGTGGTCAGTGTGCGGGTGTACGAGTTCCTCACCGCCCGTACCGACATCGGCGCCGCGGCCGCGCAGGCGGTCGTGCTGGCCGTGGTGCTCATCGTGTTCGTGCTGATCTATCTACGCTTCTTCGGACGGAGGGTGGACTGATGGACCGGGACGTGGTCGAGACGGTGAGCCTGCGCTGGCTGCGCCGCCTGGTGATCGCCGTGTTCCTGGTGATCACCGTCTTCCCCTTCTACTACATGCTGGTGCTCTCGGTGCGCCCCATCGAGCGGCTTCTGCTCGACCCCGGCGCGCTGGTGGTCGGCTTCGGTGAGCTGACCGTGGCGACGTACGCCGAGGTGCTCAAGGCCACCGACGACGGCGGCCAGGGCTTCCTCACCTTCATCCGCAACAGCGGGATGGTCGCGGTCGCGGCGACCCTGCTCACTCTGCTGGTGGCGATCCCCGGCGCGTACGCGGTGGCCCGGTTGCGGTTCTTCGGCCGGAGGCAGGTCGATTTCCTGTTCCTGGCGGTCTACCTGTTCCCGTCGATCGTCATCGCGATCCCGCTGTTCGTGGTCTTCACCCGCGCCGGGCTGCGCGGCTCATTGTTCGGCCTGGTCCTGGTCTACATCTCGCAGACCCTGCCGGTGTCGGTCTACATGCTGAAGAACTACTTCGAGACCATCCCGGTCAGTCTGGAGGAGTCCGCGGCCATCGACGGCGCCGGCCGGCTCGGCATCATCCGGCGCGTCAGCCTGCCCCTCGCCATGCCGTCGATCATGGCGGTCGCGCTCTACGACTTCATGATCGCCTGGAACGAGTTTCTCTTCGCCCTGCTGTTCCTGGTCGACAAGCCCGACCGGTGGACGGTGTCGCTGGGGCTGTCCCTGCTCGCCGACGGGGTGGAGGTGCCCAAGACGGTGCTGATGGCGGGATCGGTCGTCCTCACCCTGCCCATCGTGATCCTCTTCTTCGCCAGCGAGCGGCTCCTCACCGAGGGTCTGACCAGCGGCGCTGAGAAGGGCTGAGGGGGTCGGCGTCACGGTCAAGAAAATTCGGGCTGTGACGCCTCCCACAATCGCCTTCATGTCCGTACCATCGGCACGTCCTTATCTGGCACAGCTGAGGGAGCCGGTGCATGAGCCAGCCACAACGGAGCCGTCCGACCGAAACAGCGGGCGAGGACTACACCGACCGGCTGCAGCGCCTCGGTGGCGCCCGCTGGAAGCAGATGCTCGACGTGCAGGCGCCCTACCGGTGGAACCTACGCCGGCTCAATCTGGGCAACACCCTCGACGTCGGCTCCGGCCTGGGTCGCAACCTCGCCAACCTGGATGGCAACGGCGTCGGCGTGGACCACAACCCCACTTCGGTGGCGCACTCCCGGGCCGCGGGGCTCGAGGCGTACACGGTTGAGGAGTTCAAGAACAGCCCGCACGCCCGGCCGGGCGCGTTCGACTCGCTGCTCGCCGCGCACCTGCTGGAGCACCTTCCGGCCGAGGAGGCGCGCGAGGTCATCTCGTCCTACCTGCCGTACGTGCGTTCGGGTGGGCAGGCCGTGTTCATCACCCCGCAGGAGCGCGGGTATGCCAGCGACGCCTCGCACGTCCGGTTCGTCGGCTTCGACGAGGCGGCGCAGACCTGCCAGGAGTTGGGCCTGACCGTGACCCGGCAGTTCTCGTTCCCGTTCGCCCGGCCGCTCGGGCGGGTCTTCACCTACAACGAGTTCATCACGGTGGCCCGCCTGCCCTGACCGCCGCCGTCCCGGGTCGCCTGCCGGGCCCCCACCGGCCCGGTTACGGTGGCCCCATGGCCAACCCGACCCGCTGGGCGACCGACACCGGTCCCGAGCACTCACAGTGGTACATCGACCGGTTCCGGAAGCTCGCGGCCGAGGGCGCGGACCTGGCCGGCGAGGCCCGACTGGTGGACACCCTGGTCGCGCCCGGCTCACGGGTTCTCGACGCCGGCAGCGGCACCGGCCGGGTCGGTGCCGCGCTGGCCCAGCGTGGGCACACCGTGGTCGGGGTGGACGCCGACCCCGCGCTGGTGGCTGCCGCCCGCGCCGACTATCCCGGCCCGACGTGGCTGGTCGCCGACCTCGCCGAGCTGGACCTACCGGCGATGGGTGAGGCGGAGCCGTTCGACGCGGCGGTGCTGGCCGGCAACGTCCTCGCCTTCGTCGCCGTCGGCACCGAACCGGAGGTGCTGCGCCGGGTCGCCGCGCACCTGCGGCCCGACGGCGTGCTGACCGTGGGCTTCGGCACCGAGCGCGGTTACCCGCTGACCGCGTTCGACGCCGACGCGGTGGCCGCCGGGCTGCGCGTGGAGCAGCGCTTCGCCACCTGGGACCTGCGCCCGTGGCGCGACGACGCCGCGTTCGCGGTCAGCATCTTGCGCCGGCCGGCCGACTGACAACCCGCGCGATCCCGGTCGGGCCGCGTCACCCTCAGTCGGGCGCGGCGACGGCCCGGGCGGCCGCCGGGTCCAGGGTGGCACCGGCGGGCACCAGGCTGACCAGCCCGGCCGGCAGCCGCAACGGTCGCACATTGCGGTAGCCGAGCATCGCGAGCACCTCGGGGTCGGCCAGCACGAACCGGCGGCCCAGGTCGGTGACCACGGAGACCGCGCCGCCGGACGCCCCGGGCGCGGCGGCCTCGACCACCGCGCCGCGACCCGGCTCCACCACCACATGGTCAGCCAGCACCGCACCGCCGGTCGGTGCGGTCCGTGGCGCGGCCGCCAGGTCCCGCAGCGGTACGCCCCAGCGCACCTCACCAACCCCGCCGTCGTCGGCGACGCGGGTGCAGAGCGCCCCGTCGCCGCCAGCCGCGAGCCGGGGCGGGGTCGGCGGCGGGGCGTTCGGGCCGGTCGGGGCGAGATCGGGCACCGTGGGCAGCGCGGCGAACCGACCCAACGTCATCGGCACCGGCTCACCCTGCCCGGTGCGAGCCAGCAACAGCCCCGCTTGCAGCTCGGTGATGCCGGCCAACCCCGCGTCGAGGGCCACCGCGTACTGCCGGCCGCCACCGGAATTGCTCACCAGGTAGACCGTGCCGATCGCCGCGCCCGGCACCCGCGTGGCGGGCCGGCCCAGCTCGGGCAGGGCGAGCGGGGCGAGGTCGGTGCCGGTGGGTAGCGAGTTGAGCAGGGCGGGCGCGACCGGCACCGCCTGTGCCCGGGTGGTGGCGAGCGCCGCCAGCACCCTGCTGGGGTCGCGGACGAGGTAGCGCCGTTGGTGCCAGACCAGGTGCAGCCCACCGTCGGGGTGGCGCAGCAGCAACGCCTCGTCGCCCAGCGGCCGACCGCCGTCGGCCTCGGTGCCGATCAGCAACGCGGACCGGGGGCCTCGCCGCCCGCACCGGCCGGGACCGTCGAGCAGACGGTCCAGGCCGCGGTGGCCAGCCGGCCGGGGGCGGGCAGCGAATCGGGCGCGTCGGCGATGCCCAGCGGCAGCCCGCGCGGCACACCGTCGATCGTGCGTCGGGAGACCAGCACGGTCTTCGAGCTGTCCGCGCCGACGATGAGCAGCGCCGAGGCGTAGTTGAGCACCGGGTGCAGCTTCTGCTCGCGATAGACGAACCGGGCCCCGGACTCCTTCTCCACGATCACCGCGCCCGGGTCGCGCCACCCTTTGCCACCACCGGCGAACAGGCCGTAGAGCGCCGAACCGCCGAGCCCGATCGCCGCGACCAGGACACTGGCCAGGCCGGCGCCGGCCAGCCGCCGAAACGGCGACTGCGCGGGATCGGTCTCCCGCATGACCAGGGCAGCGACCGCCCGCTGGATGCTGAACTGGTAGGAGTGCAGCTGGTCCTGCCGCGACGGCATGAGGTCCCTTCCGGTGGATCGGCCGGGCACAGAATATGCGTTGCGTCGATGTCCTGCGGACCCTGCGTGGCCGTCACGGGGCAACCGGTACCATCCGGGGACGAATCCGACGGCGAAAGGGCACCCGTGGGCGCGCGTTTCGAAGAGCTGGCCTGGCGGGAGACCCCGATCGGCGCGATCAGCCTGCGTCGGCGCCAGGATCCGGCGCTCCAGGTCGAGGTGTACGAGGTCAAGCTCGACGACGAGTACCTGATGTCCAGCCTCTTTCCGGTCGCGGAGATCGAGCTGGCCCGGCTCGGCCTCGCCGAGGCGGCCGGTGACTCGCTCGACGTGGTGGTCGGCGGGCTCGGGCTGGGATACACCGCCTGCGCGGCACTGGGCGACCCGCGGGTGCGTTCACTGCTGGTGGTCGAGGCCATCGAGGACGTGATCGACTGGCACCGGCAAGGGCTGCTGCCGTTCGCGGCAGGGCTCGCCGAGGACCCCCGGACCCGGTTCGTGCAGGCCGACTTCTTCGCGGCGGTGGCCGGTGACACCGGCTTCGACACCGAGGTTCCCGGGCGGCGGTTCGATGCCGTCCTGCTCGACGTCGACCACTCCCCGCGCAACGTCCTGCACCCGAGCCACGCGGCGTTCTACCCGCCGGCCGGGTTGCGGCGGCTGGCCGCCCTGCTACGCCCGGAGGGGGTCTTCGCGCTCTGGTCGGACGACCCGCCGGACACCGAGTTCACCGCAGCGCTCACCGAGGTGTTCGCGAGCGTACGGGCGCACGTCGTGCCGTTCGCCAACCCGCTGACCGGCGGCGAGTCCGCCAACACCGTCTACGTGGCGCGCACCGAGGGCTGAGCGGCGACGGCCCCGCCGTTCAGTCGAGCGCGACCGGCTTCGCACCTCGCGGGCATGGTGGCGGCCGAATCGGGAAGGTGGCACGGGGGTCGCCGCTGCGAGCGCGACCGGTTACCGGAGGTGGACATGCGTGCACTGCTCTGGGTCGTCGGCGTGGTCGCCGGCGTGCTGATTCTGCTCGGGTTGATTCTCGAGGCGGCCCGCTGGCTGATCATCATCGGTCTGATCGCGCTGATCATCGTGATCGTCTGGGGCGTGGTCAAGGGACGGCAGGCCATGAACCACCAGACCCGCCGACGGTGACGCCGCTCAGAACCAGTCCGCGCGCATGTCGAGGGTCGTCCGGTCCCGGCTGTCCAGCAGGTCGAACTGCGGACCGGTCCGGGGCAACTCGACCGTGAAGAAGTAGCGGGCGGCCTGCCTCTTGCCGGCGTGGAACGCGTCGCCGGACCCCTCCGGCGGCAGCACCAGCACCTGCTCCAGCCACATCCACGCGATCACCACGTGCCCGACGGCCTCCAGGTAGGCGCTGGCGTTGGCCAGCGCGAGCACCGGGTCCCCGTCGGCCCAGAGCCGACGGGTGACCGCGGTTGTCCGGTCCACCGCGGCGGCCAGCCGGTCCGCCAGACCGGCCGCCTCGCCGCCGGTCTCCCGGGCCCGCTCGATCGTGTCCCCGATCGTCGCGGTCAGCAGGGCGAGACCCGCACCGCCCTGCATGGTCATCTTGCGCCCGAGGAGATCCAGCGCCTGGATGCCGTGGGTGCCCTCGTGGATCGGGTTGAGCCGGTTGTCCCGGTAGTGCTGCTCCACGTCGTGGTCACGGGTGTAGCCGGCACCACCGAGCACCTGGATCGCCAGATCGTTGGCGGTGAGGCACCACTGCGACGGCCAACTCTTGGTGATCGGGGTGAGCACGTCCAGCAGCAGGTGCGCGCGCTCGCGGTCGGCGTCAGCGGGCGCGGTCTTCTGCTCGTCGAGCAGCCGCGCGCAGTAGAGCACCAGCGCCAGCGACCCCTCCACGTAGCTCTTCTGCGCCAGCAGCATCCGCCGTACGTCGGGGTGGTCGATGATCGGCACCTGCGCGGCGGCCGGGTCCTTCGCGCCGACCGGACGGCCCTGCGGCCTCTCCTTGGCGTACGCCAGGCTCTTGAGATAGCCGGTGTAACCCAGCGCGGTGGCGCCTGCCCCGACCCCGATCCGGGCCTCGTTCATCATGTGGAACATCTGCGCCAGACCCTGATGCGGCGCGCCGACCAGGTGGCCGACCGCACCGGCGCGGCCGCCCGGCGTGTGCCCGCCGTCGCCGAAGCTGAGCAGCGTGTTGGTGGTGCCCCGGAAACCCATCTTGTGGTTGAGCCCGACCAGCACCACGTCGTTGCGGTCACCGAGCGACCCGTCCGCGCCGACCAGCACCTTCGGCACGATGAACAGCGAGATGCCCTTCACCCCGGGCGGACCGCCGGGGATCCGGGCCAGCACCAGGTGGACGATGTTCTCGGCCAACTCGTGGTCGCCACCGGAGATCCACATCTTGGTGCCGAAGAGCCGGTACGAGCCGTCCTGCTGGGGTTCGGCGCGGGTGGTGATGTCGGCCAGTGAGCTGCCGGCGTGCGGCTCGGACAGGCACATGGTGCCGAAGAACCGGCCGTCCAGCATGGGCCGGACGTAGGTGTCCACCTGCTCGGCGCTGCCGTGCGCCAACAGCAGGTTGGCGTTGCCCAGGGTGAGGAACGGGTACGCCGAGGTGGCCACGTTGGCGGCCTGGAACCAGGTGAAGCAGGCCGCCGCGACCGCGTGCGGCAGTTGCAGGCCGCCAACCGTGGCGTCCAACCCGGCGGTGAGCAGGCCGGTCTCGGCGAAGCTGTCCAGCGCCGCGCGGACCTGCGGGATGAGCCGCACCCGCTGCCCGTCGAAGGTCGGCTCGGCGAGGTCCGCGGCACGGTTGTGCGGGGCGAACTGCTCGGTGGCCACCCGCTCGGCGAGATCCAGCGCGTCGTCGAAGGTCTCCCGCGAGTGCTCGGCGTAGCGGGGACGCTCGACGAGTTGGGACACCCGCAGCCAGTCGTGCAGCAGGAAATCGAGGTCGCGGCGGGAGAGCAGGGTGGACGGCACGGCACTCCTCAGCGGGCACGGGGATGGATCGGGCCAGGACGACGGCCCGAGGTCGCCCCGGCCCATCCTGGCGGATCGACAGGGCGCGCACCACCGGCCCGGGCGGCGTTCGACGAGCGGAACTTGTCACACCGGCCGGCTAGGGTCGCTGCCCGTGACCGAACCCGGAGACGTCCCGCCCGAGGTCCTCGACCAGCTGCGGCCGATCTGCCTCGGGCTGCCGGAGACCTACGAGGAGCCCGCCTGGGTGGGCACACGCTGGCGGATCCGCAAGCGGACCTTCGCCCACGTGCTCACCGTCGACCCCGACCGACAGGCGGTCCACGCCCGGGCCGCCGAGGTCGACGAGCCCGCCTGCCTGCTGGTCTTCCGGTCGCCACCCGATGAGATCGCCGGGCTCCTGGGCGGTGGGCACCCCTTCTACAAACCGGATTGGGGGCCGAACGTGATGGGCATGGTCCTAAACGCGGACACCGACTGGGAGGAGGTCGGCGAGCTGCTCACCGAGAGCTACCGCATGCTGGCCCCGAAGCGGCTCGCCGCCCTGGTCGGCCCTCCGGCCCCGCCGCTCGACTGAGCGCTGACGCTGCCCGGCGGGCGGGGCTGCGGTTTCGCCCGGCACGCTCCGGGGATACCGCGCCGGCTGGCCGGAGCCGTCGGCCACCGGATGGAGCCGAGGACGCCGTCGGGCGGGTGAGGAGCGGGTCGATGGCGACGCTGCCCACCGAGGAGGATCCACGCTCGTCAGATCCGTGCTCGCCACTTGAGACGCGCCGGGCTGTCGCAGGGCGGCGCTAGGGTCCCGGCCATGGCTGAATTCGTACTGGTGGCGGGGGCGTGGCTGGGGTCGTGGGCATGGGACGAGGTGGTGCCGCCACTGCGGGCGGCCGGCCACGGCACCCATCCACTGACCCTCTCCGGCCTTGCCGACAAGCAGGCCGTGCCCGCCGGGCAGCAGACCCACGTGCGGGACATCGTCGGCGAGATCGAGCGCCGCGACCTGCGCGACGTGGTGCTGGTCGGGCACAGCTACTCGGGAATTCCGGTGGGTCAGGCCGCCGAGCGGATCGGCGACCGGTTGACCAGAGTGGTCTTCGTCGACTCGGAGGTGCCGGTCGACGGCGATTCGTTCGCCTCCGGTTGGTGGCAGGGCCCGGCGGCGCTGGAGTCGTTGATCGCGGACAACGGCGGCTACTGGCCGCTCGGCGCGGGCGATCTCGACGGCCAGGGGCTCACCGACGAGCAGGTGACCCGGTTCATCGAGAAGTCCACTCCGCACCCGGGCGCCACGCTGACCGAGCCGGCGGTGTTGACCCGCCCACTGGGTGAGCTTCCGGCGACGTACGTCAAGTGTCTGCTGGACGGGCCGGAGCCCAACGACACCGTGGCCACGTTGCTGACCAGCGACCACTGGCGACTGCTCACGATGACCACCGGACACTGGCCGATGCTCTCCCAGCCCGCCGAGCTGGCCCGGCTGCTGGTGGCGGAAGCCATCTGACCTGCGCCCCGCGCCGCCGACCCCTGGGCCGGCGGCGCGGGGCGGTCAAGCCACCGGGTCGTCGAGGGTCCTGATGTGGCGCACCGGCGACGCGAGCAACCAGAACACGGCGAGCACGCCACCCAGGCCGGCGACGACCAGCGTGGGCCGCAGCCCGATGGTGGTGCCCAACGCCCCACCGACCAGCGCGCCGAGCGGTCGGATGCCGTAGTTGACGGCGCTGTAGGCACCGGCCCGGCGTCCTCGCGCGTCGTCGGGTGTCACGGCGGTGAGGAGGGCGTTCAGGTTCACGTCCATCAGCATCACCCCGACGCTGGAGACCAGCTCGATGGCCGCCAGCATGGCCACCTTCGTCCAGGTGGGTCCGGACACCAGCGCGGTCAGCGCCAGCGGGGCGGGAAAGAGCACCACGCCGATCATGGCGGTCCGGCCCAGCCCGATGGCGCGCGAGATCCGCGGGGCGAGCGCCGCGCCCGCGAACCCGCCGAGCGCGCCGAAGCCGAAGGCGATGCCGATCGCGCCGGCCGACAGGTCGAGTTCGCGGCTGGCGTAGAGCACCAGCAGCGCGCTGGCGATGAAGGTGAAGAAGTTGACCGTGCTGGTGCAGCCGAGGGCGGCCCGCAGCACCGGGTGCCGCAGCACCAGCACGAGCCCTTCGCGGACCAGGCCGAGCGTGGACGTCCGACGCGGCGGGGGAGGCGACTCGGTCACCGGGATGCGGCCGAGCAGCAGCGCGGAGCCGAGGAAGGACACCGCGTCGACGACGATCGCGACCGGCGCGCTGAGCGCCTGGACCAGCCCACCGCCGACGGCCGGGCCGGCGATGAAGGACAGCGACCGGCTCATGCTCAGCTTGCTGGTCGCGTCCACGTACGCCGATCGCGGCACCAGGGCGACGAAGAACGCCTGGCGCGCCATGGCGAAGAGCACCGCGCCGAAGCCGGTGAGCAGCGCCACCAGGTAGAGCTGGGTGAGGGTGATCGCGTCGAACAGGTACGCCACCGGCAGGCTGAGCAGCACCGCGGCGCGGATCAGGTCCGCGATGATCAGGAGTCGCCGCTTGTGGGTGCGCTGGTCCACCCAGGCGCCCAGGAACAGGCCCAGCAGGTTGGGCAGCCAGATCAACGCGGTGAGGACGCTGACCTGCACGGGCGTCGCGGTGAGCAGGGTGACGGCGATCAGCGGTAGGGCGAGTTCGCTGATCCGATCACCGAACTGGGAGATCGTCTCGCTGATCCAGAAGGTGCGGAACCGCCGGTCGCGGTGCAGGGCCGGCGGGGGCGCGGTGCCGGTGGCGGTGGCGGTCACGACGCGGCCGGGTCGTCGCCGGGCTCGGGCAGGAGGTAACGCAGCATTCGGACGACCTGAGCATCGGCCGGTGACTGGTCGTCGTCCTTGCGCCGCACGTATGGGGCGAGCAACTCCTCGATCGCGTCCTCCAACTGCCGTAGCTCCTCGGGGGTGGCCACGAACCGGGTGTCGGCCACCCCGGCCAGCCCGCGCCACTGGGCGTCCAGGCGGGGTTCGTCGTGCAGCAGCCACTGCTGCGGCGCCTCGGCGGCTCGGGCGAACATCTCGCCGCGCAGCTGACGGCCTGCGGCCTGGCCCTCGGCATCGTCGGGCAACGTGAAGCGGAAGCCTCGGGCGGCCGCCTGCCACCAGCGTTCCCGCTTGCTGGTGGCACCGTCCCAGTCGATGACCAGGCCGAACGTCGCGAGGTGCCGCAGGTGCCAGCTGACCACTGACGGTGTGGCGCCGACGTGCGGCGAGAGCCCGGTGGCCGTGGCCGGGCCCTCCCGCTGAAGGTGCTCGAGGATCGCCAGCCGGACTGGATGGGCCAGTGCCCGCAGCGCCTGCGGCTCGGTGATCTCGAAATCCCCGTACGGATTCTTGAGAGACATGTTTCGAAAGTAGTCTCTCAGATTGAACGCGGCAACCCCCGATCGCGCTGGGATGCCGTCATGATCAGCCGATGCCCAGCCGAGCCAACGGCTCGACCAGCTCGCGCTCCTCGTAGCTGAGGTGCGACAGCAGGGCGTCGGTCAGCAGATCCACCGCGGCCCGCAGCTCGGCGAGGCCGTCCGGAGATCCGACGTACGCGACCAGGGCCTGGTCGACACCCTCCAACACATCGTGGATGACGTGGTGCTCCTGCTCCAGCCGGTCGACGACCGGGCCGAGTCGGGGGTCACGCGCACGCAGCCGGGGGAAGAGCGACTGGTCCTCGATCGTGTGGTGGGTGGTGACGATGCGGCAGTACGACTCGCAGTAGACGCCGAGCGTCCACCGGTTCTGCCGCATGGTCATCGTGTTGATGTGGGACCGGGCCGCACCGGCGTCGATCTCACCGGCCGCCACCTGCTCGATCAGATCGTGAATCTGGGCCAGCTCGGCGCGCAGGCCGTCGTGGATCTGCACCAGGTGCGCACCGGTGGCCTGCTCGTGCGGGGTGTAGGTGCGGTTCGGGTCGGGCACCGGCGCGGTCGGCCGGGCCGACTCGTCCCAGACCTGCTGGTCGCTGCGCCGTACCCCGTCGTCGGGGGTCGGCACCACGGCGAAAGCACCGCCGGTCACGGTCGCGCGGCTCGGTCGCACCGGCGGCGCAGCCACCGGCTCCGGCTCAGGTGCCGGCGTACGCTCCGACGCCGGCTCACGCTCCGGCGCTGCCCCACGGTCGCGCTCGGCCGCCACCAGCTCGCGGACCGCGGGAGCCACCTCGCCGGCGAACCGCCGCAGGTCGTCGGGGTCGTCGCTGGCGAGGATGAAGGCGCTGACGCCCTCCCCCAGCGCCAGCTCGGTCAACTCCTGCACCCACTGCGCGGCGGGCCCATTGAGCGCGCCACGACCGACGGCCGAGAACTGGCCGGCGATGTTGAGCAGCCGGCGAACGTCCTGGGGTGAGCGGCCGGCCTGCTGCGCGGCCTCGTCGATGATCGCGTTGCCCTTAGCCAGGTCACCGGGCTGGAGGTAACTGAGCGAGGGCAGCCAGCCGTCGGCCCGGCGACCGGTGAGCTGAAGCATCCGGGGCTTGTACGCGCCCAGCCAGATCGGCACCGCGTGTGCCGGTGCCGGCCCGCGCTTGGCGCCCATCACCCGGTAGAACTCGCCGTCGATACGAACTCCGCCGCGCGCCTCGGCGTCCCAGAGCTGACGGATGATCTCGATGGCCTCCTCCAGCGCTCGTACGCCCTGCCCGGGGGTCAACCGTCGGCCACCCATCGCCTCGATGGCGTCCCAGAACGCTCCCGCTCCGAGGCCGAGGCTGACCCGGCCACCGCTGAGCAGGTCCAGGCTGGCCACGCTGCGGGCGAGCACCGCCGGTGGGCGTAGCGGCAGATTCGTCACGTTCGCCGCCACGCGCACACGGCTGGTCCGGGCCGCGACGAAGCTCAGCAGCGTCCAGGTGTCGAGGAATGCCGGCTGGTACGGGTGGTCCTGGAAGGTCACCAGGTCCAGCCCGACCTGCTCGGCCAGGACGGCAACGCCGACCGTGCGGTCCGGATTGCCACCGCTGGGGGTGACGAAGGATCCGAAGACCAGGTCATGGCCGTAGTCGCTCATCTGCGAGCCTCCCGATTCACGCGACGCCTCTGGCGATGCGTCATGACCTCAACCTTATGTCATACAGAACATCTGCTGCCAACAAGGTCTGACTCACTGCGCTATTGTCGAGGGATGACGGGTGCCACTCACCGGCCGGACCGGCCCGATCCGCTCGACGACGACCTGGGTTGGATGCTCGGAATCGTCTTCCGCGGCTATGTCCGGGCGGCCGAGCACGCGCTCACCGACTTCCCCGGCGGCCCCCGTGGCTACCAGTTGCTCACCGCAGCGATCAACGGACCAGCCCGGAACCAGGGTGCGATCGCCGAGGAACTCGGCATCGACCGCACCGTCCTCACGTACCTGATCGACGATCTGGAACGGCCCGGGTTCGTCGCCCGTCGGGCGGACCCGGGCGACCGGCGTAACCGGCTGATCGACGTCACCGACGTCGGCCGCGCCGCCTGGGAGCAGCGGCGGTTGGCGCTGCGGCAGGTCGAGTCGCACCTGCTGGGGGCCCTCGCGCCGGCCGAGTCGGCGACGCTGCGGGCACTGCTCCAGCAGGTCGCCTGCTCGGCTCAGGCGGTGGACCCGCTGCGTGACCTGTGCGAGGTGGTGGCGCAGGTGCGCCCCGACCCGGCGCCGACGGTGCCCGCGCCGAGCCAAACCGACGCCGCAGCCGAACGTGGCGGGCGCACCGCCACCCCCCGAGCCCGCCGCCGCAGCACCGACTGACTCCCGGCGACGGCCGCCGGAGGAGAGAAAATGCGACGCGGGTCCGCCCGTCAGCACCCGACCGTCGTACGTCGGGCGGTGCCGGACAGACCCGCTGTGCCGCTACCGCGCTGGGTCAGCGCACGTGCACGAACACCGGGTTCGAGTAGAACCACAGGTCGTCCCACGGGCTCTCCAGCCCGTCGGCGAGCGGCTCGGCCTCGTCGGTGCTGGTGCCACGCACCCGCGCGTAGGTGTCGGCCTCGACATTGCGCAGGGTGTGCCGGATGACGTAGTCCGCGCCCTGCCGACGCCAGTCACGCGGGCCGAACCGGGCCACCACCTTGGTGGTGGGGTTGGTGTCGGCGTCCAGGCTGGCGCTCGGGCCGGTGATCTGACCGACGATCAGGTCGACCCGGCGGACCTCGGGACGGTCGCCGTTCGCGTTCTCGCCGCCCAACGGGCGGAACTTGATCTCGATCTCGACATCGGTACGGCTCCGACGGCTGACCGTGATGGTCTCGCCCACCTCGGCGGTCTTGCCCTGGGACGTGGCGGTGACGTCGAGGTTGCGGATCAGGTCACCGGTGGTGACCCAGATCCGGCCGTTGCGCAGGCCGTCCATGATGTCGCCGTAGTCCTGACGGGCGTGCACGTACGTCTTGCTGTACTCGCCCGGCCAGAAGTCCGAGCCACCACGGGTCCAGTGCACGTGCGAGTCCGAGGTCGCGGTGATCCACCAGCGCCGGCCCTCGCCGAGCAGCGAATCCCACAACCCGCCGACCCGGGCGGTCATCTGGTCGAAGCCGCCGTAGGTGGGGTGGTTGCCGTACCCGCCCCGCTTGCCACCGTTGAGCGGGCCGGCCTGGTGGCCGGGCGCACCCTCGAAACCGATGTAGACGTCCGGCGCGGCGTTGTTGCCGTTGCGGAACTCGCGCGGGGTGTCCTGGCCGTAGACGCCGAGACCGGGCGCCGAGCGGGACGCGTGGTGGGCGATCACCAGCGGCTTGTGCGGCATACCCCGGGCGACTTTGAGGAACTCCACCATCTTGGCCTCGGTGTCCCGGGCCGGGTCGGTGGGGAACGCGTCGTACTTCGCGAACCGGCTCTCCAGCTCGAAGAGCTGCTTCTCCTCGTCGGCGTGGCGCGGGATCATCAGCGTGTGGTGGTCCAGCGACGGCGCGTCGAACTCCATTCCCCAGAACTGGAGCACCTCGGGGACCAGCTTGCGCGAACGCAGCAGGTCGGGATACGCCTGCTCGATGTTCACCTTCGAGTGGGTCGGTCCGCCGTGGTCGGTGCACATCGCCCAGGTCAGACCGAAGTTCTTCGCCATGATGGCGTTGGTGACGATCGGGTAGACCGCGTCCGCGCCCTTGTGGAAGACAATCGGGGACTTGGTGGTGTCGAACTCACCGCTGTACTCGGAGTGGATGTGGTGGTCACCAGCGCGCCACACCCGGTTCTTGGCGTTGCCCCGGTCGCTCGTGTCGTCACCCGGCCGGCGGTCCTCGTCGGCCCACGCGGCACTGGTACCAACCAGCGGGCTGGCCGCGGCCAGCGTCGCGCCGACGCCCGCGTACTTGACCAGCTTGCGCCGCGACAGCTGCGCGTGCTCGGTCTCTTCGGGTTGCCTGTCTCGCACGTGAGAGCCTCTCCTCGATCAAGCGAATGCTCTTTCGATCAAGCAGCCTGGAAGAGCGTGGTGAACACCCGCCCTACGGGCCGCGTGCCCACGATGAACACCGCGTCCCGACCTGCCGCTGGCGTGGGACGGGGCATCCTGAGGGATTGACCCTCGAAGACGTTCGATGTTGACTGCATGTCAACGATGTGGATCGATGTTCATCCGACTGCCGTCAACCCGGCACGGTGACACCGTTCCACCTCGTCTCGACATCGCCCTCGTTTCGGCGAGCAGTTCGACCAGGTCGACCTCGGTGGCGGCAACGTCGCCCTGCGGGCCCGGGTGAACAACCAGTTCGCCTGCGCCGAGAACGCCGGCGCCAACCCGCTGATCGCGAACCGGCCGTCCGCCGGGTCGTGGGAGACCTTCGCCCTGGTCCGCAACGCGGACGGTTCGGTCAGCCTGCGGGCGACGGTGAACAACAGGTACGTGGTCGCGGAGAACGGCGGGGCCGAGGCACTGATCGCGAACCGAGACGCGGTCGGCCCCTGGGAGAAGTTCGACCTGATCGCGCTCTGACCCGGAGCCGGCGGGCCCGTGCGGGCCCGCCGGCCGTTTCCGTCCC
Organism: Micromonospora sp. LH3U1; assembly: GCF_028475105.1. NCBI lineage: Bacteria > Bacillati > Actinomycetota > Actinomycetes > Micromonosporales > Micromonosporaceae > Micromonospora > Micromonospora sp. LH3U1. The sequence continues at coordinate 3,159,933 of NZ_CP116936.1, read as the reverse complement.
CCGAACCCGTCCGTCCACCCTTTACCCAAGGAGTCCCATGCGCAGACGTGTCATCACCGCAGTCGCCGCCGCCGTGGTCGCCGGACTCACCGTCGCCGCCGGCGCGACGACGGTGGCCCCGACCCCGGCCGAGGCCGCACCGCTGGGCAAGGTCCTGGTCTTCTCCAAGACCGCCGGTTTCCGGCACTCCTCCATCCCGAACGGCATCGCCGCCGTCCAACAACTCGGTGCGGCGAACGGCTTCACCGTCACCGCCACCGAGGACGCGGCCACCTTCACCACGGCCAACCTCGCCCAGTACCAGGCGGTGGTCTTCCTCAGCACCACCGGCGACGTGCTCAACGCCGGCCAACAGGGCGCGTTCGAGGCGTACATTGCGGCTGGCGGTGGCTTCGTCGGGGTGCACGCCGCCTCCGACACCGAGTACGACTGGCCGTGGTACGGCGGCCTGGTCGGGGCGTACTTCGCCTCGCACCCGGCCACCCAGCAGGCGACCGTCCGGGTCGAGGACCGGGCCAACGCCTCCACCGCGCACCTGCCGTCGACCTGGACCCGCACCGACGAGTGGTACAACTACCGGGCCAACCCCCGCTCCGCGGTCAAGGTGCTGGCCAGCCTCGACGAGTCGTCGTACGCCGGTGGGTCCATGGGTGGCGACCACCCGATCACCTGGTGCCACAGCTACGGCGGCGGACGCTCCTGGTACACCGGCCTCGGCCACACCGAGCAGAGCTACAGCGATCCGAACTTCACCCGCATGCTGCTCGGCGGCATCCAGGTGGCGGCCGGGGCCGTGGTGGCCGACTGCCGGCCGGAGCCCGGCTACACCCCGCTGTTCGACGGCACCCAGGCCAGCTTCGGGCAGTGGCGGCAGGCGGGGGCGGGCAACTTCACCCTGGCCGACGGCACCCTCACCTCGAACGGCGGTATGGGGTTGCTCTGGTACCCGGTGCGCACCTTCGCCAACTACTCGCTCAAGGTCGACTGGATGATGCCGGGCGACGACAACGGCGGGGTCTTCATCGGGTTCCCCGATCCGCAGGGCGACCCGTGGGGCCCGGTCGATGCCGGTCACGAGATCCAGATCGACGCGACCGACGGCGACCCGACGCGCACCACCGGCAGCGTCTACAGCTTCCAGGCACCGAACCAGGCCGCCCGCGCGGCGGCGCTCAACCCACCCGGCTCCTGGAACACCTACGAGATCGGCGTGCACGGCCAGCGGGTCGAGATCTGGCTCAACGGTGTCAAGATCAACGATTACGTCAGCAGCCGGGCCATCGCCAACGGCTACATCGGGTTGCAGAACGACGGCGCCGGGCTGGACATCAACTACCGCAACGTGCGGATCAAGACGGACGGTCCGAGCGAGCCGCCCGCCACCGACCTGGCCCGGGGCCGACCGGTGACGACGTCCAGCGTCGAGCCGGGCAGTGCGCACGTGGCCGCCAACGCCGTGGACGGCAACGCGACCACCCGCTGGGGCAGCGCGTACGCCGACCCGCAGTGGATCTCCGTCGATCTGGTGGCCACGTACGCGATCAACCGGGTGCGGCTGGCCTGGGAGACGGCCCACGCACGGGCGTACCAGGTACAGGTGTCGCCGGACAACGTGACCTGGTCGCCGGTCCACACCACGACCACCGGCGACGGCGGCGTCGACGACCTCACGGTCACCGGCACCGGCCGCTACCTGCGGGTGTACGGCACCCAGCGCGCCACCCAGTGGGGCTACTCGCTGTGGGACCTCAACGTCTACGGCACCGCCGCCGGTGGCACTCTGCTCTCCCGGGACCGGCCGGTCACCACGTCCAGTGTGGAGCCGGGTAGCGCGCACGTGGCGGCCAACGCCGTGGACGGCAACGCGGCCACCCGCTGGGGCAGCGCGTACGCCGACCCGCAGTGGATCTCAGTGGACCTCGGCGCGTCCCGCACCCTCGACCGGGTCCGGCTGACCTGGGAGGCGGCGTACGCGCGGGCGTACCAGATCCAGGTCTCCCCGGACAACGTCACCTGGTCGCCGGTCCACACCACGACCACGGGCGACGGTGGCGTGGATGACATCGCCATCTCGGCCACGGGCCGCTACCTGCGCGTCCAGGGCACCCAACGGGCCCTGCCCGCGTACGGCTACTCGCTGTGGGAGCTGGAGGTCCACGGCACCTGAGCCGGGCGGCACGGTCAGATCCGGGCCCGGGGCAGCCAACCCAGAAATCGGAGCCGGGGTAGCGGCTGCGTGGGCAGGTCCTGGGCGGCGGCGACGAGGCAGGAGCCGAGATAGACCGCGAGGGCGGCGCGCGCTCCACCGAACTCGGCGAGCAGTTGACTCTGCTTCGTGGCGCAGGGCCACTCGCGACCACATCCGGTGCAGGTCCAAGTCGGTGGGTTGGGAAGGTGTTCCGGTAGCTTCGCGCGGCGGTACCGGCCGACGGCGCTGTTGTCCGAGCGCCCGCCGCGTCGCGCCGGCACGGGGCGTCCGTTGCGATGACCGACCGGACGGGCACCCGGCAGGTAGCGCCCGACGGTGCCGAAGAGCACCCCCACACGGATCAGAGCGTCCGGCCCGACGTGGTGGGCCAGCAACGCGGTCAGCACATGGTGTCCCAGCAGGTCGAAGGCGTCACGGTTCAGGCGAAGGTCACGGCAGAGGTCGACGAAGTCCGGCGTGGTCAGCGGGACCCGGTCGTCGAGTGCGCGGCGCAGCACCTCGCGCAGTGCCGCCCCGAGCCTCTGCAACGCGTCGCCCTCGCCCAGCCCCAAGCTGTCCTCGTCCGCCACGCGGGCCAGCGCCTCGGCCACGGCCAGTCGAACGACGCGGCCAGGATCAGTACTGTCCAATGCTCATCCCTCCGTGGGCCGGTCACCCGGCATCGGCCCGGTCGTCCTCCGACGCCCAGGGAATCGTGAACAGGATTCGCTGTCGGCCGCGAAAGTGGCTAGGACCGCAGGCGCAGAACCAGTTGGCGCGCTAGCCGGAAAGCGAAGTCCACCTGCCGACACAGCATGTCGAATCGCAGGACGTCATGACGACGATTGTCGTATGGTGACATTCCCATTGACAGATATTGCTAACCGAACCACTCAACCGTCAGGCCAGATCCGACGCCGCCTCGACCGGTCGCCGCCGTCCCGCTCGCGACGTTCCACCGCACCGCACCGCCGGCCCGCGACACGCCGGGTCACCGCCGAGCACCCCCGGCACGTCCAGATTCCGCCGCCGGCACCGTTCCACCAGCCGGCAGCACCTTCACCGGACGGAGACAGCGGATGACGTCATCACCAGTGCAGACCCACCAGTTCGACAGCCGTGACCCGGTGGCCATCCACACGTTCCTGTCCACGACGTACGACCCGAAACTGCGCATCCACAGCAGGAACGGCTACCGACTCACTCATCACCGCGTCGACACGGGCCCCTTTGCCATCGCGACCACCCGCCAGACCGGGCAACTCGACATCGGCGCCAGCACCCTCGGTGGGCTGGTCATCGGCCGCACCCGCACCGCCCGCGTCGATCGCGCCTGCGACGGATCGGCCGACCGGTTCGGCCCCGGCGACGTCTTCCTCGTCACCAGGCCGGAGGAGCCGTGCAGCGTACGCTGGCATCCCGGCGAGGTGGAGCTCTGCGTGCTGGACCTCTCGGTTCTGGCGCAGGTGGCCACCACCACGCCGGCCCGGCGGCCCGGTCGGATCCGATTCACCCACCTGGGCCCCGCCGATGCGGTCCTCGCCCGGCAGTGGCGTGACACCACCAGCTTCATCAGCGATGTCGTGTTGAACAACCCGAGGGCCAGCGCGCAACCGCTGGTGATCGGCAACGCCGCGCGGATGCTCGCCGCGGCGGCGCTCACGGTCTTTCCCAACACCGCCTTCACCGAACCGACCGCCGTGGACCGCCGCCACGCCAGCACCGCCACGTTGCGGCGGGCGATCACCTTCGTGGAGGAACACGCTGACCGGGACATCAGCGCGGTCGACATCGCCGGTGCCGCCGGCGTCTCCCTACGGGCCGTGCAACTCGCCTTCCGGCGTCACCTCGGCATCACCCCGATGGCGTACCTGCGTCGGATCCGGCTCGCCCGGGCACACCACGACCTGGTGCGGGCCGACCCCGGCCAGGAGACCGTGTCGGCGATCGCGAGTCGGTGGGGGTTCGCGAGCCACAGCAGGTTCACCGCCCGCTACCACGCCAGCTACGGCGTGCCGCCGCGCGAGACGCTGCACGCCTGAGGCCGGGTCCCCGGTCCGCGCCTTGTGGAATGGCCGCGAGCCGGCGTTCATCGGAGGGCGCGGGCGAGGCGTCGGACGGCCTCGTCCATGAGTTCGGGTGCGGCGGCGGCGTAGGTGAGGCGCAGGTGCGGGGCCGGGGGCTCGGCGGCGTACCAGGGGCGGCCGGGAAAGACGATGACGCCTTCGGCGGCCGCGGCGGCGGCCAGTGCCACGTCGTCGGCGTCGTCGGCAAGGCGGACCCAGAGGTGCATGCCACCGCGCGGAATCGACTGTGGGGCAAGGCCTGGCAGGTGACGGCGCAGCGCGGTCAGCAGCGCCTCGCGGCGGGTCCGGAGCGCGGTGCTCAAGGCCCGGCGATGTCGCAACCACACCGGAGAGGTGAGGAACTCGATCGCCGCCTGTTGCAGTGGACCGGCGACGAAGAAGTCGTCGAGCAGCCGGGCGGCGCGCAGTCGCGCCCCGGCCGGGCCACGGGCACCGATGGCGGCGACGCGCAGCCCGGGCGCGGTCGATTTGCTCAGCGAGCGCAGGTAGATGACGTGCCCGTCGGGATCATCGCTGGCCAGTGGTGGCGGGGCCTGGCCATCGATGGTGAGGTCGCGGGCGTAGTCGTCCTCGAGCAGGAACGCGCCGGCGTCGCGTACGGCCTCGGCCACCTGCGCCCGGCGGTGATCCGCCAGCGTCGCGCCGTGCGGGTTGGCGTGCAGCGGCTGACAGTAGAAGAGCCGGGCGCCGGTGCGGGCGAACGCGGCGGCGAGTTGGTCGGGTCGTACCCCGTCGGCGTCGGCCGGCACGGGCACCACCCGCAGTCCCGCCGCCCGCGCCGCGGCCAACGCGCCCAGGTAGGTCGGCGACTCGACGAGGAGGGCGTCGCCGGGCGCGGTGAGCGCCCGCAACGCGGACGACAGCGCGGCCTGCCCGCCGGGACAGATCACCATGTCCTCGGCGTGCAGCCCTGCCCCGGCCTCACGGGCGAACCAGGCGCGCAGATCCGCACGGCCCTCGACCGGTCCACGCTGCCAGCTCGCGGGTTGGCGGGCGGCTCGGGCGAGGGCGGCGCCGAGCGCGGCGGCAGGCTGCAGATCCGCGTCGAGGTAGCCACCGGACAGCGGGATCGCTCCCGCCGGCGTCAGCGCCAACAGTGCCCGCATCTCGTCCTGACCGGACCGGCGAGGTCCGAGCGCGACGGTCTGCCAGGACAGATCGGGTACGCCCCGCTCGTCGGGCGGAGCGGCCACGAAGGTGCCTCGGCCTGGTCGCGCCTCGATCAGCCCCTGGGCCACCAACTGACGGATCGCCTCGGCGACGGTGACCGGCGAGGCCTGATGCCGGGCGGTCAGCTCACGGACGGAGGGCAGCCGGGTGCCGGGACCGGCGGCGGCGACGAGGCCGCGTAGATCTTGGATAACGCGTTCGGCTGCGTTACCGTTTTCCATGAGAGACAACAGTAGCGCTACTGCCTCGAATACGGTAACAGCGAATCGGACGGTCGGGCTCGCCCTCGGTGCCCTGGGCGTCCTCGGCTTCAGCCTGTCGCTTCCGGCCACCCGCATCGTCGTGCAGCAGCTCGACCCGTGGTTCGTCGCCTTCGGCAGGGCCGTCGGCGCGGGGCTGTTGGCATGGGCGTACCTGCGTCTCACCGGCGCACCACGGCCCACCCGCGGACAGTGGCGTCGGCTGCCGATCGTCGCCCTCGGCGTCATCGTCGGCTTTCCCTTGTTCACCTCGCTGGCGCTTCTCACCCAGACCTCCGCGCACGGCGCGGTCGTCATCGCCGCGCTGCCCGCGATGACCGCCGTCTTCGCGGTACTGCGGGCCGGCGAACGCCCGCCGCCGTTGTTCTGGGTCGCGAGCATCGGCGGACTGCTGGCGGTGCTCGCCTTCCTCGCCGCCAGCGGCGCGGTACGCGGGACCCTCACCCTGCCAGACCTGTTCCTGCTCGCGGCGGTCGTGCTCTGCGGCCTGGGCTACGCCGAGGGCGGCGCACTCGCCCGCGAGTTGGGCGGTGCTCGGACGATCTGCTGGGCGTTGCTGCTCTCGCTGCCCGCCACCGTTGCCGTCACGGTCGTCGCCGCTCTCGCCAGTCCGCCGCGTGCCGACGCTGTCGCCTGGTCGGCGTTCGGCTATCTCACCGTGGTCTCGATGTTCCTGGGATTCTTCGCCTGGTACGCGGGCCTGGCCCGGGGCGGCATCGCGCAGGTGGGCCAGGTCCAGCTCGCACAGCCAGTGCTGACCCTGGGGTGGTCGGCGCTGCTGCTCGGCGAGGCGGTCACCTCCACCTCGATCGCGGCGGCGCTGGTGGTGCTGGGGTGCGTCGTGCTGACCCAGCGCACCCGCCAGAGCCCGCGGACGGCCGTGGCGCGGCACGAGGCCGGCGCGGGTGCGTCCTAGGCCCGGTCGCGCTCGTGGGTGTCGCGGGCGGTCTGCAACTCGGGCACCGAGGCCTCCAGCAGGTCGGCGAGGCCCCGAAGGTGCTCGGCGACCCGGGCGCCGAGGGGGGTCAGCGAGTATTCGACGCGCGGTGGGATCGCGGTGAGCACCTCGCGGGTGAGCATGCCGTCGCGTTCGAGGGTCTGCAGGGTCTGGGAGAGCATTCGCTCGCTGACCCCGTCGATGCGGCGACGCAGCGCGTTGAACCGGTAGCGATCCTCGCCGAGCGCCAGCAGAGCCAGCGAGGCCCACTTCGAGGTGACGCCCTCGAAGGCGGCACGTGAGGTGCAGCCCCGCGCGAAGACATCGCTGACGAGTTCCTGGGTAGGCCCCGCCGGGTCCTGGGCCGGCATGTCGCTCACCTCACCAGCGTACCCCACAGTTACTCAGCAGCTAGTGCTGTAGATTCGTAAGTGCCTGCAGAATCGCCACTGCCTATCGGAGGTCCCCATGCCCACCTATGCCGTCACCGGCGCCACCGGCCGGCTGGGCCGCCTGGTGATCGAGCAGCTGCTCGACACCGGCCTACCCGCCGCCGAGATCGCCGCCATCGTCCGCAACCCGGAGAAGGCCGCCGACCTGGCCGCGCGCGGGGTCGAGATTCGCAAGGCCAACTACGACGATCCGTCGACGCTGCCCGGCGCCGTGGCCGGCGTACGCCGCCTGCTGCTCATCTCCGGCGACACTCCCGGTCAGCGCGTCGCCCAGCACACCGCAGTCATCGACGCGGCCAAGCTCGCCGGGGTCGAGCGCCTGATCTACACCAGCATCCTGAACGCCGACACCACCACGAATCCCCTCGCGCCGGAGCACAAGGCCACCGAGGAGATCCTCGCCGCGTCCGGTCTGACCCACACCGTGCTGCGCAACAGCTGGTACACCGAGAACTACACCGACCAGCTGCCGCAGTACCTGCAGTCCGGCACGATTCTCGGCGCCACCGGGGGCAGCAAGGTCTCCGCCGCCACGCGGGCCGACTACGCGGCCGCGGCTGTCGCGGCGCTGACCCGCGAGGAGGACGGCAACGCCGTCTACGAGCTGGGCGGCACCGCGTTCACCTTCGACGAGCTGGCCGACGCCGTCACCGAGGTCACCAGCTCCACGGTCGTCCACCAGGACCTGTCGGCCGCCGCGCTGGCCTCGGCCCTGGAGAACGTCGGCCTCGACGCGGGCACCGCCGGGTTCGTCGCCGCGCTCGACCACTCGATCGCCATCGGCGAGCTGGTGACCGACAGCGACGACCTCAGCCGGCTCATCGGCCGGCCGAGCACCCCGCTGCGCGACGCCATCCGGGCCGCGCAGGCCTGAGCCGGCCACCGCCCACGCTGCTACCGGGCGGGCAACGGGTTACACGTCCCGTCGCCCGCCCGGCGCGCGACGGTCGGCCGCGCCGACTACTCGCCCTCGTCTTCCTGTTCGGTGAGGTCGGCCAACACGTCGGCCGCGTCGCGGTTGCCCCCGTCGGCGAGACGCCGAAGTTCGCCGACATCCGCCCGCTCGGCGGCCAACTCGACGAGCTGGTCAGCCGCGTCCCGGTCGCCCCGGTCGGCAAGGCGCCGCAGCTCTTTCATATCGCCGAGTTCGGTGGCCAGCTCGACAAGCTGGGCCGCCGCGTCGGCGTTGCCGCTCTCCGCGAGCTGGCGCAGCTCCGCCAGGTCACCCCGCTCGCCGGCAAGCTCGACCAGCTGGTCGACCGCGTCCCGGTCACCGTTCGCGGCTCGTTCTCGCAGGTCGGCAAGATCAGAATCGGACATCGCACACCTCTCCGCAGCTGACGCGCGACCGTGCGGCCGGTCCCACTCATCACCGAAAACTAGACCAGCCGGCACCACGCCGGGTGCGGGAACGGCTGACACCACCTGGGTTCCGACCAGTCAGCCCGCCTCGGGCTGCCCGGCGAGCAGCAGACCGGTCAGCAGACTGCGCAGGGTCCGCTCGAAGAGATCCGCCCGGGGCGCCGGTGCGGAGGGCTGGCTGAACGCCGCGACCAGGTGCGGGTACGCCGCGAGGTCGACCCCGGCGAAGCTGAACGCCCCGGAGGTGACCTCGCGGCGGGCGAAGAGGCTCACCACACCGGTCGTCATCGCGATCGCCTCGAACTTTGCGGAGACAGCGCAGCGCACGGGTTCCAGGATCCGGATGCAGTTGTCGAACCAGGCCAGGCTCTCAGGGCCGATGCCGGACGTCCGGTGAATCACGTCGAGCAGCCAAGGATGGGCGCGGTGCAGCGCCAACTGCCGGCGGGCCAACAGCACCATCGCGTCCAACCAGTCGCCCTCCGCCTGCGGGTACGGTCGCAACTCCCCCACGACGCGGTCGGTCATCAGGTCCAGCAGATCGTCCCGGGACGACAGGTACCGGTAGAGGGATCCGGCGCCGGTGCCGAGCACGCCGGCGACGGCGCGCATCGACACCGCGGCGAGCCCTTCGGTGTCCGCCAGGGCGATGGCGGCCATGACTATGGCGTCGCGACTGTGCCCCGGAGCGGGGCCCCGGCTGCCACGTTCGGGCCTGCTCCAGATCGGCTGCCGAGCGGGGTCGCCGTCGCCGGCCCTCGTGGGTGCGTCGCTCACTGATCTACTGTAAATTGCAAACGTAGTTCGCAGTTGTTGTCATCGCCGAGTCAGTGGACCGGATCATGGTTCGGGTGACGACGCACGGTCGTCCAGGGATCATTGATCTTGACTAGGCTGATGGGCATGCCCGCACGCCACCCGCACCGCCGCGACGACGGCCGGAGGCCGGCCGCCCCGGCGGCCCCGGCACGCATGATCGAGACGGCCGACTGGTGAGTGGTGCACCCGCGCCCGCCCAACGAGGTGCGCCAGCCCCGCCCGCCCACCACCGGCCCAGTTGGTCTGACCGCTGCGCCCAGCTCGCCCGGTCGCGCCCCTTCGAGATCGTCATCGTCGTGGTCATCCTCGCCAACGGGGTCGCCCTCGGCCTGGAGACGTACGACGATCTGATCCCGGCGGGCACGGCACTGCACTGGCTGGAGTTGGTCTTCCGGGCCGTCTTCGTCGTCGAGATCGGCGTCCGGTTGGCGGCCTACGGCAAGCGTCCGCAGGACTTCTTCCGGCAGAGCTGGAACGTCTTCGACTTCGTGGTGATCGCGGCGATCTTCATACCGGGCCTGCACGGGGATCCCGCACTGCTCCGCGTCGTGCGGGTCGCCCGCATGGTCCGGTTGGTGCGGTTCTCGCCGGGCCTGCGGACCATCGTCTCCGCGCTGTGGCGGAGCCTGCCGGGTGTCGGCGGCTTTCTCGCCCTCGCCATCGTGACGCTCTACGTGTACGGCATGGCCGGCTGGCTGATCTTCGGCAGCAGATATCCGGAACAGTACGGCGACATCGGCCGATCCCTGCTGACGTTGTTCGTGCTGCTGTCGCTGGAGACGCTGCCGGACCTCATCGAGCAGGGCATGGCGATCTCGCCGTGGACGCTGCTCTACTACGTCAGCTACGTGGTCATCACCGTCAACCTGCTGCTCAACATCCTCATCGCGGTCATCGTCAACTCGATGGAGGAGGCTCGCCGGTTGGAGATGACCGAGCGGCTCGCCCCCGGGTACGACGAGGACGGCGACGGCGTACCGGACGAGGTCGACCGCATCGCACTCACCCAACGGCTGGACGACCTGCGGGCCGTCATCGCCGAGTTGGAGCGGGAGCTACGCATCGACCGGGACGACGGGCACGGACGGCCCCACCGGGACGGCGCCCGCACCAGACGGTGATCCGACGCTCGCGCTGCGTCCTCCAGTTCGGATAGTCTCGACAGCGGTCCCACCGGTCTGGCTGAAGGGGCACCCACATGACGGCCAGTGTCGACAATGCCCAGCCCAACACTGATGTCTCGGCCACCCTCGGCTCGGTGATCGACGACGTGATCCGCCCGCAGGCGGCGGTCGTCGACCGGGAGGGGGCATTCCCCCGTCAGGGTGTCGACGCCCTCGCCGCGGCCGGCCTGCTCGGCCTGGCCTCCTCGACCGAGGTCGGTGGCGGCGGCCACGGCATGCGGGCGGTCGCCGACGTCATCGAGCGTCTGGCCGCCGAGTGTGGCTCCACGGCGATGGTGGTGCTCATGCACTACGCGGCGACCGCCGTGATCGAGGCGCACGGCCCGCGCGAGGTGCGCGAGGCCATCGCCAGCGGCGGTCATCTCACCACCCTGGCGTTCTCCGAGTACGGCTCGCGCAGCCATTTCTGGTCGCCGACCGGCACCGCGACGGCCACCGACGACGGCGCCGTCCGCCTCGACGCCCGCAAGAGCTGGGTCACCTCGGCCGGCGAGGCCAACAGTTACGTCTGGTCGAGCCTCCCGCTGTCGCACGGCGCCGGTCCGATGACGCTGTGGCTCGTGCCGGCTGACAGCGCCGGCCTGAGCGTGACCGGTGACTTCGACGGTCTCGGCCTGCGCGGAAACGGCTCCCGGCCGATGACCGCCGATGGGCTCCGGGTCCCGTCGGCCGCGATGATGGCGGCCGACGGCGCCGGGCTCGACACCGCGCTGGGCGCGGTCCTCCCCTGGTTCCTGGTGCTCAATGCCGCGTTCTGTCTGGGTCTCGCCGACAGCGCGGTTGCCGAGGCCGGCCGGCACCTCACCAGAACGACGCTCGCGCACACCGGCGCGGCCCTTCGCGACGCGCCCGTCACCCGGCGCGACTTCGCCCGACTGATGATCCGCACCGACGCTCTGCGCGCCTTCCTGGGCGACACCCTCACGGCGCTGGAGACCGGCCGCGATGACGCGATGCTACGGGTGCTACAGGTCAAGGCACTCGCCGGCGAGACCGTCGCCGAGGTGACCGATGGCGCCATGCAGCTCTGCGGCGGCAGCGCCTTCCGCAAGGAGCTGGGCCTGGAGCGGCGTTTCCGTGACTCGCGCGCAGCCCGGGTGATGGCGCCGACCACCGACGCGCTGCACGACTTCGTCGGTCGCGTCGCCACCGGGCTGCCGCTGCTCGACGAGGCCAACCGCTGATGCCGGCGCCATCCGTCCTGATGGGCGCGGTCGCGTACGACCCCAAGGTCGTGACCATCTGGGAGGGCTTCCGCGCCTGGCTGCGTGGGCGGGGCCTGGACTTCGACTTCGTCCTCTACTCACACTACGAACGACAGGTCGAGGACCTCGTCGCCGGGCGGATCGACGCGGCGTGGAACTCTCCCCTGGCCTACTTGCGGGCCGAGCGGCTGGCGGCAGCCAACGGCACGACCGTCCACGCGCTCGCCATGCGCGACACCGACCAGGACCTCACCTCGGTCGTGGTGGTTCGCGCGGACTCGCCAGTACGCCAGCCCGCGGACCTCGCCGGACGGGTGGTCGCCGTCGGGGCGATCGACAGTCCACAGGCGACGATGATTCCGCTGGACCACCTCGCGGCGCGCGGGGTCACTGTCGACGTACGCCGCTTCGACGTGGGTGTCGGCCTGCACGGCGACCACATCGGCGGCGAGCGGGACGCGGCCCGCGCCCTGATGGCCGGGGAGGTCGATGCCGCCTGCATGATCGACGCCAACCACCTGGCGTTCGTCCAGGAGGGCACACTGCCGCCCGACGGCACCCGGATCGTCGCGCAGACCACACCGTACGACCACTGCAACATGACGGTCCGCGAGCCGGAGTCCGCCGGGGTCCGGCTCTTCGGCACGCTGCTGCTCGGCATGTCGTACGCCGATCCGCAGGTGCGTCCGCTGCTCGACCTGGAGGGGCTGACGGCCTGGCGGGAGGGCCGCACCACCGGCTATGACGCCCTCGCCGACGCGGTCGACGCCGCTGGCTTCTACTCCCCCGACGGGCGGGTGACGGCCTCGGACTACCGGCCGTGAGCGCGGCACCGGTTGCCGAGGTCGACCTCGGCGACCTGGGTTTCGGCCGGGGCGCACATCTGCTCGTGCAACGCGCCCTGGCCGGGCTGCCGCCCGGCGGCCGGTTGGCGGTCTACGGCCACGACCCGGCGCTGCGCGTACACCTGCCCGCCTGGTGTCGTGGCCGGGGCCACCGGGTCGAATGGCCGGATCGGGGCGACCGGAGCGACCTCGTGGCGGTGATCGTCCGGGGCACGGCGGATGACGACCGCTGGTTCGGCGCGGAGCGGGCCGGACCCGCCCTCCCATCGGCACTCAGCAGCCGCCCGCCGGCGCGATGGGGGCTCGGTGCCCGGGGCGCGCTGCTCGAAGCCGGCGGTCCCGAGGCACGGTTCGACCTGGACGACCGCGACCTCGTGTGGGCCGATGTCGCTCCCCACCTGTACGCGCAGGCGGCCGCACGGCAGTGGGATCCGCAGACCGCCGTGCCGTGGGACGATCCGTTCGCGCTACCGGCCGATGTCGAGGCCGCAGTGGTTCAGGTGATGACCTACCTCGTCGAGAACGAGCAGGCAGCCCTCGTCGTGCCGGCCCGGTTCGTCGGGCGCATCCACCCGCACTTCCGGGAGGTGATGCAGCTTCTCGCCGTGCAGATGGCCGACGAGGCCCGGCACATGGAGGTGTTCAGCCGGCGGGCGCTGCTGCGGGGTGCCGAGTTGGGCACGTCGTCGGCCGGTGGTCGGCAGTCGCTCTTCACGCTCGTCGCGGAGTCCGACTTCGCACTGGCCTCGTTCCTACTCTCCGTGCTCGGCGAGGGCAGCTTCGTCGACCTGCTCTCGTTCCTGCACCAGAACGCCCCGGACCCGGTGACGCGCCGGATCTGCTGGCTCGCCATGCAGGACGAGCGCCGGCACGTGGTGTTCGGCATGGCGCACCTGGAACATCAGGCCCAGCTCGACCCGCTGCTGCGGGACCGGCTGCGGGCGGCCATCCACCGCCGCCACGACGCGCTCGTCGACACCGCCGGCCTCAACGCGGACGTCTTCGACGCGCTGGTGGTGCTCGCGGCAGGTGGCTGGCGTCCCGACGACGTGTCCGCCGGCTACGACCGGGTGCAGGCTCTGCAACACGCGATGGATCAGGGCCGCCAGCGCCGACTGGTACGGCTGGGCTTCCGGCCCGACGAGGCCGCGGCGCTCTCCGCCCTGCACACCCGCAACTTCATGTGAGTGACACGGTCATCGCGCAGTACGGTGGAACGGCCATGAACAGGGATTCCAGCGCGATCCGCGAGGAACTGCTGCGGCTGCGCGAACAGACCGAAAGCCAGGCCACCGCCCTGGACGGCGACCTACGGAGTCTCTTCGAGGCATCCCGGTCGTCCAACGCCGATGACGAGCATGACCCCGAGGGCAGCACGATCGCCTTCGAACGCGCACAGCTCAGCGCCGTCCTGGACGCGGCACGCCGACGCCTGGCCGAGCTGGACGTCGCGCTGAGCCGGGTCGACGACGGCAGCTACGGCGTGTGCGAACGGTGCGCCCGTCCGATTCCCGCCGAGCGGCTGGTCGCCCGCCCGTCCGCGCGTACGTGTGTCGCCTGCGCCAGCCGGCGGTGACGGTGCCCGCCGACCGCGAGGGCTACGGGCACCGTCATAGCCGGTGATCAGCTGGCGCAACAACCGCCCGCTGGCGCGGCGTCGAGGGCGACGAGGCTGATCGGCGCGGACAGCAGCCCACCGGAGATGCCGGTGGACAGTCCACGCCCCGTCGGCTCCGGCCCGCAGCAGTTGTCGCCGCTCGCCGAGTCGGCGCGGTTGCTGTTGCACACGCCGGTTTCGGGCAGGTCCAGCTGGACGTCGCGGGCGGCGACCCAGTCCCCGGCGAGAGCGGCCACGACGGAACGGACCTGCTCGTAACCGGTGGCCATGAGGAATGTCGGCGCTCGGCCGTAGGACTTCATGCCGACGGCGTAGTAGCCGCTCTCCGGGTGGGCGAGTTCGTCCACGCCGTGCGGAGGAACGGTGCCGCAGGAGTGCTCGTTGGGATCGATCAGCGGGGCGAGCGCACGGGTCGCGCCCATGACCGGGTCCAGGTCCAGGCGCAGCTCGGCGGCGATGGAGTGGTCGGGCCGGAAACCAGTGGCGGCGACGATGCGGTCGACGGTGATCGACTCGTCGGTGCCGTCGGCGTGCCGCACGACCACGCTCACCCGTCCGTCGGTCGGGGCGAGCGCGTGCACCGAGAACCCGGTGAGCAGCCGGATCCGTCCGGCGTCGACGTGCGCACGCAGCCGTGCGCCGAGCGCCCCACGCGCGGGGAGGGCGTCCGCGTCCCCGCCACCGTACGTCCGCGTCGGCGAGGCGGTCCGGATCGCCCAGGTCACCTCGGTGCCGTGCTCGGCGGCGGCCAACTCCGCCAGGGACAGCAGGGTGTTCGCGGCCGAGTGACCGGCGCCCACGACCAGAGTGTGCCGGCCCACGAACCGGTCCCGGTCGGCGCCGAGCACGTCCGGCAGCGCGTGCTCCAGGTATGCCGTCACGTCGGCCTCACCCCGGGCGGGCAGGCCGGACGCGCCGAGGACGTTCGGCGTACGCCAGGTGCCGGAGGCGTCGATGACGGCGCGGGCGAACAGTTCGTCGCCGTCATCGAGGCGGAGGAGGAACGGTGCGGTGTCGCGTCCGGCGGTACGCAGCCGGTCGAGGCCGAGGCGGCTGATCGCCTCGACGCGTGCCCCGTACCGCAGGTGTGGCTTGAGCTGCGGCAGCTCCGCGAGGGGCTGGAGGTAGTCGGCGACCAGTTCCGCGCCGGTGGGCAGGGCCTCCAGGTCGGGGGCGACCCAACCGGCCTCGTCGAGGAGCCGACGAGCGGCCGGGTCGATGTTGTACCGCCACGGCGAGAAGACGCGCACGTGCCTCCACTGGCGTACGGCGGCACCCGGGGTGTCGCCGGCTTCGAGGACGGTGAAGGGCAGGCCGCGCTCGTGCAGGTGCGCGGCGGCGGCGAGACCGGTCGGGCCGGCGCCGATGATCACGACGGGAAGGCTGTCCTGGGCGTTCATCCGTTGGCTCCTCGAGGTAGTGGCCCGACTGCCGGGCCAGGCGTGTCAGGAGATGGTGGGGCTGCGGCGTTCCAGCAGGACGACGTCGCGCCAGCGGTCGTGGTGGCGACCAACCCGCTCGCGGACGCCGATGACGCGGAAGCCGACCCGCTGGTGGAGCGTCAGGCTGGCGGTGTTCTCCGGGAAGACGCCGGACTGGATCGTCCAGATGCCGGCGGCCTCGGTGGAGGTGATGAGCGCGTCCAGCAGCAGCCGGGCGATGCCACGACCCTGGGCGGCCGGGTCCACGTAGACGGAGTGTTCGACCACACCGGCGTAGACCGCGCGGGTCGAGGTCGGTGAGACGGCGATCCAGCCCAGGACGGCGCCGTCGCGGTCGACGGCCACGAAGCGATGCGCGGTCAGGCGCGTGGTGTCGAACGCCGCCCAGGTTGGCGCGGTGATCTCGAAGCTGGCGTTGCCCCCGTCGAGACCGGCCTGGTAGATCGCCAGGACCCGGTCGGCGTCGGCGACGGCCATCGGGCGCACGGTGCTGTCGGCCATGAGCAGGTTCCGTTCCGGAAGATTTCAGGTACTCGACGCCGCCTGTCTTGACGTCCGTCGAATCAGACAGTTGCACACTGATTAGATAGGTGTCAACCTAGAGAAATGTCGAATCAAGCAGCACCGGCCGCAGACGTGTCCTGCTGCCCCCCTCTGAACGAGCGGCGCGTACCGGCCGAGGCCGCGACGGCTTTCGCGTCCGCGTTCAAAGCCCTCGGCGACCCGGTGCGGCTGCAACTGATGTCGATGATCGCTTCCGCAGAGAGCGGCGAGATCTGCGTCTGCGACCTGACCCCCGCGTTCGACCTGACCGGCCCGACCATCTCGCACCACCTCAGGACGCTGCGCGAAGCGGGGCTCGTCGACGCCGAGCGCCGGGGCACCTGGGTCTACTACCGCGCCCGGCCGGCCATCCTGCGCCAGCTCGCCGCACTGCTCACCGTGGCGCCGGCGACATGACAACGACCGTCCAGAGCGACCCGGCCGAGAACGCCGTCGTCGGCCGCCTCTCCCGACTCGACCAGTTCCTCCCGGTCTGGATCGGGTTGGCGATGGTCGCCGGCCTGCTCCTCGGTCGTCTGATCCCCAGCCTCAACAGCGCGCTGAACTCGGTGACGGTCGGGGGGATCTCGCTGCCGATCGCGGTCGGCCTGCTGATCATGATGTACCCGGTGCTGGCGAAGGTCCGCTACGACCGGCTCGACACCGTCACCAGCGACCGCCGACTGCTGATCTCCTCGCTGGTCCTCAACTGGCTCGTCGGACCCGCCATGATGTTCGCCCTGGCCTGGATCTTCCTGGCCGACCAGCCCGCGTACCGCACCGGCCTGATCATCGTCGGTCTGGCCCGCTGCATCGCCATGGTCATCATCTGGAACGACCTCGCCTGCGGCGACCGGGAGGCCGCCGCCGTCCTGGTCGCGCTCAACTCGGTCTTCCAGGTTGTCGCCTTCGGCCTGCTCGGCTGGTTCTACCTCTCCGTGCTCCCCCAGTGGCTGGGGTTGTCCGGCGCCGAGGTGACGATCTCGGCCTGGGACATCGCCCGCAACGTGCTCATCTTCCTCGGCATCCCGCTGCTGGCCGGGTACCTCACCCGCCGCCTCGGCGAGCGCGCCAAGGGCCGCGACTGGTACGAGGCCCGTTTCCTGCCCAGGATCGGCCCGGCCGCCCTCTACGGGCTGCTGTTCACGATCGTGATCCTGTTCGCGCTGCAGGGAGACGCCATCACCAGCCGACCCCTGGACGTCCTCCGCATCGCCCTGCCCCTGTTGGTGTACTTCGCGCTCATGTGGGCCGGCGCCTACATCCTCGGCCGGGCCATCGGCCTCGGCTACGGGCGCACCACCACCCTGGCCTTCACCGCGGCCGGCAACAACTTCGAACTCGCCATCGCCGTCGCGATCGGCACCTTCGGCGTCGCCTCCGGTCAGGCTCTCGCCGGGGTCGTCGGCCCGCTGATCGAGGTGCCCGTCCTGGTCGGGCTCGTCTACGTCTCCCTGTGGGCACGCCACCGGTTCTTCACCCCCAGCCCGCATCCATCGATTGACTGAGAAGGCGACCACCATGAGCGACAAGCCCAGCGTCCTGTTCGTCTGCGTCCACAACGCCGGCCGTTCCCAGATGGCCGCCGGCTGGCTACGCCACCTCGCCGGCGACACCGTCGAGGTCCGCTCGGCCGGCTCCGCCCCGGCCGAGACGATCAACCCCGCCGCCGTGCAGGCCATGCGGGAGGTCGGCATCGACATCACCGACCAGACCCCCAAGCTCCTGGAGTACGCGACCGCGGAGTCCTCCGACGTCATCGTGACGATGGGCTGCGGCGACACCTGCCCGGTCTTTCCCGGCAAGCGCTACGAGGACTGGAAGCTCGATGACCCGGCCGGTCAGGGCGTCGAGGCCGTCCGCCCGATCCGTGACGAGATCCGGGGCCGGGTGGAGAAGCTCCTCACCGAGTTGGGCCCCACCACCTGACCGGAGCACAGCCCTCAACGGCTCCGGGCGTAGCTGGCGCGGTCACCGAGCTCCTCCTCGATGCGGATGAGCTGGTTGTACTTGGCCGTGCGGTCGGAGCGCGACAGCGAGCCGGTCTTGATCTGCCCGCATCCGACGCCCACGGCCAGGTCGGCGATGGTGGTGTCCTCGGTTTCCCCGGAACGGTGCGACATCACCACCCGGTACCCCGCCTTGTGGGCGGCGTCCACCGTCGCGAGGGTCTCGGTGAGCGTGCCGATCTGGTTGACTTTGACCAGGATCGCGTTGGCGTAACCGCCGTCGATCCCGTCGCGAAGCCGGTCGACGTCGGTGCAGAAGACGTCGTCACCGACCAACTGCACACGCTCCCCCGCCACTGCTGTCAGCCGCTTCCAGCCGGCAATGTCATCCTCGGCCATCGGGTCCTCGATCGAGCTGATCGGGTACCGGGACACAAGGTCGAGCAAATAGTCGATGTGCTCCTCGACGGTGCGCTGGCGTCCCTCGCCGACGTAGTCGTAGACGCCCGTTTGGAAGAACTCCGAGCTAGCCGGGTCGAGGCAGATCAGCACGTCGGTCCCAGGCTCATAGCCGGTGTCCTCGATGGCGCGCAGCACGAACCGCAGCGCCTCGTCGGCGCTCGCGAAGTTCGGCGCGAAGCCGCCCTCGTCGCCGACATTGGTGCTGTGACCGGCCGCGGCCAGGGACGCCCTGAGGGTGTGGAAGACCTCCGAGCCCATCCGGACCGCCTCGGCGAAGGTCTGCGCTCCGACCGGCGCGATCATGAACTCCTGGAAGTCGAGCGGATTGTCGGCGTGCGCGCCGCCGTTGATGATGTTCATCATCGGCACCGGCAGCAGGCGGGCGCCGACGCCACCGACATAGCGGTAGAGCGGCTGCCGGTGCGCCACCGCCGCCGCCTTCGCTGTCGCCAGGGACACCGCCAGGATCGCGTTGGCGCCCAATCGACCCTTGTCCTTCGAGCCGTCGAGATCGATCATCGTCTCGTCGATCAACGCCTGGTCCTCCGCGTCGAACCCGATCACCGCTTCGGCGATCTCGCCGTTGACCGCGGCGACAGCCGTACTGACGCCCTTGCCGTGAAAACGCGTGCGGTCTCCGTCGCGCAGCTCGACCGCCTCGTTCGCCCCCGTCGACGCGCCGGAGGGAACGGCGGCCCGGCCGATCGACCCGTCCGCGAGAACCACGTCGGCCTCCACGGTCGGGTTTCCCCTGCTGTCGAGAATCTGCCGACCACGCACCCGACTGATTGCCGTCATCACAAACTCCCTGATCAAGATGCCTTTTCGCAGTCAGACTGGCACGAAACGGCGGCCGTGCCACCGCGACGATGAACACGTTGACCCGTACCCCAGGGTGCGGGTTTAGGGTCGCGGGATGCGGGTGGGTGAGCTGGCACGTCGGACCGGGACCACGGTCCGTGCACTGCGGTACTACGAGTCGGCCGGGCTGGTCGTGCCCCGGCGGCTGGGCAACGGCTACCGCGAGTACGACACGATCGCCGTGCGGTTGGTGGCACAGATTCGCGAGCTGATGGCGCTCGGCCTCACCGTCGAGGAGACCCGGCCGTTCGTGGAGTCGATCGCCGGTGGCTCCGAGGACACCGACGTGTGCGCGGCGGCGGTGGCCACGTACCGCAGCACCATCACCAACCTGCAGGAACGTATCGGCACGTTGACCGCCCAGCGGGACGCGCTGGATGCTCGCCTCGACGCGGCCGCGACCCAGGTCGTATCCGGCAGGCACGCACCAGGCGCCGACCCCGCCACGCTGGTCGGCACCAGATTGCCATCCCTGTCCTTCTACGGCACCGACGGCCGCCCGGTCGATCTCGGCGCGCTCGGCGCCGGGCGTAGCGTCATCTTCGTGTACCCGCTGACCGGGCGGCCGGGCGTCGACCTGCCCAACGGGCTGTTGGAGATCCACGGCGCCCAGGGCAGCACCGAGCAGGCCGCCTGGTTCCGCGACCACCACGCGGAACTCCGCGCGGCCGGCGCTGCCCGGGTGTACGGCCTGTCCGCGCAGTCGACCGGGTATCAGCGGGAACTCGCGCACCGGCTGCGGCTGCCCTACCCGCTGATCCCCGACCCGAGGCTGACCCTGGCCACCGCGCTGCACCTGCCGACCCGCACCGCCGGTGACATGACGCTGTACGAGCGGCTGACCCTCATCATCGCCGGCGGCGAGGTGGAACACGTCTTCCACCCGATCCCGGAGCCGGCGTCGCACCCCCTGCACGTCATGCGGTGGCTCACCAAGCGACGCCAGGACTCCGGATCGGTCAGCCCTTCCTAGAAGTCGTCGTCGAAGGCGACAGTGCCGGTCACCCCGACCTGGTACGCCGACACCCGCCGCTCGAAGAAGTTGGACAGCTCCTGCACGTCCTGCAACTCCATGAAACCGAACGGGTTGCTCGACCCGTAGTGCGGCGCGATGCCCAGTTGGATGAGACGGCGATCGGCGACGTGCTGGAGGTACTCCCGCATGTCGGTCAACGTCAGACCGGGCACGCCGTGGCCCAACAGGTCCTCGGCGAACTGCACCTCACACTCGACGGCCTCGGTGAGCATCTGGCGAACCTGGTCGGCGAGGTCGTCGTCGAACAGGTCCGGCTCCTCGCCGCGGACGGTGTCGACGACGTCGAACGCGAACGCCATGTGCATGGACTCGTCGCGGAACACCCAGTTGGTGCCGGAGGCCAGGCCGTGCAGCAGGCCACGGGAGCGCAGGAAGTAGACGTACGCGAAGGCGCCGTAGAAGAACAACCCCTCGATGCAGGCGGCGAAACAGATCAGATTCAGCAGGAACGTGCGGCGGTTCTCCCGGGACCGCAGCTCCCGCAGGTCGTTCAAGGAGTCGATCCAGCGGAAGCAGAACTCGGCCTTGCGACGGATCGAGGGGATGTTCTCGATGGCGGCGAAGGCGGCGAACCGCTCTGTCTCGTCGGGCACGTACGTGTCGAGCAGGTTCAGGTAGAACTGGACGTGCACGGCCTCCTCGAACAGCTGCCGGGACAGGTAGAGGCGACCCTCGGGGCTGTTGACGTGCTGGTAGAGGTTGAGCACCAGGTTGTTGGCGACGATCGTGTCGCCGGTGGCGAAGAACGCCACCAGCCGGCTGACCAGGTGTCGCTCGGCCGGCGACAGCTTGTCGAGGTCGGCGAGGTCGGCGTGCAGGTCGACCTCCTCGACCGTCCAGGTGTTGCGGATGGCGTCACGGAACCGGTCGAAGAAGTGCGGGTAGCGCATCGGGCGGAGGGTGAGGTCCATCCCGGGATCGAGCAGCATGTGCGTGGTCCTCGTGTCGGCGGTGCTGGCGTCGGGGGTGGTGGTGGCGGTCACTGGCAGGCCTCGCACGACTCGGGGTTCTCCAGCGAGCAGGCCAACGCCTCGGCGCCGGTCGCCACCGGCGCGACAACCGTGACGGTGGCCTGCTGGATCCGCGTGGCGGGGCGTGAGCGCAGGTAGTAGGTGGATTTCAGCCCGGCCTTCCAGGCGTACAGGTACATCGAGGAGAGCTTGCCGATGGTCGGTGCGGCCAGGAACAGGTTCAGCGACTGAGACTGGTCGATGAACGGGGCGCGGGCGGCGGCCATGTCGATCAGCGCCCGCTGCGGCAGCTCCCACGCGGTGCGGAACAACTCCCGGACTCCGGCCGGCAGTTCCGCGATGTCCTGCACCGACCCCTCGGCCCGCTTGATCGCCGACCGGACCCGGTCGGTCCACAGACCACGGGCCTTCAGCTCGCGTACCAGAGCGGTGTTGACCTGGAGGAATTCCCCCGACAGGGTCTCGCGCTTGAACAGGTTGGACACCTGCGGCTCGATGCACTCGTAGCACCCGGCGATCGAGGCGATGGTCGCGGTCGGTGCGACCGCCACCAACAGCGAGTTACGCAGCCCGTACGCCTCGACCCGCTCCCGCAGGGCGGCCCAGCGCGCGGTCTGCGTACCCTCGACGCCCCACAGGTCGGGTTGCAACTGACCCCGCGCGGCCCGGGTCTGCCCGTACGCCGGGTGCGCGCCGACGCGGCGCGCCAGGTCGGCGGAGGTCTCCAGCGCGGTCAGGTACAGCTCCTCGCTGATCCGCGTGGACAGTTCCCGCGCCGCCGGGGAGTCGAACGGCAGCCGCAGCGCGAAGAACACGTCCTGCAGGCCCATGAGCCCGAGCCCGACCGGCCGCCAGCGGGGGTTGCTCGCCGCCGCCTGCGGGGTCGGGTAGTAGTTGATGTCGATGACCCGGTCGAGGAACGTCACCGCGGTACGGACCGTGGTGCGCAGCCGCTCCCAGTCGATGCCGCCGTCGCCGAGGTGGGCGGCGAGGTTCACCGAACCCAGGTTGCACACGGCGGTCTCGGCGTCGCTGGACACCTCGACGATCTCGGTGCAGAGGTTGGACAGGTGCACCACGTTGCCCGGTTCGGCGGTCTGGTTGCACAGGCGGTTGGCGGCGTCCTTGAAGGTCATCCACCCGTTGCCGGTCTGGGCGAGGGTCCGCATCATCTTCCCGTACAGCTCCCGCGCCGGGACCTGCCGCACGTAGCGACCCTGCGTCTCGGCCTCCCGGTACGCGGTGTCGAACCGCTCCCCCCACAGGTCGGGCAGCTCGGGCACCTCGTGCGGGTCGAACAGCGACCACATCTCGTCGGCCTCGACCCGGCGCATGAACTCGTCCGGCACCCAGTTGGCCAGGTTCAGGTTGTGGGTACGCCGGGCGTCCTCGCCGGTGTTGTCCCGCAGCTGGAGGAACTCCTCGATGTCCGGGTGCCACGGCTCCAGGTAGACGCACGCCGCGCCCTTGCGCCGGCCGCCCTGGTTGACCGCGGCGACGCTCGCGTCCAGCGTGCGCAGCCACGGCACGATCCCGTTGGACTGCCCGTTGGTGCCGCGGATCAGCGCGCCCCGGGACCGGACCCGGGAGTACGCGATGCCGATGCCGCCAGCGAACTTGGACAGGTTGGCGACCTGGGCGTACCGCTGGTAGATCGAGTCCAGCTCGTCGCGCGGGGAGTCGACCAGGTAGCAGGAGGACATCTGGGTGTGCCGGGTACCGGAGTTGAACAATGTTGGTGAGCTGGGCAGGTAGGCCAGGCTGGACATCAGCCGGTAGAAGTGCACCGCCTCGTCCGCCGTGCGGGACAGGCCGCAGGCCACCCGCAGCAGCCAGTACTGCGGGGTCTCCAACACGAGTCGGCTGGTGGGGTGGCGCAGCAGGTAGCGGTCGTACACCGTGCGCAGGCCGAAGTACTCGAACCGGCGGTCGCCGTTCCGGTCGATGGCGTGGTCGAGGGTCGCGGCGTGTGCGGCGACGAACGCGGCGGTGTCGTCGCCGATCAGGCCCTCGGCGTGGCCGACCCGGATCGCCGCGCTGAACGAGGTGATGCCCTGCCGGCGCACCTCCTTGTCGACGTAGCCGGCCAACAGCCGGGCGGCGAGGCGGGAGTACTGCGGTTCCTCGCCGATCATCTCGGCCGCCGTCTGGATGGACAGCCGGTCCAGCTCCGCCGTCGTCGCGCCGTCGTACAGGCCGCTGATGGTGCGGGTGGCCACCCGCATCGGGTCGACGTCGGTCAGGTCGTCGGCCCACCGCTCGACCGCTCGGACGATCTTGTTCACGTCGACGGGTTCGGTGGCACCGTCGCGCTTGCGGACCTGCATCGGCGTACGCCGCAGGGTCGCGTCGCCGCTGGCCGGGACTACCTCGGTGACTGTCACCACTCACTCCTCGCGAGTTCGAGACCTGATGGTCCTCGGACGCGAGAAGACAGACACCGGCGGACGCACGCCATGCGGGCGTGGGTCAGGTGGCGTCAGCCGTCCCACGCGGCCTCGGACCGCCGCCCACCCGGGTGCGGGTGTGCGGCGCGCTGGCAGGTCTTCGGACTCGCGGGCACGACCGGAATCGCCGGTCTCCTACTGGCCGTCGCTTCCCAGGCCGATTGGTGGCCCAGTGCTGATGACGGCGGTCGTTCCCACTCACCGCTGCGGGACAGTCCCGGATTTCCACCGGGTTCCCTGTTGCCTCGACCGCCCCGGATGAGCGGCCGAACCAGCTGCGCTCGACACCATATATAGGGACGCAGCCGTTGTCACACCCCACATGTCGGTCTCGGGCGTGTCGGCGGCTGCTCGGTGAGCACCGTCACCAACTCGGCCGACCACGCCACGCCGACCGACGCCAGGCGCCAGAGAGGGCCCTCCACGCGGGTGTCGACAATCGACAAAGATTTGATGTATCGAGGCACCGGTGCCGCGCGCCGAGCCCCATATGTCGACGTCAGTGCGCACTGAATGAGGATGAACATCCAACCTCCGTGGCCCACGACCCCACCGCCGGCGGCCCGCCAACCGGCACGATGGGCGGCAAGGCGGATGGACCCACCGACCAAACATCCTATGTCTTTGGGCCTGCGGTGATCGACATCGTTGACGCACCGGAGCGGCCCTCCGTATACTCCCAGTGATCATCTGATCTTTAGCCTAGCCGGGCGAGGAGCGCATGCCGCAGATCACCGCCATCACCGTCGAAGACGTCCGCTTCCCCACCTCCCTGACCGCTGACGGGTCAGACGCCATGAACAAGGACGGCGACTATTCGGCGGCCTACGTCGTCCTGCACACCGACGGCGTCGACGGCGTGGGTGCGCCGCTCGCGGGGCACGGCCTGACCTTCACCATCGGTCGAGGCAACGACATCGTCGCGGCGGCGGCGGTCCACCAGGCGCAGCGCCTCGTGGGCCTGGACGTGGCGACGATGGCAGCGGACATGGGCGCGGTCTACCGCCTCCTCACCTCCGACTCGCAACTGCGGTGGCTCGGTCCGGAGAAGGGCGTCGTCCACCTGTCGTTGGCGGCCGTGTTGAACGCGTCGTGGGACCTGGTCGCCCGGCTCGCCGACAAGCCGCTGTGGCGGCTGCTCGTCGACATGTCCCCCGAGCAACTCGTCGACATCGCCGACCTGCGCTACCTGTCCGACGCGCTGACCCGCGACGAGGCGCTGGCCATCCTGCGGGCCAAGGAGGGCACGAAGGCCGCCCGCCTCGCCGAGCTCGACCGGACCGGCTACCCCGCCTACACCACCTCGGCGGGCTGGCTCGGCTACGGCGACGACAAGCTGCGCCGGCTGTGCCAGGAGGCGGTGGACACCGGCTACGGCTACGTCAAGCTCAAGGTGGGCGCCAACCTCGACGACGACATCCGCCGGTGCGCGATCGCCCGGGAGATCCTCGGGCCGGATCGCAACCTGATGATCGACGCCAATCAGGTGTGGGACGTCGGCCAGGCCATCGAGTGGGTCACCGCCCTCGCCCGGTTCAAGCCACTGTGGATCGAGGAGCCGACCAGCCCCGATGACATCCTGGGCCACGCGGCCGTCCGCCGTGCCATCGCTCCGATCGGCGTCGCCACCGGCGAGCACTGCCACAACCGGGTGATGTTCAAGCAGCTGTTCCAAGCCGAGGCCATCGACTTCTGCCAGTTGGACACCGGCAGGTTGGCCAGCATCAACGAGATCGTCGCCGTGCTGCTGCTCGCCGCGAAGTTCGACATCCCGGTGTGCCCACACGCCGGCGGTGTGGGGCTGTGCGAGATGGTCCAACACGTGTCGGTGCTCGACTACGTCGCGATCTCGGGGGACCTCACCGACCGGGTCACCGAGTTCGTCGACCACCTGCACGAGCACTTCACCGATCCGTGCATCATCCGGGACACCGGTTCCGGCAGCGGATACGTCCTGCCCAGCCAGCCCGGCTACTCCACCCGGATGCGCACCGAGTCGGTCGCGCTCTACCGGTTTCCCGACGGCCACTACTGGGCGGCGACAGACCCGACTACCGTGTCATCTCCGGAGGCGGCGTACGTGATCGCGGGTGGGAAGGCCACCCCCGCCGGCCGCTAGGGAGATCATGTCTCGCACTGACGAAGTGGTCAACGGCATCAAGCGGATGATCCTCGAAGGGCAGTTCAGGCCCGGGGACCGGTTGCCCATCGAGAAGGACCTCGCCGAGCAGCTCGGTGTCTCGCGGGGGTCCCTGCGCGAGGGGATGTCGGCCCTGTCGATCCTCGGCATCGTCAACATCCGCCAGGGCGACGGCACCTACGTCACCAACCTCGACGCGCCACAACTGCTGGCCCCGATGGGTTTCGTGGTGGACTTCCAGGGCCAGGGCGACCCCCGGCACATCCACACCGTTCGCCGTCTGCTGGAGTGCGAGGCCGCGCGGCTGGCGGCGACCAGGATCACCGACGAGGCGCTAGCGCAGGCGGGAGACCTGCTCGACGAGGCGGCTCGCATGATCGGCCAGTCACCGCAGGACCACGAGCGGATCATGGAAATCGACATCGCCTTTCACCGGATCATCGCCGTGCACGCCGAGAATCCGGTGCTCGTCGGCCTGATCGAAGCATTCGCCGGGCGCACCATCCGCGGCCGGCTGTGGCGGAGTCTGCACGAGGAGGGCGCGGACCTGCGAACCCATGACGAACACGTGGCGATCCTGAAGGCCCTCGTGGCGCGCGACCCGGAGCGGGCGCGCACCCGGATGGCCAACCACCTGATCGGCGTGGAGGAGTCGTTGCAGGGGTTACCCGACGACGCTGACGCGAGCACCGAGACGGCCCGGTCGTGACCGCCGACCCTCACGACTGCACGTCGAGCAGCCCCTCGTCGTACAACGCCGCCCAGAGCTGACCCGGGACGTCGACACGGGATCGGCGCAGGGTCTCGGTCACCTGGGCCTCGTCCCGCATGCCGACCACCGTCGACACCACGGCCGGGTGACGACGGACGAACGCCAACGCCGCCCGGGGCAGCGTGACGCCGTACGCCTGATCACCGAAGCCCAGTGGGCTCAGCCGCAGCGGCGACCGGACGGCGTTCGGGGTCGCCTGACGGGCGGGATCGCGCGCACCCCGCTGGACGACCGACGTCACCGCTCGTCCCGATCCGCGCTGGTGCTGCCGGTCATCGCCGCGACCAGGTCGTCGGTGGTGACCTCGTCGGCGCGGAGTTGGGCCGCTCGCCGACCGAGGCGCAGCACCTCCACCCGGTCGGCGATCTCGAGCACCTGAGGCATGTTGTGGCTCACCAGCACCACCGACATGCCGGCGTCACGGGCACGGCGAACGACGTCGAGCACCCGCCCGGTCTGGACCACACCCAGGGCCGCGGTGGGCTCGTCGAGGATGACCACGTTGGTCGCCCAGATGATGGCCCGGGCCACCGCCACGCACTGCCGCTGCCCGCCGGACAGCATCGCGATCGGCGTGGTGACCCGGGGGATCCGTACGCCCAACTCGTCCAGGGCGGCGGCGGCGCCCTGGCGCATGGCGCGCTTGTCCAACAGCCCGAGCCGACCGAGGGGTCCGGAGCGCAGGATCTCCCGGCCGAGATACAGGTTGGCGGCCACGCTGAGGTCGTCGGCGACGGCGAGATCCTGATAGACGGTCTCCACCCCCGCCCGTCGGGCATCGACCGGAGTGGAGAACCGGACCGGATGGCCGCCGACCCGGATCTCGCCCTCGTCGGGCGGATGCACACCGGACAGGGTCTTGATCAGCGTGCTCTTGCCGGCGCCGTTGTCACCGATCAGCGCGACGACCTCACCCCGGTGGACGGTGAAGTCGGCACCACGCAACGCCTCGACGTGCCCGAACCGCTTGACGATGCCGCGGGCTTCGAGGACCGGCGGTTCCGCGTCGGTGGGTCGCTGATCGCTGTCGGCGGTGGCCGTTGGAATGCCCCCCATCACTGCACCGGAGGGTTGGCGCAGCTGGGCTCGAGCACCGCCTTGATCTCCGCCGAGTCGATGTTCTCCTTGGTGACGAACGTGACGCCGGTGTCGGCCGAGGCCAGCGGGGCCTTGTCCCGAAGGTGCTTGACCATCTTGTCGACGCCGAAGTAGCCCATCTTGAACGGGTTCTGCACGACCAGCGCCGAGATCTGGCCGTTGCGCACCCCGGCGATCTCGTCCGGGGCCGCGTCCCAGCCGATGATGACCACCTTGCCGGACTTGCCGGCCGCCTGGATGGCCTGCGCCGCACCGAGCACGCTCGGCTCGTTGGCCGCGAAGACGCCGGCGAGTTTGGGGTTGGCGGTGAGGATGTTCTCGGTGACCCGGCGGGCCTCGTTGACGTCACTGCGGCTCGGCTGCTGGCCGACCAGCTTCAGGTTGGGGTACTGGGCGAGGCCGGACTTGAAGCCGTCGACCCGCTCGGTGTTGGTCTGCGATCCGGGCTGGAACTCGACGAGCGCCACCTCGTGGTTGCCGGGGCCGAGTTCGGTGGCGAGCAGCTTCGCCGCCTCGGTTGCCGAGGCACGGTTGTCGGTGGCGAAGAGGGGCACCGTCGACGGCTGCGGGCTGGTGCCGGAGTCGATCATGGCGACCGGGATGTTGGCACCGAGCGCCTGGTCGGTCGCCGGTGCCAGCGCGCTGGAGTCGGTCGCCGCGTAGACGATGCCGTCGACCTTCTTGGTGACGAAGTTCTGGATCAGGTTGACCTGGCCCTCGACGTCGGTCTCGGTGGTCACCCCGTCCCACTGGACGGTGACGTCCCCCGCGCGCTGCGCGGCGCACTCCGCGCCCGCCTTGACCGTGTTCCAGTAGTCGGCCCCGACCGCCTTGGGTACGACGGCGAGCTTCAACGGGCCGCTCGCGTCCTTGGTCGCGCCGTCGCCGCCGTCACGAACCTCGACCCCGCCGCAGGCGCCGAGCAGAGCGGTGGCCGCGGCCGCGGCCAGGATCGCCTGGGCGCGCACGAGTCGTCCTCGCGTCCGCCGGCTGGTGGTGGTGTGTGCCATGGTGTGTGTCCTTCCTCGTTCGGACTCTCGGAATGGCATGTCAACCCCGTGATTCCAGCCGTCGGCGGCGGTACTGGTCGAAGTAGACGGCGGCCCAGATGATCACGCCGACGATCACCTGCTGGTAGTGGATGCTGATGTCGAGCAGGACGGCGCCGTTGCGGACCAGGGCGATGAGGAACGCGCCGATGATGGTTCCGACGATCCGGCCCTGCCCGCCGAACAGGCTGGCACCGCCGATGACCGCGGCGGCGATGACGTCGAGCTCCAGCGAGATGCCGTAGTTGGGCTGGCCGGAGTTGACCCGGGACGCGGCGATCATGCCGCCCAGCCCGACCAGCACGCCGGCCAGCACGTACACCCCGGTCAGGTGCCGCCCCACCCGGATGCCGGAGCGGCGGGCCGCCTCCAGATTGGAGCCCATCGCGTAGGTGTACTGACCGAAGCGGGTCTGGGAGAGCAGGAAGGCGACCCCGACGGCGACCAGGACGGTGATCACCACGGCGAACGGAATGCCGAGGATCTCCCCGTTGCCGAGCAGTTGGAAGGATCGGGGCAGGCCGTAGACGCCGACCGCTCCGGTGATGATGAAGACGAGGCCGCGGCCCACGGACATCGTCCCCAACGTCGCGATGAACGGCGGAATCCGGGCCACCGTCACCAGCAGCCCGTTCAACAGCCCGGCCAGCGCGCCGACGCCGATCGCGACCGCCGTCGCCGCCCAGAGTGGGAAGCCGAGGTCCCGTACGACCATCGCGCCCAACACGCCGGCGAGCGCGGCCACCGACCCCACGGACAGGTCGATGCCCTTCGTGATGATGACCATCGTCTGGGCCGTGGCGATGATGGCGATCACCGCTGTCTGGGCCCCGATGTTGAAGAGGTTGTCCGCTGTCAGGAAGTAGGGACTCGCGAAGGTCAGGGCGATGAACAGGACGACCAATGCGGTAGCGGCGGTGAACTCGGAGAGGGCGTGGGAAATTCGTTCCCGGAACCAGTCGCTGAGTTCGCCGCGCTGCGTGCCGGCGGTTGCCTCGGCGCTACTCATCGTCGGACCTGACCTCCCCAAGCGCAGCGCCGGCGTCCGACGGGGACCCGCCGACGAGCCGAACGCCTGTGGGCGACCGACCCCGCTCGGATGGCAGTGCGGCTAGGTGCCCACGCAACCCTCGGAGATAGGTCTGATGTTTCCCACGATCAGGCGTTACCTTGCCACGCATTCACGTAGGTTGCCAAGGTCTTGCGAGCATGTTTTGCCATCGTTACCGGCACCACCGAAGGCATACGTCTGACCAAACCGTCATCGACTGCCGTCTCTAGCATGTTATCGATAACACGCTATGTCCCCAGCTCGGAAGCCGCTGCCTCGTCAGGACCGGGCCAGCCGGTACACCCGGCCGGCGGTCTGGTGCCAGATCGCCGCCCGCTCGTCCACGGACAGCGAATCCAGCAGGTCACCGAGGACCGAGACCCAGCGGGTGTACGAGGTGGCGAGCAGGCAGACCGGCCAGTCCGAGCCGAACATCAGCCGATCCGGTCCGAACACGTCGAGGGCGTGCTCGACAGCGGGCCGCAGGTCGGCCGCCGTCCAGGACCCGCCGTCCACCTCGGTCACCAGGCCGGAGAGCTTCGCCGTGGTGTTGGGCTCGGCCGCGAGCGCCCGCAGTTCGCGGCGCCAGTCACCGAGATCGGCGCGCCCGAGCGAGGGCTTGCCGAGGTGGTCGAGGACGAACCGCACCTGGGGCAGGTCGTGGACGAGCCGGGCGGCCGCGGGCAGCTGACGAGGACGCACCAAAAGGTCGAAGGCGAGGCCAGCGGCACCGACCGCGGCGATGCCCCGCCGCACGTCGGGGCGGTCGAGATAGGTCGGGTCGGGCTCGGACTGGACCAGGTGGCGGATTCCGACCAGCCGTTCGCCGCCCCGCGCCTTCCGTAGTCGGTCGAGGCGGCGGCCAACGTCGGCGGCGGTGAGGTCGACCCAGCCGACGACCCCGGCGACGAGTGGGTCGTCGGCCGCGATGCCGAGCAGCTCGGGCGTCTCGGACCGGACGGCGACGGACTGCACGACCACGGTCCGGGTGACCCCGGCGGCCCGGGCCGCCGGGGCGAGCTCGACCGGCGTGAAGTCGTCGTCGATCGCGGCCATGGTGTGCGGATCGATCCAGGGCTGTGGGTGCCGTGCCCGGACCCAGAGGTGATGATGCGCGTCGACGATGCCCGGTCGCCGCGCGACCTCGTCCGTCGTCACCGGACCCGTCCTGTCGTGTATTTCGTCCACCCCACACCCCGCCCAGCCACTGATCGAACCCCCGGGTCGACCCGGAGCCACAGAGCCGATCTGGCAAGTTGACCATGTTAGCGGTAACAGACTGTTGCTGAGCCGCGGAACGCGCGCCGCGACCAGCTTCCGACACTGTCACCTTTTGGTCTGACGAATCCGCCGGCACCCTGTGGCTGGTCCGGCTCGTTGACCGACCGAGGGGGCCGCGTTCGGGGCGCGGGGTCCGGGTTGACCGCCTGAGGCGGCACCGATACCGTCGACCCACTATCTGCGGCGACGCGAGGGAAGCCGGTGTGAATCCGGCGCGGTCGCGCCACTGTGAGCGGTTCCCCAAACACAACCGGGGGCCGCGAGCCAGGACGCTCGGTCGTCCGCAGCCTTGCGATGGGGACGCGTCATCCCTGGGGAGGTTCGTGTATTCATGTCTAGCTCCGCTTCCAGCCAGCCGGTGGTGCACCCCGCTGGCAGTGCCCGTCTCCTGTGGACGGCTCTGGCGACCGTTGCCGTGCTCACCCTGCTGGCCTACCTCGTCGCCTTCGACCAGGGGGCGGTGTCGCGCAGTGGGATGTACCTGCACGAGCTGATGCACGACGGCAGGCACCTGCTGGGCGTCCCGTGCCACTGAACACCACCACCGCTCCCCCGTTCGTCGCCGTCCTCGTCCGCGGGCTGCTCGCCGGCCTGATCGCCGGCCTGCTCGCCGGGGCGTTCGCGTACGTCGCTGGCGAACCGCACGTCGAGGCGGCCATCGCCATCGAGGAGGCGGCGACGCACGCCGAGCCCGCCGCTGGTGCGCACGATCACGAGGACGCCCTGGTCGGCCGGACGGGTCAGCGCGGCGGCCTGTTCCTGGCCACCAGCCTGTTCGGGGCCGCGATGGGTGGCCTTCTGGCCACGGCGTACGTCCTGCTGTCCCGTCGGCGGCGCGGCGACGACGACGGGCGGTCGGGCCTGCTGCTGGCCGGCGCGGCGCTGCTCGGCGCGGTGATCGTGCCGTTCCTCAAGTACCCGGCGAACCCACCGGCGGTCGGCGACCCGGCCACCATCAACCAACGGACCATCACCTACCTGTTGATGGTGGTGCTCGGGCTGGTGGCCGTGTGGGCCGGCTCGCTGGGCTACCGGTCGGTCGGCGCCCAGGCGCCGCCGTGGCTGCGTGCCGCAGCGGCCGTCGGCGGATTCCTCCTGGTCACCGCAGTGTCGTACGTGGTGATGCCGTCCTTCCAGGAGGTTCCGGCGGACTTCCCCGCCACCCTGCTGTGGAATTTCCGACTGGCCTCGCTCGGCACCCAGGTGGTGCTCTGGACCGGCATCGGCCTGCTGTTCGCGGCCCTGATGCACCACGAGCGGCGTCGCCGGGCCGCCACCGCGCTACCGAGCACGTGACCGGCACCAGCCTCCGGCTGGTCGCCCACGGTCACACCGCAGCTCTGCGCCGGGCCCGCTTCGGCGGGACCGACGACGGCCTGGACGAGGGTGGCCTGCGTGCCGCCCTCGCCCAGGCCCACGCGGATCCGGACCGGCGTGGGCACCTCGGGGTGAACGACACCTGCCTGTCCAGCCCTGCGGCGGCGGCCCGGCAGACCGCCGACGCCTTCGGCCTGCTGCCGACGATCGAGACGGCGTTGGCCGACTGTGACTACGGCGACTGGTCCGGACGGTCGCTCGAGGAAATCGCCGGCACTCACCCGCAGGCGCTGCACGACTGGCTGTCCGCACCGGACTCCGCGCCGCACGGCGGTGAGTCCGTCACGGCCGTGCGGGATCGGGTCGGTAGCTGGCTGGACGAGCAGGGCGGCGTCGGTCGACGCGTCATCGCGGTCACCCACCCGCTGGTGATCCGGGTCGCGGTCGTGCACGCCCTCGGTCTGCCGATGGCGACGTACCGGCAGCTGGACGTGGAGCCGTTGGCGATCGTCCGGCTCACCAGTCAGGGCACGCGCTGGCAGCTCCGCCTGGGCCCGCCGCCGGCAGGTTGAGGTCACGCTCCGCGCCCAGATGGTCCTCGCCGCCGGCGCGCCGGGGCCCGGGGTCGGCAGGGCACCACGGCCGGTCAGCCCACGCGGGTGTGGACCAGTGCGGCGGCGCGGCGTCCCGAGTCGAGCAGCGCGTGGTCGGCCATGGCAGACGACGCTAACAGTGGGCTGCACGACAAGCGCGTGGGGCGGGCCGTGATCACGGCCCGCCCCACGCGGCTGCGCTGTCCCCGGCTCGGTGCTAGCCGGTGACGGTGAACGGTCGGGACACCTTCGTCGCCGACGTGGCGCCGTTCAGCGTGACGCTGGTCGCGCCCGCCTTCGCCGCACCCGGAACGCTGACCGTCGCCCCGGAGATGACGCCGTCACCATTCGCGCGCACGGTGCTCACCGCGAGGCCGTTACCGAAGGCGATCGTGACCGCCTCGTTCGGCACGAACCCGGAACCGTCGACCGTGATCGACGTACCGCGCGGCCCCGAGGTGGTCGTCAGCGCCACCCGCGGCCGGTAGGTCGGCGCCTGCGCCTGCTCGGTCACCTGGACGGTGGCCGTGGCCGGTGTACGCGAGGACGCGCCCGTCGCGGTGACGGCGTACCGGCCGGGTTGCGCGTCACCGGAGGTCGGCACCGAGGCGCGGACCGTTCCCGTCGCGGAGGCCGCGACCTTCATGGTCCGGCCCGGGTCGGTGCCGACGCTGACGGTCACCTGTTCGCCGGCGGCGAAGCCGCTGCCGTCGACGGTGATCGCGCCACCGGTGGTGACGGTGCCGGACGCGGACAGCGCGATCGCCGGCTGCGATCCGCCCCGGGCCACGGTCACGGTGAATGCCCTGGTGCTGCTCGACAGCGTGTCCCACGCGGTGACGTGGACCGTGTAGGTGCCCTCCCGCGCGTAGGTGTGCTGCCCGCTCATCGCACCGGACGAACCGATCGTGACGTCCTCCGGAGCCGAGCCGTCACCCCACTGGACGCGGGCGCGGTAACCCGTCGGGCCGGGAACGCCGCCGGTCACCGCACCGAGGTTCGCCGCGAGGGCCTGCCCGGCGGTGGTGGTCTGGTCCTTCGGTGCGACGGTCGCCAGCGCCGGGGCGGGCGTGCCGTCGTTGGCGACGGCGAACACGTGGATCCGACCCGCCGAGCGAGGGTCACCGGTCTGCGTCGGCAGGGTCACCGACACCAGCGTCTTGCCCGCCGGGATCTGGTACGGCGCGCTGGCGAAGAGGAACGGCTGGGCGCCGTCCCGGCTCGTGCCCTGCAACCGGTACGCCGTCCTGGCAACGACGACGTTGCCGTAGGACGGGGTGCCGTTGGCGTTGCCGCCCAGCGTCCAGTCGCTCATCTGGATCGGGATGCTGGCCGTGCTGCCGTCGCTGAACGTCGCCGTGCCGGTGGTGCTCTGGTTGCCCTGCGTTCCGGCGCCGATGAACGAGATGCTCTTGGCGTCGTCCGGAAGGTCGAGAGCGACCGTCGCACCGTTGCCGGTGGCGTTGTCCGGCTGCCCGGCAGGGATCACCGGCAGCGTGAACTGCAGCGCCGTTCCGGGAACCTGCTGCCGCTGACCCTGGATCGCGCCGCCGGCCGCCAGGGCGGCCCGCGAGTACGCCCACGACTTGGCGTCGCAGTCCGCCGCGAGGACCCCTTCGTCACCGATGCAGACGGTGTCGAACGCAGCGGTGAGACCGGAACTCGGGGCGTACGCCACCTCGACGCCGACCGTCGCGGAGCTCTGGCTGTCGCCGTCGGTCACCGTGACGTTCGCCTGGTGGTAGCCCGGCGTGGCGTAGGTGTGTGACCCACCGATGCTGTAGACGGCCCGCGAGCTCAGCGTCACAGTTCCCGCGGTGACCGGCGTGCCGTCACCCCAGTCGATCGTGGCCTGGTAACCGTCGGCGGTGCCGCCGGTTACGGAGGCCAGCGGCACCGAGACCGGAACGCCGGAGGTCGCGTGCACGCTGCCCGCGGCGGTCACCGTGATATCGCCACCCCCGAGGTCGAGGTCACCTCCGGCGAGCAACTCGATCTCGGCGATGGTGGTCTGCGCGGCGCCGACCGTCTTCGTCACGGCGAGGCGGAACTGCGCGAACCGTCCCGGCTTGTCGATCGTGTACGGGCGGGTCTGGTTGCGCCACGGGAACACCTGGTCCTTGCGGGAGTCCACGGTGGTCCAGGTCAGGCCGTCGTTGGAGCCCTGCACCCGCCACTCCGCCGGATCGCCCGCACTGGCACCGGACGTCACGGTGTAGTACTTCGGCTTCTGCTTCCCGCCACGGAACGCCCAGTTGATCTGCGGGGTCGCCGAGGTGAAGGTCAGCTGCGTGGTCGACGAGTCGTCGAACAGCTTCGACGCGTCCTGGCCGCCAGTGGCGGTCGCGGTGCCGAGGCCGGGGCCGGTGGTGTCCTGCAACGGCTTCGGTGCCTCGTCACCCTTGGTCAGCGACGGCGGCGCGTCGTTCTTGCCGCTGCCCCACGACGACGGGTTGGGGCCCATCTGGAAGTCGATGGTGCCGCCCTTGGCGAGCGCGGACACATCCAGGGACAGGCTGCGCTGCTTCTTGCCGTTGACCAACACGCCCTGCACGTAGACGTTGCGCGTGCTGTTGCTCGGCGCGTTGACGACGATGTCGCCGCTGCGACGGTGCACGGTCATCTTGGTGAACTGCGGCGAGCCGATGGCCCACTCGGACGAGCCGGCCTGCAGAGGGTAGATGCCCAGCGAGCTGAGGACATACCACGACGACATCTCGCCGTTGTCCTCGTCGCCCAGGTAGCCCTGGCCGATCTCGCTGCCGACGTAGAGG
The DNA here is from genome assembly GCF_028475105.1 of Micromonospora sp. LH3U1. NCBI lineage: Bacteria > Bacillati > Actinomycetota > Actinomycetes > Micromonosporales > Micromonosporaceae > Micromonospora > Micromonospora sp. LH3U1. Next base: position 3,124,020 of record NZ_CP116936.1, on the reverse strand, counting down.
CGCCGCAGGATCTCCCGTACCGCCGCCTGCGTCTTGGCCGGCGCGCCGGCGACGTTGTACATGTACGGGATGTGGTGCGACGGCTGGTTGCTCATACCGAGCTGGCCCATCCGCACCGCGCGCGCTTCGACCATCTCGTGGATGACGCCGCCGTAGCCGCCGGGGCGGTCGGCGTTCTCCGGCGTGGAGAAGAACGCGTCGAGCTTGTCCCGCAGCGCCTTCTGCCCGCCGTACAGGTTGGCGAGGCCCTGGCCGTCCTGCTGCGCGGTGAAGGCGAAGTTCCACCCGTTGGTCTCGGTGTAGACGCCACCCCAGTCCAGCGGGTCACCGGCGAGGAAATTACCGGCGGCGTCCCGACCCTGGAAGAGCTTCGTCTTCGGGTCGAACAGGTGGACGTAGTTGCGGGCGCGCTCCAGGAAGTAGCGCGACTCCTCCTTGAGCCGGTCGCGCTGGGACTTCGGCGTGGCCGGGTCCTTGGCGAGCGCCGCACCCATGTTGCCGATGCCGTAGTCGTTGATGTAGCCCTCCAGCGCCCAGGACACCGACTCCCCTGTGGACGTCGGCGTGTAGCCGAGGAACAGGGAACTCTCGATGCCCTTGCGCCCGACCGCGCTGCGCCCGGACGCGACGGTGGCGTCCTTGACGGCCGCGTCGTACGCCGCGAGCGGGTCGGGCAGCTTGACCCCACTGAGGTACGCCTGGGCCAGGGCCACGTTCGCGCTGGTGCCGGTCATCAGGTCGGCGTAGCCGGGGGACGACCAGCGGGCGATCCAGCCACCGTCGCGATAGTGCTGGACGAACCCGTCGGAGATCTTGGCGGCGATGTCCGGGTACAGCAGCGCGTAGGCGGGCCACACGGTGCGGTAGGTGTCCCAGAAGCCGTTGTTGACGTAGATCTGACCGTCGACGATCTTCGCGCCGGTGTGGGTGGGGGTCGACGCGCCGGTCGGAGCCGAGACCGGGCTCGCGTACTGCCAGCGCGGGGAGGCGGCGGTGCCGGTGTTCTCCGACTGCGAGTTCGGGTAGAGGTTCAGCCGGTACAGGTTCGAGTACATCGTGACCAGCTGCGACTCGGTGGCACCCCGCACCTCGACCCGGCCGAGCCGGTCCTTCCACTCGGCCGTCGCGGCGGCGCGGATCTGGTCGAAGCTCTTGCCGGTGACCTCCAGATCGAGGTTCCGGCGCGCCTGGTCGACGGAGAGGAACGACGTCGCGAGGCGCATCGTCACCTCCCGGCTCGCGGAGATGTCGAAGGTGACGGACGTCGCGGCGGACGTCGTCGGCGCCCGGTCGAAGGCACCGGACACGAACATGCGACTACGACCGGCCGACAGGCCGCTTCCGTTGTCGACCCAGCCGGTGAATCTGCCGTCCGCGCCGATGGTGAACGTGCCGTTGTGGAAGACGAGGCTTCCGGTCGCCTGCCCGGTCGGGAAGGTGAACCGCATGATTCCGGCGTGGTCGGTGGGTGACATCTCCGCGATCAGGCCGTTCTGCAGCGTGACCCGGTAGAGGTCCGGCTGTGCCGTCTCGTCGTCATGGCTGAAAGCGAGTGCGCGGCTGGCGGGATCACCGGTGCGGGACCCGTCGCCGACGACCGGCATGACCGACATCTGGTTGCGGTCACCCATCCATGGGCTCGGCTCGTGGGAGATCGCGAGGCCCTGCAGCATGGGCAGGTTGGCCTCGTTGTTGATCCGGTGGTACTCGTACTCCCAGGAGTCGGAGTTCGCGTCGGTCACCGGAGTGAAGAAGTTGAAGCCGTTCGGCACCGCCGTGATCGGCAGGTTGTTGCCGCGCGAGAAACCGGCCGTCGAGTTGGTGCCGCGTCGGGTGTCGACGTAGTTGGTCAGCTTCGAGCCGTCGATCGACGCCGGCGAGGCCTCCAACTCGATGTCGTCGAGCCAGCCCTGGAACCGGGTCTCCTCGGTGGCCTGCGGGTCGTCGTACGCGAGCAGGACGCGGTCGATCGTCTTGCCGCGCGCGACGGTGCCGAGGTCGGCCTGCACCAGGTTCCACTGGTCGGCGAAGAGCACCTTCGAGGCACCCTGACCGGCGCCCGTGAGCAGGTAGCCGTGCTGGTCGACGGGCGAGCGCCCACTCAGGTAGCTGCCGTCGGTGAAGTGCAGGTCGACGGCGGCGTAGGTGGACGGGTAGCGGGCGTCCCCACCGGTGTACTCAGGGAAGATCTTGTACGACAGTCGGGTCTTCGGCCCGACCGGGATGTTGACGTCGAACAGCTTGTTGGTCCCGTACGAGCGGCCGTTGCCCTCGGCGCCGCCGGAGTACCGCAGCGCGGCCAGTCCGGTGAACCCGGCGTCCGGCTTCGTGGTGTAGCCGCCGTTCGGGCCGGCGGTGGCTTCGCTGACCATGGGGGTGGCTGGCGGGCGGACGTTCGAGCCGTCGCTGATGTTCCAGTCGGCGAGCTGCACGAGCGTGTCACCGGAGTTCGCAGTGACGTTCAGCCGGTAGTAGCCGTAGGCGGTCGTGTTGGTGAAGCTGTACTTGTTGGTCGCGAAGCGTCCGCTGAACTTCTCGCCGGTGCGCTTGTCCAGGTCGGTCCACGTGCTGCCGTCGTTCGACCCCTGCACGACGAAGTCCTTGGGGTCCCGGGTCGGTGCGTCGTTGGCCGCGGTCAGCGAGTAGCGCACCACCGTCGCGGGCTTGGCGAGCTGGTAGGTCACCCAGCCGGCCGGCTCGAACATGAGCCACTTGGTCGACGGATCGTCGTCCTTGAGGTTCGCGGCGATCTCTCGGGGCGGGTACTCGGCGCTCGCGGTCACCGTGCTGACCTGGGAGAGCAGGCTGCCGGCAAGGGTGCTGACCGTGCCGCTCAGGTTCGCCTGTACCGGCTTTCCGTTCGCCCCAACCTCCACGGTGCTGGTGGCGGGTTGCGGGTCGGCGGTCTCGAACGAGGAGCTGAAGTTGCCCGGCGTTGCCGTGGCGGCGGCATTTGCCAGGGGCGCTGCGACGAGCAGCCCCAGCGGTAGCAGGACGGCCGTTGTCGCCGCGATCAGGCGGGGCGACAGGGATCGCGCAAGGGGGGTATGCGACATGAGGGACGGGGCCTTTCGACCAAGTTGGAGGGTCGCGCCCTGACATCGTTGTCATAAGACTTCGCGATCAACGAGAGCCGGGGCGAGGAACTGTCGCTGATAGTTCCGGGCGGACCACGGGCGTGTCAACGTGTTGATCGCAGCGAAACCGAGAGCCGCCCCGGCGCGGTGCTCTGACGGACGACAAGTTCCGGCACCAGTAACTCCTGCCGCGACGCCCGCACTCCCTCAGCCCGGCCGACCCGCGTCAGCAAGGACTCCAGGCTGCGCCTGCCGAGCTCGGCGAAGTCCTGCCGTACCGAGGTGAGGGGCGGCAGGAAGTATCCGCCGTCCGGTGCGCCGTCGAAGCCCACGACGCTGACATCGCCCGGGATTCGTCGACCTGCCTCGTGCAGCGCTCGCATGACACCGAGGGCGAGTTGGTCGCTGGCACAGAAGACAGCCGTGACGGACGGATCGCGGACCAGGCGCCTGCCCTGCTCGTATCCGGCGTGGGCGCTCCAGTCGCCCGGCACCGTCGGAGGTACGGGCACGGCGGCGGCACGGAGCGCGTCCCGCCAACCGCTGGCCCGGTCGGCCGCCTCGGGCCAGTCGGGTGGGCCCGAGACATGATGGACGGTCGGGTGGCCCAGATCGAGCAGGTGCTGCGTGGCCAGCCGGGCCCCGGCGACGTTGTCGATCCGCACGCTCGGGACCGCCTCGCTGTAGCCTCCGCCGACAGTCACACAGGCCAGCCTGGCCGACACCTCGCCGATCGCATCGGCCATGGAGGCCTTCGGCGCGATGGCGATGATCCCCTCGACCGACTGACGACTCAGCCAGTCGACCGCGTCGAGCACCGAGCGGCGGTCAAGGTAACGGACGCTGGCGACGCTGACGAAGTAGCCCGCAGACCTGGCGGCGCCCTCGATCGAGCACAACATCGACGTCGGCCCGTACAGCGGGCTCTCGTAGCCCAGGACCCCGAGCGTGCCGGACCGGCGGGTGACCAACGCGCGAGCCGCCAGGTTCCGCTGGTAGTCCAGTGCCCGGACCGCCGCCAACACCCGCTGCCGAGTGCCGTCCGCGACGTGCGGATGCCCGTTGACGACCCGCGAGACCGTCTGGGCGGACACCCCCGCCAACTCCGCGACATCACGCATGATCGAACGACCTGACGGGCTGGCACCGTCACCGCGCGACGGGTCGGACGACTCCGGCTGCGGGCCACCCACTGCCGTACGACCATCGTTCCCGATCACACCCTGCCCTCCCGTTCGGGTAGGCCCTGCGACACATCCCCCGCCTAAGGCGCTCTCCGGGCATTGGACAACCGGGTCACCTGGCCTCTGAGAATGAACTCCGAAAACGTTTTCGGCAATGCCCTCAGAGAGATTCTCCAGTCAACAGCAGGCCCGCGATCACGCACGGCCGCCCGGAAGCTTGCGAAAAGTTTTCGGGGGTGGTCCGGGGCTGACGTCACCCGGGCACCGCCCCACCACGGGCGGGCTGCCGGGCCTCGACTCCACTCAGCGACGTGCGCCGAGGCCCGGCCGCGCGTCAGCAGTAGAGATTGGCTCCGGCGGGCACGCCGAGGATGCCGACGAACTGCTGGTACCTGGTGACGCGACTCTGCACCTGGGCGGGGTTTCCGCCGTTGCACTCGATCGAGCCGTTGATGCTGCGGATCGTCTCACCGAACCCGGCGCCGCCGACCATCGCATTGTGGGCGGTCATGCTGCCCGGCCCATTCTGGGTCATCCAATACCAGATCCCGGTCTTCCAGGCCACCGCGGCATCGGTCTGCACCAGCCACGGGTTGGTCAGCAGTGGCAGATTGAGGGCGATGCCAGCGGCGTTGTAGTTGAAGTTCCAGCTGAGCTGGATCGGCCCGCGCCCGTAGTAGGCAGCCTGCCCCGCGGGACAGCCGTAGGGCTGGCCGTAGTCGCAGTAGTGCGGATAGTTCGCGGTGTTCTGCTCGACCACGTGCACGAGCCCGCCGGTCTCGTGGTACACGTTCGCCAGGAAGGCCGCGGCCTCCTGCCGCTGGACGGTGGCACTGCCGGTCCTCGCGAACGCCGAGTAGGCGCTGAGTGCGGCGACGAGCCCGGAGTACGTGTAGAAGGAATTGCGACCCGGGAACATCTGGTTGAACTGGGCTTCAGTGACCACGAAGCCTCCCGGGTTGGTGGGCGGCGGGCTGGTGGGGGGTTGGCCGCCGCAGGTGTACGGCTCCCAGTACCAGGTGCTCACGATGGGGTCGTAGCCGGGATTGTCGTGCTCGGCGACGTAGTACAGGCCGTTGGTGTAGCGCACGATCGCCCCGGCGGTGTACCAGGTCCCGGCGACCCAGTTCGGGTGGTTGCAGGCCCCCCCGGTGGGCGGCGGCGTCGTGCCTCCTCCGCACGCTCCAAGATCCTCCCAGACGCCGGTCGTACCCGGCGGCGCCTCGTTCTGGGTCCACCACTTCGCTTGGTAGTTGCGGCCGTTGTGCGAGACCTGGCCACCTCCCCAGTAGACAGCCGAGGCTTGCCACGATGCCGAACAGGCCGCCGCCGATGCGGCGGTCGACGGGATGACCGCAACCAACCCGCTGGCGACGACCAGGGCCGCCAGTGCGACCAGCGCGCGCAGTCTCGTCATGTGATCACTCCTTCCTGGACCTCACTGGCCGAGAACTCGGCCGGATATCGATGGAGGCGACTGTAACACCTTCTGTTCACACTCTTTACTATTGAGGAGATCTCGCCCCCTCCCCCGTCGGCCGACTGTCGCGTCCGGCCTCGAATCGCCGCCGGTAGTTCCGGCGGGTTTCCGGATCATGCCGCGCGGAGCTGCCTCGATCGGGTGGATCGGTCTTGGTTTCGGGAGACTCGTTCAGCTCGACGACACCGCCTGAGCGCGGAGTGCGACCTCGCCCGCCGGCCCATCTTGTTCCGGAGCGCTTCCGGAACTTGTTGACGTGCCAGAAATCTCGCTGCAATACTCCGATCCATTGAGGTCAATGCAATCGACTTCGTGACGTCTTCGGTTTGACCTCCCTACTCACCCACACCTGCCCGGACCGTGCTGCCCGCATATCGGGGTCGCGTCCGGGCCTCGCGAGAAGGGGCATCAGATGAGCAAGGTCCCCCCCGGCACGGCCCAGCGGTCGAGGCGGTTGCGCGCGTTACTGGCCGTCCTCAGCACCGCCGTTGCGATGTGCGGCATCGTCCTCGCGGCCACCTCGACCCCGTCGAGCGCCGCCACCTGCAACGGTTACGTCGGCCTCACCTTCGACGACGGCCCGACCGGCAGCACCAGCGCGCTACTGAACGTGCTGCGCGCCAACGGCGTACGGGCCACGATGTTCAACGTCGGGCAGAACGTGCAGAGCAACCAGTCGGCGGCCCAGGCGCAGGTGGCCGCCGGCATGTGGGTCGCCAACCACAGCTGGAACCACGCCCACATGACCTCGATGAGCCAGGCTCAGATGCAGTCCGACCTGTCGCAGACCAGTTCGGCGATCCAATCGGCCACCGGCAGCCGGCCGCAACTGTTCCGGCCGCCGTATGGAGAGACCAACTCGACTCTTCAGTCCGTCGCCTCTTCGCTCGGCATGCGCCAGGTGATCTGGGATGTGGACTCACAGGACTGGAACGGCGCCAGCGTCAGCCAGATCGTGTCCAACGCGAGCCGCCTCCAGGCCGGTCAGGTCATCCTCATGCACGACGGGATCCAGAACACCCGTGACGCGATCCCCCAGATCATGGCCAACCTGACCAGCCGCAACCTGTGTCCCGGAATGATCTCGCCGTCCACCGGCCGCGCGGTCGCGCCCGACGGCACCACCCCGCCGCCCAGCACTGGCACCCCGCCCCCCGCCGGTGGCAACTGCACCGCGGCGGCGACGACCACCAACGTCTGGGGCGATCGGTACAACACGTCGGTGACGGTCAGCGGCGCCAGCACGTGGACCGTGGTCGTGGCCATCACCGCACCGCAGCGGGTCTCCACCATCTGGAACGGCAGCGCCACCTGGGACAGCAGCGGCAACGTGATGACCGTGCGGTCCAATGGCAGCGGCAGCACCTTCGGCTTCACCACGATGACCAACGGCAACAGCAGCGGGCGTCCGCAGATCCGCTCCTGCACAGCGGGCTGACACCACACTGACCGACTCGCTGCCGGCGGGTGCCCGGCGTTCCCCTTGCCCGGGCACCCGCCCCACATGAGGAATTCGTCGTCCAGATCCAGGCTGACCGGCGGGAACCGGTTGTGTCGGGGGCCGCCGTTAACGTGTGGTCACTGTCGCCGCGCCGGTCACGTCAGGCCGGTCGCTGACCCCCTCGGAGGCCCCTCATGTCCCAGGAGACGACCTACCTCGAACTGTCCGAAGTGGACGGTGCGCACAAGTTCTACGAGGTCATCGTCGACAACGCCACGCTGACCGTGCGCTACGGCCGGATCGGCGACCAGGGGCAGGTCAAGGCGAACGCCTATCCGGACAACGCCCGGGCGCGGGCCGCCGCGGCGAAGAAGATCGGGGAAAAGGTCCGCAAGGGATATGCGCCCGCGGTCGCTGGCGTCCGGCAGAAGCGCACCGTCTCCCGGCGGCAGATCGTCAGCACCCGCTCCACCGCCCGCACCGCCCCGGTGCTCTGGCGCTACGACTCCGGCGCCCCCGCCTTCGGCATCTTCGTCGACGGGGAGCACTGCATGGTCGGCAACGAGCACGGAGTGATCACCACCCTCGACCACGACGCCCAGGTGCGCAGTCAGGTCCGCCTTCCCGACGGGGTGAAGTGCATCGTCGCCGACGACGCCTGGATCTACGCCGGCTGCGATGACGGCAACGTCTACGACCTCTCCGGCAAGGTGCCCCGAGTGGCATACACGATCGCCCCGGAAATCGACATCTACTGGCTGGACATCCACGACGGCGTTCTGGGCGTCTCGGACGCCGACGGCGGGATCACCGCCGTCGACCACGAGGACGAGTTCCTGTGGCGCCGGCCCGGGCGGGGGCGCTCGGCCTGGATGGTGCGGTGCGACACCGACGCCGTCTACCACGGCCACTCGCAGGGGGTGACCGGCTACGAGTGGCGTACCGGCCGCGAGCTGTGGCACACCAGAACCGGTTCGGTGCTCTTCGGCTGGCAGGAGCACGGCAGTGTGTTCGCCGGGACTGGCACCCGCGAGGTGGTACGCCTGTCCAAGGCGGGTCGGCTCGAACGCAGCTACCTGTGCGACGCCCCGGTCTTCTCCTGCGCCACCGCGGAAGGCGGTCGGTACGTCTTCGCCGGTGACAGCCAGTCCTCGATCTACTGCTTCGATGCGGCGGGCACCCGGCTGTGGAAGCTGGGCACCGGCTGCGGCTCGGCATACTCCATGCAATACCACGACGACCGGCTCTACGTCGTCACCACCGGCGGCCACCTGGCCTGCATCGACGCGAGCGAGCCGGCGATCCGTGCGGCCCAGGTCGGGGATGTGCCCCAGGTGCGCGACATCAAGGCCCCCCGACAGGCCCCACGACCCGTGGAGCCGACGATCGTCGAGGTGACCAGCGATTCGGGCGCAGGCGTGGTGGTGCAGTGCCTGGACGATCGGGGGCGGTTGCGGGTTCAGGTGCTGTCCGACGGCTACCGGCGCGACTGGTCGGTGCAGTTTCCCAAGGGGATCCGCGAGCCGGGCGCCCGCTATCTGGTGACCGAGGTCCGCGAGTCCGGCCGTGGCGGTTTCTACCGGGCGTTCGGCGACATCCGCCGCCTGCGCTGACCCCGATCGCTGACCCGCAATCGTCAGCCGGACGGCCTTTGCCGGGCCGCCGGTGGGGCACGCCCGTGTCGTAGGGTGCCGACATGGCGCATCCCGTCCGGGCCGACGGCGAGGCCGACGATGCGTGGTGGGCCGCCCCGCCGACGCGGCGGGTCAGTCACCTGCCGGACGCCGACCCGGAGCTGCTGCGGGTGGCACTGGACCCGTTGCCGCCGGCGGCGCCAGCGGTCCTGCACTACCGGCCCACGGTCGTGGGTGCGCTCGGCGACCTCGTGGACGCGCTCCTCGACCAGTTGGACACCGCAGCGCTGGCGATGTTCCCGCGCTGGCTGGCGGGAGCCGACCGCTTCGAGAACGACGGCACGCTCGGTGTCGCGGCGGTGCGCGCCCTCGCGGCCCGCACCGCCGCCCGCTCCCGGCACTTCGGCCCGTTTCTCGGGGACCTCGCCGAGCGTGGGCTGCGCGGTCCCCGCCGACCCGCCAGCCGGTCCCGCTTCCGCTTCGCTGCGGAGGTACGCGCCGCCGGGCTCGCCCGGGTGATCGCCGCGTCGTACGACCGGGAGGACTGCGTACTCCTCGTCGCTCTGCCCGACCTGGGCCCCGACGCCGAACGGACGCTCGTGGCGGCGGCCGAGTGGCTGGTGCGGCACGGCGGCTTCACGGTGTGGTTGGCCGGCGGACCTCTGCGCCACGCCGACCGGGTCAGACCGGTGCCGCTGGTGGTGCCGGCCCGATTCGCCGCGCTCGCCGACGCCACCGATCGGATCACCGACCCGGCCGCCGAGCGGGAGTCGACGGTGCTGGCCTGGCCGCCGATCACAGGTGTGCCACGTGGCGACAGCGCTGCGGAGCAGGCGTTGGAACGCGCGCTCGCACCACACGATTGGGCGCGGGGCCGGCGGTGGAACCAGACGTACGAGTGGCACGTGCTGGGTGCGACGTACCGTCTGGATCTTTTTTGGCCCGCAGAGGGTCTTGCGGTCGAGGTGGACGGCCCGGAGCATCGTGGGCGAATCGCTTTCGCCAACGATCGGCGGAGGGACGTGCAACTGCAACTACTCGGGTTGGACGTGCTCCGCTTCACCAATGAGCAGGTGCTTTCCGACGCCTCGGCGGCGGTCGACGGGATCCGTCGGCTGCTGGCGCGACGACGCACGGATGGCACGCACCCCCACGGAGATGAGACACCATGACGAGCCCGGCGGACGTCCCGCACCTGACGCCGAACCAGATCAACGCCCTCGTGGTGCTGATGGTCGAGGCGCGCCGACTCACCAACGTCGAGTTGCGCGAGCTGGCCGGTTTCACGCTGACCGGCAAGGACAACGAGAAGCTCGTCAAACTGGGTCTTGTCGACACCGATCGGACGCACCGGCCGTTCGCCCATGAGCTGACCGAGGAGGGCTGGCGGGTGGTCCGTCAGCTGCACACCTCAGCGCCGCCGAAGCAGGGCGGCTCGACGACCCGGTCGCTGTTCGTCGTCCTGTCCAATCTGCATCGTTCGCTGGACCGGCTCCGGGTCAGCCACGGCGAGTTCTTCAAGCAGACCGACGCAACGGCACCGCCGGCCAGCGAGCCTCGACAGGAAGCACCCGCACCGACGGCGGACGTGGAGGCGCTGGTTCGCGCGGCGTACCGGGAACTGGCCACGGCGCCGGGTGCCTGGGTCGGCCTCGCCGACGTCCGGGACCGACTCGCCGACACCGATCGGACCGCCCTGGACGGGGCGTTGCGGGCGATGCTCGGCCGGGAGGACGTTCGCATCATTCCGGTGGCGAACACCAAGTCGCTGACCCCACGGGACCGCGCCGCGGCCGTCCGCATCGGGAACGAGGACAACCACGCCCTGGCGATCGGCCCGGCGTGATCTCCGAGGACCAGAGGGCCGCTCTGGAAGCGGTGAGTCTCAACCCGGCGGTCACTCCCGACGACGTCTGGCGACCCAGCCCACACAACGTGCCGGAGCTGCACGAGAAGGTGGTCGCGGAGATCCTGCGCGGGGTGGCGCGGGCCCGCACCGACGACACGACCGTGCCGCTCGGCGTGGCCATGCAGGGCCGCGCGGGCGCCGGTAAGACGCACCTGCTCGGGGCGGTCCGTGAACGGATCCAGCGCGACGGCGGCTACTTCTTCCTGGTCGACATGGTCAGCGGCAAGACGTTCTGGGAGAGCGTCGCCCTGGCCCTGGTCGAGGGCATGGGCCGCCACCACGTCGGCTGGGGCACCCAGCTGAAGACCTTCCTGCGTCGACTCACCACCCAGCTCGGCCTGCCGGTGGACGTCCGCGACGCGGTCGCCGGCGCCCGACCGGTGACCCGTGAGCAGCTCGACGCGTTCATCCGGGCGCTGCGTGCCCGCGATCGGGAGGTCGGGCGGGACGCCCAGGACACCGCTCGGGCGCTCGTCCTGCACGGTGCCATCGACTTCGAGGCGCAGGACGTGGGTTACGCCCACCTGATCTCCGAGCCCGGCGACCCGGCCGCGCGGACCGCGTGGGGCATGAGCGCCACGATCCGGACCCCGCAGCAGATCGTGCAGGACATCTCCCGGCTGATGGCCCTGACACTGGATCCCACGGTCATCGCCGTGGACCAGCTCGACACGCTCTTCGCCCAGACCAGCACGTCACTGCTGAACCACCACAACGGGCTGGAGGACGGCCAGGCCAAGGTGCTCGGCCCGATCGCCGACGGCCTGCTCAAGCTCCGCGACGTCACCCGCCGCACGCTGGTCGTCGTCTCGTGTCTGCCGGACACCTGGGTGCTGATGACACGCACCGTGCCCACCCCGGTCGGCGACCGGTTCCGTGAGGCGACCCTGCCCGACCGGATCCCCACCCCGGAGATCGGCCAGGCGATCGTGGCGAAGCGACTCTCCGCCGCGTTCGCGGGTCCGCACTTCGTGCCACCTCACCCCACCTGGCCGATCGCCCGTGCCGCCTTCGCCGACGCACCCACCCTGACGCCCCGCGCCCTGCTGCGCCGGGTGGACCGCCATGTCGCCTGGTGCCGCGACCGCGACGAGGTGGTCGAGCTGGACCGGCTCATCGACGGCGCCGACTCGACGCCGACGACGGCAACCGTCCGCGGCACGCCTGGCGACCCGACAACGGACGAGCGCCGCCTGCGCGAACTGGACGCACGGTTCGCCGAGCTGGTGGCAGCCGCGGACGTGTCGGCCGCCGTCGCGCCGGCGGGCGAGGACGAGCACATTCCGCCGCTGCTCGCCGCCGGCCTGGCCGCCTGGATCGCCGAGCAGGCGCCGACCGGCGCCACCTACAAGTACGACCCGCCGCCCGGACGCAAACCCGCGCTGCACGGACGGCTGATCGAGGTGCTCGACGAGGCCACCGAGAACGAGGCGCACTGGTGCTTCCGGGCCATCGCGCACCCCAACGCCATCGCCGTCACCGCCCGGGTCAAGGCCGCGTGCACGATGGCCGGACTGGACCGGGACCTGCCGCAACGGCGGCTGATCCTGCTGCGCAACGGTCCGTGGCCGACCGGGAAGCGTACGACCGAGGTGTTGACCGGCTTCGACGCGGCCGGCGGCCTCCGCTGCGGGGTGACAGCGGCGGACCTACGGGTCTTCGCGGCGCTGCGGGTGATGGCGGCCGAGCCGTCCACGGCGTTGCAGGAGTGGCTGGTGGCCCGTCGTCCGGCCAGCGGCACCGAGCTGTTCCGGGCAGTCCTGCCCGGGTCCGACGGGTCACGCGAGGGCACCCCGCCCGCAGGGCCCAAAGGCGCCGGCCCCGGCGCAGGGCCCGAAGGCGCCAGGCCCGGCGCAGGGCCCGGCGCAGGGCCCGAAGGCGCCAGCCCGGTGCCGGGCGGTGCCGGTCCCGACGCGACGGCCGCGCCGATCGCCGACGTGACTGGTGGACCGTCGACCGGTTCGGCCGCCGTGCCCGTGACCGCTGAGGCGGTCGACGCCGGAGGTCGGGCCATCGGGCTGGGGCAGACCGCCAACGGTGGGCACCCGTTCACGGTGGCCCTGGAGTCGCTGCGTCGACACGCCGTCGTGTTCGCCGGGTCCGGCTCGGGCAAGACGGTGCTCATCCGCCGGCTTGTCGAGGAGTGCGCCCGGGAGGGTGTCTCCGCGATCGTGCTCGACCCCAACAACGACCTCGCCCGGCTCGGTGACGCGTGGCCCGAGCCGCCGAGCGGCTGGGGTCCCGGCGACGCCGAACGGGCCAGCGACTACCTCGCCCATACCGAGGTGGTGGTGTGGACACCCCGGGTCAGCGCCGGTCGGCCGCTGAGCTTCCAGCCGCTGCCCGACTTCACCTCGCTGCGGGACTGGCCCGACGAGTTCGACCAGGCGGTCCGCTCCGCCGTGGAGGCGCTCGCGCCACGGGCCGGTGTCGACCGGTCGAGCAGGCTCGCCCAGCAGGGCAAGGCCGTCCTCACCGAGGCCCTCCAGGCGTACGCGCGGAGCGGGATGGTGGGCCTGCCCGGCTTCACCGAGTTCCTCACCGACCTGCCCGAGGGGGTCAGTCGGCTGGCCCGCGCCGGCAAGCTCGCCGAGGAGTTGGCCGAGGCGCTCAAGGCGGCGATGGTCACCGACCCGCTCTTCGGCGGGGTCGGCGCACCGGCCGACCCGGGGCTGCTGCTGACGCCGTCGCCGGGACGACGAGCTCGGGTGTCGGTGATCAGCTTCGTCGGTCTCACATCCGACCAGGAGCGGCAGAGCTTCGTCAACCAGTTGCAGATGGCGCTCTTCGCCTGGATCAAGCGGCACCCCGCCGGCGACCGGCCGCTGGGTGGGCTGTTCGTGATGGACGAGGCGCAGACACTCGCCCCGTCGACCGGCACCACGGCCTGCACGGCCAGCACGATCGCGCTCGCCTCGCAGGCTCGCAAGTACGGGCTCGGACTGGTCTTCGCCACCCAGGCGCCGAAGGGTCTGCACAACCAGATCTCCGGCAACGCGACGACACAGTTCTTCGGGCTGCTCAACGCACCCGCGCAGATCGACGCGGCCCGTCAGCTCGCCGAGGCCAAGGGTGGGCGACTTCCGGACATCGGCCTGCTCAACAGCGGTGAGTTCTACGCCGCCGGGGAGGGGTTCTCGTTCGTCAAGGTCCGTACGCCGCTGTGCCTCACGCACCATCCGAAGGCGCCGTTGAGCCCCGAGGAGGTCGTCGCCCGCGCCCGACCGACCGGCGTCGGCCACTGACCCACCCGCACCTCGGGCGTGCTGGGTAGCCTGAGGCCATGATCTTCATTACCGCCAAGTTCCGGGTCCTGCCCGAGCACGCCGACCGGTGGCCGCAGATCGCCGCCGACTTCACCGAGGCGACCCGGGCCGAGCCCGGCTGCCTGTGGTTCGACTGGTCCCGCAGCCTGGACGACCCGACCGAGTACGTGCTGGTCGAGGCGTTCCGCGACGACCAGGCCGGTGCGGCCCACGTGCAGTCCGCCCACTTCCGCACGGCACAGGAGACCCTGCCGCCGCACCTGGCCGCGACGCCGCGCATCGTGAACGCCACCGTGCCGCAGGAGGACTGGTCGCTGCTCGGCGAGATGGCCGTCCCCGAGGGCCGCTGACCGCCGCTGGCGCGTGGTCCTCGACCCGCCGGCGCGTCGGTGTCGACCCGCCGTCAGCGGAGCCGGCGGGCGGTGAACCGGGCCGGCGGGTCGGCGATCACGTCCTGTGCCGCGATCAGCTGGATCTCCCGGGTGCCCGCCGCGAGGGTCGCCTCGAGGACGGCGAAGACGGAGGCGATGGTGCGTTCCAGCGCCGTCGCGGGTGAGCCGGTCGTCCACAGATGCGCGAGGTACAACGCCGCGGTGACGTCACCCCCGCCGTTCGGGTTGATCGGCAGCAGTGGTGTGGTCACCGCCCAGGCGCCCTCGTCCGAGACGGCCACCACCTCCAGCGAGTCCGGCGGCAGGTCGCCGTGGAGCACGCTGGTCACCAGGACGTTGCGCGGCCCGGTCGCGCGCACCACGTCGACCGCGTCGAGCACCTCGCCCAGCGAGTTCGTCGTACGGCCGGCGAGGAAGTCGAGCTCGAAGTGGTTCGGCGTGATGATGTCCGCGCGCGGCACGACGGTGTCCCGCAGATACTCCGGAATGCCGGGCCGGACGAACATCCCGCGACCGGCGTCGCCCATCACCGGGTCGCAGCAGTACACCGCGGCCGGGTTGGTCGCCTTGACCGTCTCCACCGCGTCCAGGATCACCGCGCCCATGGCCGGGTCGCCCTGGTAGCCGGACAGCACCGCGTCGGCGCCGCCGAGGACACCTCGGTCCGCGATGCCCGCGATCACCTCGGCCACGTCGGCCGCCGCCAACATCGGACCACGCCACGCGCCGTATCCGGTGTGGTTGGAGAAGTGCACCGTCAGGACCGGCCAGACCTCGTGCCCGAGCCGCTGCAGGGGGAAGACTGCCGCCGAGTTGCCGACGTGACCGTAGGCGACCGACGACTGAATGGACAGGATCTTCACCGGCCCATCATGGCCGTACCGGCAGGCGTCGCACGCGCGGCCCGCCGTTTCTGTCGGGTGGCCCACGTGGCGCTCACCCGTCGGTGACGGCACGAACGGACGGCCCGGACATCGCGTCCGGGCCGTCCGAGCGGTCGTACGGTCAGCCGCCGAGGCTCGCCGCAGCGGAGGCGATCGACGAGGCGAAGTAGCTCACCTGGGTGTAGACACCCGGGTAGTTGGGCCGGGCGCAGCCGTTGCCCCAGCTGACGATGCCGACCTGGATCCAGGCGTTGCTGGCGCCGCGGCGGAACATCGGGCCGCCCGAGTCACCCTGACAGGTGTCCGTACCGCCGCTGGCGTATCCGGCGCAGATCTCCTGGGCGGGGATGAGGTCGCCCCCGTAGTTGGAGTTGCAGGTGGAGTCGCTCACGAACGGGACGGTGGCCTTGAGCAGGTACCGCTGCTGTGCGCCACCCTCGCGCGCGGCACCCCAACCGGAGACGGTGAAGGTGCCGCTGTCGTAGGCGGTCGTGTTGGCGATCGGCAGCGTGCTCAGCCCGGTGACGGGGGTGGCCAACCGGATCAGCGCCCAGTCCCGGCCGGAGCCGTTGTAGCCGGGAGCCCGGTAGACGTAGTTGGACCGGACGGTGATCCGGCTTGACGACTGGAGGTCGACCGTCCCGAGCGTCGCGGTGATGCTGGTGTTGGTGCCGGTCGCGCCCACGCAGTGTGCCGCGGTGAGCACCAGCCGGGAGCTGTACAGCGCCCCGCCGCATCCCATCGAGAGCCGCACCATGAACGGGAACTCGCCCTGGGCGGCTCGGGTGCCGCCGACGACGTTCGGCGTCATGGGGTTGTCGGCCGCAGCGGCCGGCGCGGCGAGAGTCAGGCTGGCCGCGGTCACCGCGGTCAGGGCGGTGGCCAACAGGCCGGTGAGGGTACGCCAGCGAACCATGCATTCCTCCGCATCAGGATGGCACGCCTCGTGAGCGCACCTCATTCGAGATAGCGGTCATCATATTGAGATTCGTGGATGTTGCGGGTCATCCTCTCTGGGTCGTACCACCGACGCTATGGATCTCGGGCGACCGGTCGTCAGCCGCCCGGCGTGCCGGTGCTCTCCCGTCGGATGAGCCGGAACGGCGTCTGCACGGTCAGCGGCGCCGTTACCTCCGCGCCCTCGATACGGGCGATGAGGCGGCGCACCGCGAGTCGGCCGATCTCCCTCTTGTCCGGTGCGATCGTGGTGAGGGTCGGGGTACTGAACCGCCCCTCCTCGATGTCGTCGATTCCGACCACCGCGACGTCGTCGGGCACCCGGCGACCGGCCTCGGTCAACGCCCGCAGCGCGCCGAGGGCGACCAGGTCGTTGTAGCCGAACACCGCGTCCGGTGGGTCACCGAGGGCGAGCAGGTCACGCATGGCCCGCTTGCCGTCCAGTCGGCCGAAGGCGTCGGTGCGGGCGACCAACCGCGGGCGGTACGGCAGGCCGGCGGCGGCCAGGGCCTCCCGGTAGCCGCGTACACGCAGGTGCGCCGACTGCCGGTCACCGCCCGGAGTGGCGCCGATGAACGCTATCCGGCGGCGACCGATCGCCACGAGATGCTGGATCGCCGCGTGGCTGGCGGCCACGTTGTCGATGGCGATGTGATCGTGCGGCACGTCGTAGACGCCCTCGCCGATCAGCACGAGTGGACTGTCGGCGGCCCGGGCCAGCACTTCCTTCCGGCCGATCCGCACCGGACTGAGGATCAGGCCGTCGATGGTGTGCCGCCGGGAGCCGTCGAGGAGGGCCAGCTCCTCCCCTCGGTCTGCGGCGGTGTTCTCCATCACGAGCGTGTAGCCGAGCCCGGCGGCCTCGGAGATGGCGATCTCGGCCAGCTCGGCGAAGTAGGGGTTGTTCAGTTCCGGGATGGCCAGGGCGATCAGGCCGGTACGCCCCCGACGGAGGTGCCGGGCGCTGAGGTTGGGGGTGTACCCGAGTTCGTCGACCGCCTGCTGCACGCGCTGCCGGGTCCGCTCCCCCACCGGCCGGTACCCGTTGACCACGTTCGAGACCGTGGCCAGCGAGACGCCGGCGCGCTCGGCTATGTCCTTCAGGCTGACACCCATCCACCGACCTTTCGCGAATCCGGCTGGCGATCTGCACGACATTGACAGGCAAGGATTGACGAGATGCCCGGCAGGCCTCTATAACGTTATAGAGGTGGTGATGGATGTCAATCAAACCGCCATTGTTTGACCACGGGAATCCCACCGACATCCATCCGTGATGCCCGTCCCTCGTCACGTGGCCACCCGATGCCCACCGCCAACGCGCTTCGGGCCCGGCTGCACCGCCCGCGGCGACTCGCCCCCCGGAGACGGCATGACACGACAGGTCCGCATCCGCCCCGCCCTGCCTCTGCTGCTGATCCTCACCCTGGTCGCCGGCCTGTTCGCCGCGCCCACCCGGCCGGCACAGGCCGCCCCTCCCAAGACGCCGCCACTGACCACCCCCTGGACCAGTCAGGCGTTGGTCGGCACACCACTGCCGGAGTACCCGCGACCGCAGATGACGCGGCCCGACTGGCTCAATCTCAACGGCGAGTGGCAGCTCCGCCAGTCCGGCACCGACGACGCCCCGCAGTTCGGCATCAACCTGCCCGAGCGGGTCAACGTGCCCTTCCCGGTGGAGAGCGCACTGTCCGGCATCCAACGGGCCGCCAACGACAACCGCAACTACCTGTTCTACCGGCGCACCGTCACCATCCCGGCGAACTGGTCGGGTCGGCGGACCCTGCTGCACTTCGGCGCCGTCGACTGGCAGAGCACCGTCTGGGTCAACGGCGTCCGGGTCGGTGCGCACACCGGCGGCTACGACGCCTTCACCTTCGACGTGACCCCCCAGCTCACCGCCGGAGCCAACGAGATCGTCGTGAAGGTCTGGGACCCCACCGACACTGGGCAGAACGGCAGCCTGCCCCCCATCGGCAAGCAGACCAAGACACCCAGCGGGATTTTCTACACCCCCAGCTCGGGCATCTGGCAGACGGTGTGGATGGAGCCGGTGCCCACGGCCTCCATCAGCAGCGTGGACGTCTATCCGAACCTGAGCAACAACACCCTGCGGGTCCGGGTCTTCACCCGGGGCGACGTGAGCGGCCACAGCGTGCTCGCCGAGGCGCTGAACGGAAGCACCGTGGTCGGCTCGGCCACCGGCGGTTTCACCGAGTTCAGCGTGCCGGTGCCCAACGCTCGCCGCTGGTCACCCGACGACCCGTTCCTCTACAACCTCCGGGTAACCCTCCGCAACGCCGGAGCTGCCACCGTGGACCGGACCACGCACTACTTCGGGATGCGTGAGATCACTACCGGCCTGGTGAACGGGGTGCTGCGCCCCAAGCTCAACGGGCAGTTCGTGTTCCAGGTCGGCACCCTCGACCAGGGCTACTGGCCGGACGGGCTGTACACCGCGCCGACCGACACCGCCCTCGCCTTCGACCTGCAGAAGCACAAGGATCTCGGCTTCAACATGGTGCGCAAGCACATCAAGGTCGAACCGCAGCGCTGGTTCTACCACGCGGACCGCCTCGGCCTCCTGGTCTGGCAGGACATCCCGTCGATGACCGCGCAGGACATCAACCCCACCGACGCCCAGCAGGCGCAGTTCGAGACCGAGGCACGCGAGATCGTCGACGAGCACCGCAGCTCGCCTGCCGTGATCGCGTACACGCCCTACAACGAGGGTTGGGGTGAGCGGGCCCTGGCCGACACCCGCAGGGTCGCGCAGAACATCAAGAACCAGGACCCGACCCGCCTGGTCAACCCGCACAGCGGCCACAACTGCTGCCAGTCCCTCGGCAACCCCGGCAACGGTGACATCGACGACTGGCACGTCTACCTCGGACCGGGTTCCCCCGTACCGTCAAGCAGCCGGATCGCAGTGCTCGGCGAGTTCGGCGGCCTGGGCCTGCACACGCCGGGCCACGAGTACAGCCCGAACGGCAGCTTCTTCGCCTACGAATGGCAGTCCAGTTCGAACGCGCTCACGGACCGGTACGTGGGGCTGGTGCAGGGCAGCCAGAACCTGATGCTCGGCAAGGGGCTCAGCGCCTCGGTCTACACCGAGATCACCGACCTGGAGGGCGAGCTGAACGGCTTCCTCACCTACGACCGACAAGTGATCAAAATGGATCAGGCGCGGGTCCGCGCCGCGAACACCGCACTGATCAACGCCTCAAAGGCCATCGGGAACTCGGCGCCCGTCGCCCTGCCGGTCAACACCCGACGGTCGTTGCAGGTCACCACGCCCGGCTACACCAACCGGTACCTGCGCCATCAGGACAGCCTGGCCTACACGGCGGTGGTCGACGCCGCCAGTTCCAGCCTGCTCAAGGCCGACGCCACGTACACGGTGCGGCCCGGTCTGGCCGACAGCAGCTGCTACTCGTTCGAGTCGGTCAACTTCTCCGGGCAGTACCTGCGCCACCAGAACTCCCGGATCCGCAACTCGCCGGACGACGGCTCCGCGCTCATGCGTGCCGACGCCACCTGGTGCGCACGCGTCGGACTGACAGGCACAGGAGTGTCGCTGGAGTCGTACAACTTCCGGGGTAGATACCTGCGGCACTACAACTCGGAGGTCTGGCTGAGCGACGGTGCCGGCGGCGACGCGTACAACACGCCGGCGTTGTGGGCCGCCGACAGCACCTGGAACATCGCCGCCCCGTGGGCGCCCTGACCGGTCCGGGTCGTCAGGACAGCACGACATAGGGGGGTTCCGGCCTGTGCCGGAGCCCCCCGCGCCGCGAGTTTGGGGCAGGCGACCGGACGCCGGTCGTCACGCTCCGTCCCGGAGGTCGTTTCTCCGGTCATGAGGGAAACGGCGAGATGATTCCACCGTCCGTCCTGGTCGGTTGTCCGCTCCGGCCGCCCCTGATCGTCGTGTTATCGCTGACACCGACGGCAAGTACCGAGTCGCAACTTGCATCCAGCCGGATTCGACCGTCCATTGCAGCACGCAACAATGCCGAGCAATAAATAGACTGCTACGAATCTTGACTTGCGCAGGCGGTCAGCGCACCGTAAAGAGCCAGAGGCAGATGCGCGCCATTATCGGTCCGAGTGACGTGGTCCGCTGAATGGGGGCGCTGCCTGTTTCGCCGCCGCGTGCATCAGGAGGCTTTCCATGCGGTTGAATCCGTTCGCCGGGGCCTATCTCATCGATCCGGCAAGTATGTGGCGGCGCATTCTCGACGATCCCGACGGGGTGCACTACGCCGAGGACCTGGGCCTGTGGTTGATCAGCAGGCACGCACACGTCCGGCGCGCCCTCGCCGACGCCGCGACGTTCGCCAACGCCCTCACCCTCGCCCCGGTCTACGAGGTGTCTCCGGAGGCGATGAGCGTGTTCATGCAGATCGACGTGCCACCCACGACGGCCGCCGCGGACCCACCGGTGCACCCGCGCACCCGCCGGGCCCTACGGGCGACCTTCGCGAACACCCCCGACCGGGTCGAGGCCGAGTACGGCGCGATCATCCGGCGCCGGGTCGACCAGCTGGTGTCCCGCCTCGCCACCCGCCAGGGCGACCAGGTCGACCTGATCCCGGAATTCGCCACCGAACTACCCCTGCTGGTGGTCCTGGACATCCTCGGGGTACCCGACGCCGACATCGGGCGGATCCGGAGGTGGGCGGACGGTCAGATCGCCCTCATCTGGGGGCAGCCGGACCCGGCCGAGCAGGCACGCCTGGCGCAGAGCCTGCTGGAGTTCTGGCAATACTGCGAGGAACTTGTCCGCCAGCGGGTGGACAGCGGACATCAGGGCGAGGACTTCATCAGCCGGGCTCTGGCCTACCGGGACGACGATGACGCGGTGCTGACGGTGCCCGAGGTGGCGAGCCTGGCCTTCAATCTCCTGGTCGCCGGCCACGAGACCACCGCCGGGCTGCTCGCCCACGCCCTCGACCAGGCGTTGTCCAGCCCGCAGCGGTGGTCGGCGATCGCCGCGGATCCGGGGGTCGTCCCCGCGTTCGTGGCCGAGACGCTCCGGTTCGCGCCCGCCATCGACGGCTGGCTCCGGGTGACCAGCCGAGAGGTCACCCTGGGAGAGGTCACGATTCCCGCGGGGGCGCGCTGTCTGCTGCTGATCGGAGCGGCGAACCGCGACCCTGCGGTCTTCGCCCATCCGGATCAGTTCGATCCGCACCGGGCGGACGGGGCGAATCACGTTTCGTTCGGCCACGGTCCACATTTCTGCATCGGGGCGGGATTGGCGCGACTCGAGGCTGGGATCGCCCTGACCCGGCTCGCCGCAGCCATTCCCGGCCTACGGCTGACGCCTGAGCAACATCGTTCATACAAACCCAATGTCGCGTTTCGTGCGCACCACACGCTGCTCGCGACAATCGATATCATGGCACCCGCCGACGTCCCGGCGGCACGAGGTGGGGCGACCACCGAGGTGCACGCCGCCTGATGGTGAACGAGCGCCAGTGGGGCTGGCCTGCGGCCGGACCGAGTGTGGGGCAGGCCGGCGTTGCCGGCCCCACCTGGGGCCAACCGGCTCCCGCAACGGGTCCGGCACGCACTTTTCGCGCTTTGCCCGACGATCCATGTCCGTGAACGTCTTCACACCCATCGCATCGTGGGTTAAGAATTGTCCCCTATGAATGTTCAGCGCATCGGCAGATCTCGATCTGATGTCCGCTGCTGATTCCCCGTTGCCACGAAGGTGAGCGCATGGAGCACACGTCCCCGTCGAGCTCTGCTCACTCTGTGGCCAGTCAGCGGTTCCGATGGGAACTGCGCAGCTGCCGCGTCCGACGGGGCCTGACCCAGCGAGCCCTGGCGGATCTGGTGCGGTTCAGCCGGGAGACGGTCGCGGCGGTCGAGTCGGGTCGCCGGTTCGGCAGCCACGAGTTCGCGGTGCGCTGCGACGACGTGCTCAGCACCGGCGGCCGGTTGGCGGCACTGTGGCCGCAGGTCGCCGCCGAGCAGTTGGCGGCCGACGGCCGCCGCGCCCCGCTCCCCGGACCCGGCCCAACTGGATCGGCCGGTGCCACGTCAGCAGGGCCGGCGTGACGCGCGTGACCCGGGCGCCGTGGTGGACGCGATCGATGAGCTGCGTGAGCTCATCGGCCAGGTCCTCAACGGCCAACCCGACCCGAACGACCGGACGCGGCATCCGGCAACTGGCCCCCTCGACGACCAGCGCTGACCGCACGAACCCGGCTCGGTTTCGCGGCGTCACCGGCTGCTGACGTTGGGTACAGATGCGGGTACGGGCAGTTTGTACCACGGCCAGGTCTGGTCTACGAGCGCGGCTTCCGGCCGAATGGGACTTGCATTCGGCAACGTGCGAATAGACCGTCATCGACGAGTCGTGGGAGTCAATCTTGGCGTCGAGCACCCGGTCCCACGCGGCCCGACCCTACCCGACCCGTCGACGCGGTTGGAAGATCGCCGGCCGGATGCGCATCATCGTCGCGGCACCGCTCGTCGCCGTGATCGGCTTCGCCGGTCTCGCGCTGACCGAGAGCGCACGCCAGACCGCCCGCGCCAGCGACCTGCAGATCCTGGCACAGGTCGGCGCCGAGGCCGGTGACCTGGCCTACCGGCTGCAACGCGAACGCATCGCCGCCGCCGACCTGCTCACCTATGCCGCACCGGAGCAGCAGGACGCCTTCGGCGCGGAGATCGCCGCCACCGACGAGGGGGTCGCCCGCTACCGCCGGCAACGGGACCTGCTGCCCTCCGACGCCGACGCCAACCACGTCCTGCTGCGCCGCATCGACGAGGCCCTGGACGGCCTGGCCCCGCTGCGCACCCAGGTACGCACGGCGGCGCACGCCTCGGTGTCGGCGATGACCTTCAGCTACCGCATCGCGATCGCCGACCTGATCAACTTCCGGGAGAACGTCTCGCACGGCGTGATCAACGCTGGGCTCGCCGACGGGATCCGGGCCTCGGCGGCGCTGTCGAAGACGGCGGAGGCGATCGGTCAGCAGCAGGTGGCCGTGCTCCGCGCGGTCGCGGCGGGCGAGCTGACCCCCGCCATGCAGCAGGACATCACCGCGGCCCGGACGAGCTACACCGAAGGGAGCCTGTCGTTCCTGGCACTGGCCCCTGCGGACTGGAGCATCTGGTGGGAACAGGCCGGCACCGGCAAGGAGGCGCTCGCCCTGCAACGGATGCAGGACGAGGTGTTCCGAGCCCAGCCGGGAACGCGACTGCAGGTGGAGAACGCCGCCTGGGTGTCCACCACGCAGACGCGCGCCGCCCGCCTGGCCGAGCTGCGAGGGCGGGTCGACGTCGCGGTCCTCGACGACGTCCGGAGCGCGCACGCCGACCAGCGACGCAGGGCCGTGGCCGAGGCGGTCGGCGTCCTCCTGGCACTGGTGCTGACCGCGCTGGTGACCTGGGCCGTCGCCCGGCAGATCACCCGGCGGCTGCGTCGCCTGCGGGACGCGGCCAACGCTGTGGCGTTCGAACAGCTCCCCGCCGTGGTGGCCCAACTTCAACAGCCGGGCAGCGCCGCCGTCGACCCGCACAAGCTGGCCCGCCAGCACTCCACCGCCGCCCTCGAAGCGTCCAGTGACGACGAGATCGGCGAGCTGGGCCAGGCGTTCAGCGCCGTGCACCAGGCCGCTGTGCGGACCGCCGCCGAGCAGGCCGTCATGCGCGCCAACACCGCCGACATCTTCATCCACCTGAGCCGCCGCGAACAGCGACTCGTCGATGCCGTCCTGGCCCAGGTCGACCTGGTCGAGCGGGATGAGACCGATCCCGACCGGCTGCACCAGCTCTACACACTGGACAACCTGGCGACCCGGATGGGCCGGATCAACGCCAGCCTGCTGGTGCTCGGCGGCGTCGGCGTCGGTCGCGTACGCCAGAACGACGTCCCTCTGCAACAGGTGCTCCAGGCGGCGCTGTCCCAGATCGAGCACTACGCGCGGATCCGGCTCGGCATGATCGACGGGGACGTCGCCGTGGCGGCCAAGACCGTCGACGAGGTCGTGCACCTGCTCGCCGAACTCATGGACAACGCGACGACGTACTCGCCGCCGGGCAGCGAGACGTGGGTGAGCGGCCGGAGCCTGGGTGACCGCGTCATCGTCCAGGTCAGCGACGAGGGCGTGGGGCTGTCCCCGCAGCGGATGCAGCAGCTCAACGAGCTGCTGGCCCGCCCACCGGCGATCGACGTTGCCGCCGTACGGGCGATGGGGCTCGTCGTCGTGGGCCAGCTCGCGGCCCGGCTGGGGGCCACCGTCCACCTGCGACGCGGCCCCCGACGCGGCACCCTCGCCGAGGCGACGCTGCCCGCCTCCATCATCCGGTCGCTGCCACCGGAGGAGTACCTGCTGGCACCCGGCCGGCTGTCGCGACGTGCGGCCCGTAGGGCCAGCCCTCCACCGCCGTACCAGCCGCGCCCTGAGCCCACCGCCGGGCGCCCTCCGGCCGAACGGACACTGCCGGCGGCGCCGGTGTTCCGACCGGCTCCCCCACCCCCGGACCGCGGTGACGCGCCCACCGAGGAGCTGCTCATCTTCGAACAGGTCAACCACTGGTTCCACAGCGATGTCGTCGACGGCCAAGACGGCCAGGAGTGGTCCAGCCCGGCTGACGACGCCTGGCGCACCGCCGCCCAGGCCACCACCCCAGAGGTCGCCACGACCACGACGTCGGGCCTGCCCAAACGGCAGCCGCAACGGCATCTCGTGCCCGGCGGCGTGACCGTTCCCCAGCAGCAGCAACGGTCGGAGTATCGCGACCCGGCCCAGGTGGCCACGGCGATGGCCGCGTACGCGCGCGGTGTGGCGACCCGACGGCGCCCCGCGATCAACCTCAGCAACACATGACGCGACAGGAGAGCACGTGAGTGACCAACAGGATCTCGGCTGGCTGCTGGACAGCTTCGCCGCGCGCGCGACCGAGGTCAGCCATGCGATCGCCATCTCCAGCGACGGCCTGATGGTGGCCGCCACCCGCGACCTGCCGCCGGACCGGGCCGACCAGTTGGCCGCGACGGGCAGCGGGCTCGTCAGCCTGCTGCGCGGCGCCGCGGCCTTCTTCGACGCCGGCGCCGTGATCTCCAACGTCACGCAGCTCGAGGGCGGATTCATGTTCTCGATGGCCTTCAACGACGGCGCCTCGCTGCTGGTGCTCGCCGCACCCGAGTGTGACGTGGGCAAGGTCTCCTACGAGATGACCGAGCTGGCCAACCGCATCGGGGACGCCCTGACCCCTGCGGCCCGAGCGGCACTCGCCCGCAGCCGCTGACAAACCCCGGCGCCCCCACGCCGGGAACCCCACCCTTCCTCTGGAGAAACACATGCCTCTCACCACCCCTCGGCGCAGCCATGCCCTCACCGCGACACTGCTCGCGCTCGTGCTGGGCGTCAGCACTGCCTGCGGCGACGACGGGCCCGGCACGAGCGCCGGCGGCTCGATAAAGATCGGCCTGCTCGCATCGCTGTCCGGCACGTACCAGGCCGTCGGCACGGAGATCCGCGACGGCTTCCAGCTCTACCTGGACACCCACGACGGCAAGCTCGGCGGTCGACAGGTCGACCTCGTCGTCGCGGACGAGGGCAACGGCGCCCAGACCGCCGTGCCGGCGGCGACCAAACTGCTCAAGCAGGACCGGGTGTCCGCACTCACCGGCATCGTCGGTGGCGGGTCGGTCGCCGGGGTCACCCCCCTGCTCAACGAGACCAAGGTGCCACTCGTCGGCTCCAACGGCCGACCCGAGCTCAAGGACGTCTCCCGGGTCTGGCACACCTCGTACCTCTCGGACGAGCCCGGGGAGGCGATCGCCCAGCACGTCCGCGACAACGTGCAGGGCTCGGTGTACGCGATCGGCCCGGACTACCAGGGCGGTTGGGACGAGCTGCGCGGCTTCACCGACGCGTTCGGGAAGATCGGCGGGAAGCTCGCCAACAGCGACGGCAAGACCACCTTCACGCCGTTCCCGACCACCACCAACTTCACCCCGTACTTCGCCCGGATCAAGGCGTCGGGCGCGGCTGCCGTCTACACCTTCTACGCCGGCAGCGCTGCCGTCGACTTCGTCAAGCAGTACGCGCAGTCCGAGATCAAGGACGTCCCGCTGTACGCGGCCGGGTTCCTCACCGAGGGCGGCGTGCTCAACGCCCAGGGCGAGGCCGCCCGGGACATCTACTCGGTGCTCAACTACTCGCCCGACCTCGACAACGCGGAGAACCGCGCCTTCGTGGCGGCGTGGAAGGCCAAGCACGACGGTTCCCCGACCACGTACGCGCTCGCCTCGTACGACGCGGCGGCGGTGTTGGACCGGGCGATCGGCGCCGCCGGGAGCGACCCGACCCCGGAGGCCATCAACGCGGCCATCGGTCAGCTCGGCCAGATCGCCAGCCCGCGCGGCACCTGGCAGTTCTCCACCACCACGCACTCCCCCGTGCAGAAGTGGTACCTGCGGCAGGTCCGCCAGGACGGCCGGGCGCTGTCCAACACCGTCGTGGGTGACCTCGCGACCGTCGGCCGATGATCGCGGTGGCGGCCGGCACGAACCGGATCGACCCGTACCTGATCCCGGCGTTGGACGGCGTCGCCTACGGGCTGCTCGTCTTCGTCGCCGCGTCGGGCCTGGTCTTCTGTTTCGGCGTCGCCAACATCCTCAACCTGGCGCACGGCCTGCTCTACGCGATCGGCGGGTACACCGCCGCAGCGCTGCTCGACGGCGGCTGGGCGAGTCTGGCGTTGGCGCTTGCGGTGGGTGTGCTGGCCGCCGCCGCGGCGGGTGTGCTGCTGGCCGGCCTCCTCACGCCGGTCGCCACCGGCAGTCATCTGACCCAGGCGCTGCTCACGTTCGGGGTGGCACTGGCCGGCGGCAGCCTGCTCGTCGCCGGTTTCGGGCCCGACGACCCTCGGGTCCAGGTGCCCGCCGCCCTGGACGGTTCGGTGGTGGTCGCCGGCCACCGCTATGCCGCGTACCGGCTGGTCTTCATCGTCGTCGCGGCGGCGATCGCCGTCGCGCTCTACCTCGTGGTGCGGCGCACCAGGGCCGGGATGCTGGTCCGGGCTGCCGTGGACGACGCGGAGATGGTCGCGTGTCTGGGCGTGAGTCCCGCGCGGATCCGGGCCGGTGTGCTCGCCGCCGCCGGTGCGCTGGCCGGCGCGGCCGGGGTCCTGGGAGCGCCCATCATCGGTCCCGGCACGGACACCGCCGACACCGTGCTGTTGCTGTCCCTGGTGGTCGTCGTCCTCGGTGGCCTCGGGTCCATGGCCGGCACCCTGCTCGCCGCACTCGCGATCGGCGAGATCCAGACGCTGGGGGTGGCGCTGCTGCCGTCCGCCGCGCCGTTCCTGCTGTTCGCCGCCATGGCGGCCGTGCTGGCCGTGCGGGCCCGTGGCCTGGCCACCAGGTGGGGTGCGACATGAGGGACGAGGTGATCCGGCGGGGTCGCGGCGTGGTCGCGGCACTCGTCCTGGCCGGCCTGGTCGTCGCGCCGTGGGTGGTCGACGACTACACCACGGCGATCCTCGCCCGGACGTTGGCGCTGGCCCTGGTCGGGGTGAGCGTGGCGCTGCTCACCGGCGTCGCCGGCATGCCCACCCTCGGCCAGACCGCACCGTACGCGGCCGGCGCCTACGGCTGTGCCGTGCTGGGGAGCCGGATCTCCGACGTCGGCGTCGTGCAGCTCGCCGTCGCGGCGGGCGCGGGGGCGGTGTTGGCCGCGTTGACCGTGCCGCTCGTCGTCCACGCCCGCGGGGTGATCGTTCTGATGATCACCCTGGCCGTCGGCGAACTCGTCGTGACCGTTCTCGGCCGCTGGCGGTCGGTGACCGGTGGCACGGACGGGCTGGCCGGCATCGCCCCGGTCCGCCCGTTCTGGGGGCTGCCGGTCCTGGCCAGCGACCAGGCGCGTTATCTCTACACCCTGGTCGTCGTGGCCACGCTGGTCGGCGCGGTGCTGTTGCTGCTGCGTACCCGGGCCGGGCTGCTCCTGCGTGCCGGCCGGGACGACGAGACGCGGCTGCACGCCAGTGGTCACCGGGTGCCGCTGCACGTGTCCGGCGCGCACATCGCCGCCGGGGCGATAGCCGGCGCCGCCGGCTCGCTACTGGTCGTCGCCCAGCAGTACATCTCCCCCGCCGATTTCGGCTTCGACACGTCCGCCCTGCTGCTGCTCGGTGTCGTCATCGGTGGCACCGCCTCGGTCGGCGGCGCCCTGGTGGGCGCGGCGCTGGTCATCGCCGTCCGGGACTGGCTGTTCGGGGTGCTGCCCGGCCACGCGCCGCTGGTGCTGGGCGCGCTGTTCGTGGCGACGGTCTATCTGCTGCCGACCGGAGTCAACCGGGCACGGGGCAGATTGCGCCGTCCGAGCGCCCCGCCGAGCGCCCCGCCGGGCCAGCCGGTCGCCCCAGCCGCCCGTGACCACGCCACGGTTCCGGAGCTACGCGCGTGAACCCGCTGCTGAGCGCCCAGGATGTCAGCGTGCGGTACGGCTCGCTCGCCGCGCTCGCCGGTGTGGACCTCTGCATCCACGACGGCCAGCGGCACGCCCTGATCGGCCCCAACGGGGCCGGCAAGACGACCCTGCTCAATGTGATCGGCGGGTCCACGAAGCCGCAGCGCGGCACGGTGCGGTTCGAAGGACGGGACATCGATCGGCTCGCTCCGGCGGCACGGGCCCGACGGGGCATCAACCGCATACACCAACGACCCGCGGTCTTTTCGACGCTCACCGCGACCGAGAACATCGTGGTGGCCGCGCTGCCCCGGGTCATCCCACGTCGGCGGTGGTGGCCGGGCGGACGCCGACGCACCGCGCAACACCGGGCCGGTCCGCTGCTGGACCAGATGGGCCTCGCCGACGTCGCGGCGGTGCCCGCCGGGCACCTCGCACACGGCCAACGACGCCAGCTGGAGATCGCGATGGCCCTTGCCGGTCGCCCCCGCCTGCTGCTGCTCGACGAACCGGCGGCCGGGCTGTCCGCCATCGAGGTCGGCCGGCTGGTCGAGTTGCTCCGGGCGCTGCCCAGGGCGGTCGCCGTGTTACTCGTCGAACATCGACTGGACCTGGTGTACGCCCTCTCCGACACGGTGACCGTGCTCCGCGACGGTCAGACGTTGGCCGCCGGTACGCCGGACCAGATCCGTACCTCGCCGCTGGTGCGGCAGGCCTACGCCGACGGGGTGGCCTGATGCTGTGTGTGGATCGCCTGTGCGCCGGCTACGCCGGTGGGATCGTGCTGCACGAGGTCAGCCTGCGGGTGCGCCCCGGCAGCATCCAGGCCGTCGTGGGTCGCAATGGGGCGGGCAAGAGCACGCTGGTGCACACGATCGCCGGGCTGGTGCGAGCCTCCAGCGGCCGCATCGAGATTGGCGGCGTGCACGTGGCCGGCCGGCAACCACATCGCATCGCCCAGTCCGGTGTCGGTCTCGTCCCGCAGGGCCGGCGGGTCTTCTCCCGGTTGACCGTGGCCGAGCATCTGGTCCTGGCGGCCGCGCCGTGGCGGGCTCCCACCCCCGGTGGTGAGGGCTGGACGGTGGCTCGGACCCTCGAACTGCTGCCGAGGTTGGCGGCGCGGTTGCGACACCGCGGTTGCGAGCTGTCCGGCGGCGAGCAGCAGATGCTGGCGATAGCCCGTGCGCTCCTCGGCCAACCACGGGTGCTGCTGCTCGACGAACCATGTGAGGGCCTCTCGCCCGACCTGGCGGCGCGGGTTCGCGAGATCGTCAGTGGCCTCGCCGCCGACGGCTTGACCGTGCTCCTCGTGGAGCAGCAGCTCCAACATGCGATCGAGATCGCGGACCGGGTGGCGGTGCTGGAGTACGGCCGGGTGGTCTACGACCGACCGACGGCCGAGGCGCGCATCGATCCGGCCCCACTGGCGGCGATGTTGAGCGTCGCCGCCGTCCCGCCGCCCCCGGCCAGCCGACCACTGCCTCGGCTCTGGGCCGACACCCCGTAGTCACCCGACCCACCTGGAGAGGTGCGACATCGATGGATACCGCTATGAGCGATGACGCGTACACGTTTGACAATGGTGCTCCCGACGCCGTTCCCCAGATGCACGCGCTGGAGTCCTTCCTGGACCCGATCACGACGCGCCGCCTGGCCCGCCCGGTGCTGCAACCGGGGGCGACCTGCTGGGAGCTCGGCGCGGGTGGCGGCTCGATGGCCCGGCGGATCGCCCGCGCGATCGGCGACGACGGTCATGTGCTGGCCACGGACATCGACCCCACGCACCTCGTGGCGGAGGGCAACCTGCACGTACGCCGGCACGACGTCCGCACCGAACCGCCACCCGGAGACGCGTTCGACCTGATCCACGCCCGGCTCGTGTTGCTGCACCTCCCCGATCGACGACGGGTCCTCCGCACGCTCACCGGCGCGCTGGCTCCCGGCGGGTGGCTGGTGGTCGAGGAGTTCGACTGCACCGCGACACCGCGCGTACTGACCGCACCAACCGACGACGCCGCGAAGCTCTTCGCGCTGGTCATGGACGCCATGATGGGTGTCCTGGAGGACCACGGAGCCGACCTCGGGTGGGCGCAGGACGTCCACACCGAGATGGCCCTCGCCGGCCTGACCGACCTGGACACCATCACCCACTCGCAGAGTTGGGCCGGTGGTTCGACCGGATCGTCGCTCTACGAGACGAACTCCCGCCAGTTGGAGCCGGGCCTGCTCGCCGCGGGGCTGTCGCCCAACCAACTGAACGCCTTCCGGCGGCTGCTCCGCGACCCCGGGTTCGCCGTCATGTCGTACCACTTCGTCTCCACGCGGGGCCGCCTACCAGGCTGAAATGCCAGGTGGACCACCGCGCGGAGAGCGGTCGCGCGCCGTACCGTACCTCTCCCGCCGCAGCACCCCTGCTGAGCCGGACAGCTCTACGGACGCGCGGACCGCACCGGCCGGGCTCCCCGCCAGGAAGCCCGGCCGCCGCGTGCTCGCGGTCAGTGGTGGCGGCCCTCCACCACCCGATAGGTGCGCAGGTTCGGGTCCGCCTTGATCTGCGCCTCGGTGTACTTGATCGTGTCCCAACCCTTGCCCGAGTAGAGCGCGGTCTGGTCGCCGTACCAGGGTGAGTTCGGGTTGGTCGACTGAGAGTAGGTGAGGATCTGGCGCCCGGACGGCCCGTGCGGGCCCAACTCCACGGCCATCACGAACGACGAGCCGTGCACCACCTTCGGGTAGCCGACGCCGGGCACCCGGTTGTTGACGATCATGTTGAAGATGCCGGCCTCGGCGCGCCCGCCGTGGATCGGAATACGCCGGTCGCCGCGCTGCTCGGTCTGGACGTCGCCGAGACGCGCGTCGAGCGGGATGCCAGCGAGCCGCTGTACGGCGTCGGCGAGCGCGGTACGTACGCCCGGGTTGGCGGTGTCGAGCCGGTGTGGCGTGTGCACCGGGTCGCTGACGGCGAAGGGCTCCGCGAAGCGCAGCCCGTTGGCCAGGGCGAACTCGGTGAACAGGTGTGCGCCGCGGCTGTCCAGGTCGGCGTGCAGATCCCAGCGGGCCAGTGTCGTGCAGGCGGCGCGCAGGTCGACCGTCGCGCCGTTCGAGGCGGTGCCGGTCGGCTGGGCGGTGCAGAGCGCCACCAGGTCGTCGCGGACCAGTTCGCCGCCGTACACCCGGTTGCCGAAGACGGTCCGCCACAGACGGTCGGTGGTAAACCCGCGGCCGGGCAGCCCGTCGGTGCCGTCGAGGCGCTGCTGCACCTGGTCGAGGCCGAGACGGGTACGCAGGCTGCGGGGGGTGCGTTCGTCGCCGATGATCCGCGCGTAGCCCTCCAACGGGGCCTCGGGGTTGGCGAGCCAGAAGCTGTCGTTGGAGTTGGTGACGTAGTCGGTGCGGAAGCGGACGGGCAGGTTCGCGGGGCCGAGGATGCCGGGCACGGCGGCGTCCGGGTCGGCGCCGAGCGCGCAGGCCGACCGGGAGCCGTCCAGGACGGCCTGGCCGCTGCTGGCGTAGAGCGGCTGGAACGGTGCCGGAATGCAGGCGGCGGCGAGGGCGTCGGTCACCCGGGGCACGACCGAATGGTCGGCGTAGAGCGCCTCGCCACGGGCGTCGGCGGCGATCACGTTGACCCAGGGCAGGAACTGGTAACGGTCGAGTACGCGCTTGAGGTCCCGGACCGTCTCGGCGCGGCCCATCTGCAGCCAGCCGTCGAAGGCCCGGTTGTTGGTCGCGTTGATGTCGGTGATGGCGTACGCGGTGGCGGCGGTCCAGTCGAAGCTGCCGGGCACCACCACGACCGGCCCGAAGTGGGTGTCGTGGAAGGTCCGGCTGACCGGCACCGTGCCGCCGTTCGGGCCGGGCACCTGCACCGTGACGGTGCGGATGGTCATCTTCCGTGGTTGACCGTCCAGGTAGTAGGAGGTGGGGTCGCCGGGGACCAGCGCGAGGCGGTGCCAGACGAACCGGCGAGCGGTGGAGACGGTGTGGCTCCAGGCGAGGGTGCGGTTGTGCCCGATCTCGATGATCGGGTCGCCGATCAACGCGGCGCCCTCGACGTCGTAGCGGCCGGGCACCTTGAGGTGCATGCGATAGAAGCGTTCCGCGCCCTCCCACGGGAAGTGCGGATTGGCCAGCACCATGCCGCCCCGGTTGGCGGTCGCCGCCTCGCCCAGCCCGTACGCGTTGCTGCCCACCCCGGCGGGTGCGCCGTCGACCGACGCGAGCACGGCGGCCGCACCGGGCGCGTCCTGGACGGCCGCCGGGCCGGTGGCGGTGGGCGGGGCGGCGGCGACGATCCCGTCGAGCAGCGCCCCTGAGCCGGCCCGGACCATGCTGTCCCAGGTGGTACGCCAGACGTCCAGTTCGGTCAGCGGGCGTACCCACGGCTTGGCCCGGCACGCCGGGTCGGTGAGCCTCGCCGCGCCGGTGCGGCGTAGGTAGGAGTTGTAGCCGGCGACGAAGCCGCGAATCTGGTCACGGACGTCGTTGGACGGGGAGTGCACGCCGTCGCGGCGACCGTCGAGCAGCCGCTCCACCGTCCGATCCTCGATGATCTTGCGGAAGAACAGGTCGCTGCGCACGTTCGCGTCGGTCGGGCCGGTCGCGCCGAAGTAGCGGGAGCGCTCGCCGCTGACCGTCACCGCCTTCTCCGCGATGACGCACAGGTTGTCCTCCGCCTGAACGTACCCGACCCCGAAGCCGAGGTTGGCGTAGCTCGTGGCGGTGATGTGCGGGACGCCGTACGACGCGCGTCGGATCTCGGCCGAGTAGCCCCGGTCGCGCTGGTGCGCGCCGGCCGGGGGCCCGCTCAGGCCCGCCAGGATCAGGCCCAGGACCACCCCCGCCGCGCCGAGGCGTGTTGATACTGTCACCGCGTCCTCCCCCCGTCGCCCCCGGGCGCCGCTGCCCGAGGGACATTCACGTTGGTCGGCATTCTCGTCGCTGCCGTGCCACCTCGTACACCCCCGGCGCGCCGAGCTGCGGCCAGCGGCCGTCCACCGCGAGGTCGCACGGGCTCGGCCGCGTGTCGGTGCCCGTGTCGGTGACGTGTCGGAGCGGTGTCGGCCGGCCCGCGCACGCTGTTGGGCATGACAGCTGACCTGGTGATCGAGGCCGCGGGCCTCGTCAAGAACTTCGGGAAGACGAGGGCGCTGCAGGGCGTGGACCTCGCCGTGCCCCGGGGGACGGTGCTCGGCGTGCTCGGCCCCAATGGCGCCGGCAAGACCACCGCCGTACGCATCCTCTCCACCCTCCTGACCCCGGACGGCGGCACCGCCCGGATCAGCGGCTTCGACGTGGTACGTGACGCCGAGCGCGTTCGTCAGAGCATCGGGCTCACCGGCCAGTACGCCTCGGTCGACGAGGACCTGACCGGGCGACAGAACCTGGAGCTGTTCGGCACCCTGCTGGAGCTGGGGCGCACCGGCGCCCGGCGACGCGCGGCCGAACTACTCGACTGGTTCGACCTGACCGACGCCGCGAACCGACAGGCCAAGACCTACTCCGGCGGCATGCGGCGACGACTGGACCTGGCCGCCAGCCTCGTCGGCTCCCCCGACGTGATCTTCCTGGACGAGCCGACGACCGGACTCGACCCGGCCAAACGCGAGGACATGTGGGACGTGGTCCGCTCGCTGGTCAGCAACGGCTCCACGGTGCTGCTCACCACGCAGTACCTGGAGGAGGCCGACGCCCTCGCCGACGCGATCACGGTGATCGACCACGGCCGGGTCATCGCGCACGACACACCCGAAGGGCTCAAGCGGGTGGTCGGCGGGCAGACCCTCGAGGTCCGGCCGTCCGACCCGGCGCAGCTGCCCCGGACCGCGGCGATCCTGACCCAGGTCGGCTCCGGCGCGCAGGCCGACGAGATCCGCAAGGGCGTGCTCGCGGTCCCGGTCACCGACGACGCGGCCCTGACCGAAAGCGTCGCGCGGTTCGCCACCGCCGGCATCGCGGTCACCGAACTCTCCCTGCACCTGCCGAGCCTCGACGAGGTGTTCTTCACCCTCACCGGGCGGACCGCATCTGAGGACGACACCACCAGCCTCAAGGAGGTCGCCGCATGAGCACCCTCGTCCGCACAGACCCCACGACGAGCCCTGTGCTCTCCACAACCGCCCCGAACCCACGGCCGTTCCGGCTGGTCCGGCACTCGTTGGCGCTCGCCAAGCGCAGCCTCATCAAGACCTGGCGTACGCCCGAGGCGCTCATCGACGTCACGTTGCAACCAGTGCTGTTCCTCATCATCTTCGTGTACATCTTCGGCGGCGCGGTCGCCGGATCGACCCACGACTACCTGCAGTTCCTGCTGCCCGGCATCCTGGCGCAGACCATCGCCACCGGCTCCATCGCGATCGGCGTGAACCTCAACACCGACATCTCCAAGGGCATCTTCGACCGGTTCCGGTCACTGCCGATCCCCCGCTCCGCACCACTTGTCGGCGCGGTCCTCGGCGACGTCGTCCGGTACGTGATCGTCACGGTCTCGACCCTCGCGATCGGCTACCTGATGGGCTTCCGGATCGACACCGACCCACTCCGGGCGATCGCCGGGTGTCTGCTCGCGGTGCTGTTCGCGCTGTGCCTCAGCTGGCTGCCGGTGCTCGTATCGATGAAGGTCCGTACCCCGGGTGCGGTGCAGGGCCTGATGTTCGCGCTGATCATGCCGCTGAGCTTCGCGTCGAACGTGTTCGTCGGCGCCGACACCCTGCCGGGTTGGATGCAGGCCTTCGTCGACGTCAATCCGATGACCCACCTGGTGGCGTCGGTGCGCGGACTGTTCCTCGGCACACCGCTCGGCTCACACGTGTGGTGGACGCTCGCCTGGTGCGCCGGTTTCGTGGCGGTGTTCATGCCGCTGGCGCTTCGCGCGTACCGCAAGAGGATCTGAGTCAGGCGAGCAGGTCGTCCATCAGCTCGCGGATCCGGGTGACGGCCACGGCGGGCGGCCGCTCGCGCCACGCGGCCAGCAACGGCTCACGCTGCTCCTCGTCCCCGAGGACGGCGCTGAGCCGTTCGCCGG
Source organism: Micromonospora sp. LH3U1 (assembly GCF_028475105.1). Lineage (NCBI taxonomy): Bacteria > Bacillati > Actinomycetota > Actinomycetes > Micromonosporales > Micromonosporaceae > Micromonospora > Micromonospora sp. LH3U1. The sequence continues at coordinate 3,088,329 of NZ_CP116936.1, read as the reverse complement.
TCCCGGTGGGGAAGAACATCTCGATGTGGGTGCCGATCCGCTTCGAGAGTGCGGCCAGTTCGCGGGCGGTGCTGACGTCATCCCGGTACGCCGCGAGTTCCGCGCCGCCCGACGCCCACGCCCCGATCACCGGCAGGTCCTTCGAGGTCAGCGCATCGTCGCGGGCGAGCGACAGCATCGTGGCCGCCTGGACGGCGGCGTCGTTCCCCGACACCCGCCGCTCCTGGGCCACCCGCAGGTAGAGGACCGCCACCGCGGCCCTGAGCATCACGCGCGGCTGCGGCGGCGGCCCGGCCCACCCGGCGAGGATGCGAGTCACCTCGTCGGCGTGGGCGAGCACCTCGTCGTAGCGCTCGCGCTGCCAGGCGAGGTGCGCCAGGCCGAGAAGCGCCTGTGCGGCGTCCGTATGCTCGGCCTGGCCCAGTGTGGCCGTCTCACTCAGTCGCCGCTCCGCATCGGCATCGCCGGTGAGGGCGAGCTGCACGTCCAGCCGGACCCGGATCGACCGCGCGTCCTGCGCGGCGCCGACCAGTTCCATGTGCTGAACGCTGCGCTTCAGCCACTCGGCCGACCGGGCTTCCCCGCCCGGGATCAGGAACTGCCCGACGGCACCCGCCGCCATCGCCATGCCCCAGTGGTCACCGGCAACCTCGAAGCGGTGGTACGCCTGCTCGGCGTCACTGATCGACGCTTCCGGCAGGCCGCTGTTCTCCCGTACCGCCGCGCGCGCGAACAGCCCGAGGCCCTGCACGTACGGGTCCGGGTGCGCGATCATCTCGGTCGCGCTCTTCATGCTCTGCTCCAGATCGGACGCGTCGAAGCCGGGGAACGCCGACGCGAGTGCGGTCAGCCGGGGCGACACCTCGGCGGGCCGTTCGGCCTGGAGCGTCCGCAGGGCCCGCCGGGCGAGCACGGCGGGCCGCAGATCGGCGCTGATGCCGGCGTTCACGCTGATCACCACGCACGTCCAGGCGAGACGGTCGGCGTTGGGCAGCGGCCGGCCGCTGGCCCTGCCCCGCAGGATCGCCGACCGCAGGCGTCGCTCCGGGTCGTCGACGTTCAGCAGCCCGCGCGCCCACGCGAGGACCTCAAGGTGCAGGCCACGCACCGACCAGAGGTGGAACAGCGCGGTGGCGACGTCGACCGAGGCGGGCTCGTCGTCCTCCCTTAGCGCCCACCGCAGGCCCGCGACCAGGTTGTCCTGCTCGGCGGTGCAGCGGCGGAGCGCCTCGACCTGGCCAGGGCCGACGAAACGGCCGGCGAGCGCGACGGCCTGCTCCCGGGCCCACCCGACCAGGCCGGCCATCGCTGGCCCTCGGGCGTCCGCCGCGTCGAGCCGGGCTTCGCCGTACTCACGGACCGTCTCGAGCATCCGGTAGCGGGGCGGACCGTCCCCCTCGACCAGGGTCAACAGGGACTGTTCGACGAGCGTCGCCAGGCCGCGCCGTACGTCCGGGGTCTGCGCGACCGCAGCGGCGAGGTCGGCGGTGAACGGCGCGGGGATGGCCGCGACCCGTTGGAGTAACTCACGGTCGCCCGCGGTGAGCAGTTCCCTGCTCCAGTCGACCATCGCCCACAGGCTCGCGTGCCGCTCCGGCAGGCCACGCAGGGCGTCGTCGAGCAGAGCGAACCGGTCACTCAGCCCGGCGAGGACATCGTCGATCGGCATGTGCCGCAGTCGCGCGGCGGCCAGCTCGAGTGCCAGTGGCAGGTTGTCGAGGCGGTGACACAGCGCCAGCACCCGCTCGGTGTCCCAGGTCGGCACCGCACCTCCGGCCCTCGCCCGGGACTCGACCAGGGCGAGCGCGTCGGTGTCCGGCAACGCGGTCAGCCGATGGACCAGCTCGCCGGCCAGGCCCAGCGGGGCGCGGCTCGTCGCGAGCACCGTGACCTCCGGCGAGGTCACCGCGACCAGGTCCGCCACGACGGTCGCTACCGCGTCGAGCACGTGTTCGCAGTTGTCCAGCACGACCAACCCGTCGAGGTCGGGTGCGACCGCGCGTAGCCGCTCCTCGGGGCTGAGCACCCGCCGCTCAAGGCCGAGGTTGCCGCCGGTTGCCGAGGTGTCCGCGCCCCCGAGCGCCGCGAGCACCGTGGGCAGCACCTCGTCGGGCGAGCGCAGGCCGGCGAGTTCGATCACGCGTACCGACTGCCCGGACGCCGCCGCGCGGCGCGTCACCTCGGCGGCGAGCCGGGTCTTACCCGCGCCACCGGTCGCCACGATCGTCACCAGGGCCGCACTGGTGAGGGCCTCGCCCACGGTCTCGACGTCCCGCTCCCGGCCGACGAGGGCGGTCATCGGCCGGCGCCAGGCGGTGGGCAGGGCGATCCGCGTCGGCTGCCGGGGCGGCGCCTGGGCGACCGGGGTGGTCAGCTCGCCGCGCAGCAGCGCCAGGTGGACCTGTGTGATCACGGGCGACGGGTCGGTGCCGTACCGGTCGGCCAGTTCGGCCCGGAGTCGCTCGACCACCTCCAGTGCCTCCGCCTCCCGCCCCTGGGCGGCGAGCACCCGGACGAGCAGGGCGGCGGACGGCTCGTCGGGCGGCGTACGCGCGACGAGCCGGCTCAGGTCGGCCTCGTCGAACGGGCCCGCGCCAGCGAGTGCCGCCTGCGCGCGCAGGGCGGCGACGTCCGCGAACAGGCGCGTGTCCTCGGCGGTGACCAGCTCCGGAACCTCGGGGAACAGCCCACGCGCCTGATCGGCCACGCTGCGGGCGGCACGGACGTCACCGCGTCGGAGCACGGTCCGCGCCTGGTCGATGAGCGCGCGCGCCTCGACCGCGTCGACGGTGACCTCCTCGGCGGGCAGACGGTATCCGCCCGGCACCGCGACCACGGGCAGCCCGAGACGGCGCACCCGGGACACGAGCGCCTGGACGGCGCCAGTCGCGTCGTCGGGTGGCGCGCCGTCCCACACGGCGTCCACGAGCAGGCTCGTGGAGACCGCCCGCCCACGCGCGTCGACGAGCGCGCGGATCACCGCCGCGAGCCGTTCGCCCCGAACGGGCTGGCCGTCGACGGCGAATGGACCGAGGGTGGTGATCTGCACGGACCCAGCATCCCTCACGCGTGCACGGCCCGGACGACCGCCGGTCCCAGACTGGCCGCCGGTAGCCCATGGCTGACGGAGCCGAGCAGCACGCGGGGTGCATGGCGGATCGCGTGGTGCGTACAGTTTTGGGTCGGACTTGGGGTGGGCCGGCTGGATCCGGCACGGGATACGGGACGAGACAGAGACGCATGACGGTGGACAACATTACCGAAAACGGTCAAGATGGCATTGACCGAAGCCGGCTGGAGGCCTGCCTCAGCGTCTTCGAGGCGCTGGAGGCCCTGCCCCCCGACCACCCCGACGTGGTGCGGGTGCAGCGAGCCACCGCCCGGCTCTACAAGGTGATCAAGCAGCGGCGACGTGAGGAACGGCGAGATGCTCTCCTCGCGGCCGACCGCGCGGTGACGGAGGCCACCGCCACCGGCGCTCCCGGGCGGATCGACGACGAGACCCAGGGCATCCCGCTCGCGTCCTCCGCCGCCGGTGAGACGGCGGGCTTCCTGCACAATCCGCGCGGCTGCTACGTCTGCAAGCAGCGCTACCGCGAGGTGGACGCCTTCTACCACCAACTCTGCCCGTCCTGCGCCGCGCTCAACCGGGAACGCCGCGACGCCCGTACCGACCTGACCGGCCGGCGCGCGCTGCTCACCGGCGGCCGGGCCAAGATCGGCATGTACATCGCGCTGCGGCTGCTGCGCGACGGCGCACACACGACGGTGACCACGCGGTTCCCGCACGACGCGGTCCGCAGGTTCGCCGCGATGCCCGACAGCGGGGACTGGCTGCACCGCCTGCGCATCGTCGGGATCGACCTGCGCGACCCCGCCCAGGTGATCGCCCTCGCCGACTCGGTCAGCAGCCAGGGCCCCCTCGACATCCTGATCAACAACGCGGCGCAGACCGTTCGCCGCTCCCCCGGGGCGTACGCGCAGCTCATCGCCGCGGAGGCCGCGGCCCTGCCGGACGGACCACTGCCGGAGCTGATCACGTTCGCGAAGCCGGACGGCCAGAGCGGCCCGGTGGGCAGTCTGACCGCCGGCCCGCAGTCGACCGCGCTCACCCCGCACGCGCTCACCGCGCTGGCACTCACCAGCGGCTCCGCCTCACCGGAACGGATCGCGGCGTCCACGGCCATCGACGCCGGGGGGCTCGTGCCGGACCTCGACTCGGTCAACAGTTGGGTCCAGCGGGTGCAGGAGGTCGACCCGGTCGAGCTGCTCGAAGTGCAGCTGTGCAACGTCACCGCGCCGTTCGTTCTGGTCAGCCGGCTGCGCCCGGCGATGGCCGCGGCGCGGGCCCGCCGCAAGTACGTGGTGAACGTGTCGGCGATGGAGGGGCAGTTCGGCCGCGGCTACAAGGGGCCGGGGCACCCGCACACCAACATGGCCAAGGCCGCGCTGAACATGCTGACCCGCACCAGCGCCGAGGAGATGTTGACCGACGGCATCCTGATGACCAGCGTCGACACCGGCTGGATCACCGACGAACGTCCCCACCCGACGAAGATGCGGCTGGCGGACGAGGGTTTCCACGCCCCGCTGGACCTGGTCGACGGCGCGGCCCGGGTGTACGACCCGATCGTCCGCGGCGAGCAGGGCGAGGACCTGTACGGCTGTTTCCTGAAGGACTACGCGCCCTGCGCCTGGTGATCACCCCGTACGACGAGGAGAGCGAACATGTCAGCTGACCGTGACCCGTGGCCGACGTTGGACGAGCTGCTGCGCGAGGAGAGCGAGCTGGAGCTGGCGGGCCTGTCCGAGACGGACGCGTACGAGCTGGGAATGCTCGCCGTCGCCGCCGCGAGTGAGCAGCGGCTGCCGGTGTCGGTGGGGGTGTGGCGGGCCGGACGCCAGCTGTTCCACTGTGGCCTGCCGGGGTCGACGGCGGACAACGACGGTTGGCTGCGCCGCAAGGGGCGGGTGGTGATGCGGTTCGAGCACTCGTCGCTGTACATGGCCCGGTTGTGCCAGGACAAGCAGGTCACGCTGACGGAGAAGTTCGGTCTGCCGGCCTCGCGGTACGCGGCGGCCGGTGGCGCGGTGCCGCTGCGCGTTCGCGGCACCGGCGTGGTGGGCTGGGTCGGTGTCTCCGGACTACCGCAGCTGGACGACCACCGCTTCGTCGTCGACATCCTGCGCAAGCTCCCCCGCTAGCCGCGCGGCGCGGGCCGCGAGGGCGGTCAGCGTGCGCGCCGGTTGGCGCGCATGGCACCGAGGAGCACGCCGGGGCGGGTCAGCGAGAGCGGATGCTCCTGCATGGAGACGACCTCGTTGAACCGTCGCGCGGTCGCCACGTCCGTGACGGTCGCGGCGATGATCTGCCTACTGGCCCAGCTGGTGATCCGGTGGCCGCGCGGGTAGGGCCCGTCGACGTGCGGCAGCGCCAGGTCGGCAGAGGTTGATATCGACCACGCGGCGTCGACCACGACCTTCTGCAGTGCGAGGTACTGGTGCGCGGGGACGGTCAGGTCCGGGCCGGACCGCAGGTACGTCGACAGGCAGGCCGCGTGCAGGGCCGCCGCCGTCATCCCCTGCCCATACACCGGGTTGAACGACGCGACGGCGTCGCCGACGCTGACCAGCCCGGCCGGAAACCGGCGAAGCGCGTGGAAGTCGCGCCGCCGGCTGTCGGCATGGTGGTAGGTCTGGACGTCGCCGAGCATCTCCTGGCCGGCGACGTCGCCGAACTCCGGTGGGAACTGCTCCCGCAGGCGGCGGACGAAGTCCTCCCCGGTGCGGCCCGGACGGTTGTCGCCGTAACCGGCCATCATGGCCATCCACCGACCGTCCTCGATGGCGAAGAATGCGGCGCCGGCCACGTCAGACGCCATCTTCGGAGTGTGCAGGGCCAGGACGACCGTCGGGGCCGGGGTCACCGCCGGGCGTCGGAACAGGGCGGTCGCGTAGTTCAGGTGCACGGTCATCCGCCGCGTGACCGGCCGCTCCCAGCCGGCCCGTTCCAGCCAGTCCGACAGTTTGCTCGAACGCCCCATGGCGTCCACCACGAGGTCTGCGCTCTCGACGCCGGGCACCCCGCCGACGTCGCAGCGGACCCCGGTGACCGCGGTGCCGTCGAACACGAGACCGGTGGCACGGGCGGTGACCGTCTTGACGTTGGGCAGTCGGAGCACCTGCTGGCGGATCAGTCCCTCCAGGAGGGGCCGGCTGCCCGCCAGGCTGTTGGCGTCGTCGGGGACGACGACCTTCAGACGGCCGTCGAGGTAGTTGCGCCTGGACGCGGGCGGTGCCTCGACCGCCCCGTGAGCCAGTGCCTGGTCGCGGAACTCCGGAAACAGCCGCTCCAGCTGGAGGAGACCGCCGGGCAGCAGCGCGTGCAGCTGCGTCCCCTGGGGTACGCCGGCCCGCGCGCCCGGCAGCTGCGGGTCGTCCCGGTCGATGATGACGACGGTGTCGGCGTAATCGGACAGCACCCGGGCCGCCAGCAGGCCGGCGACACTGCCGCCGACCACGACGGCCGTACCCATCATCGGGGAGTGCTCGTCGGGGGGTCGCACCGCGTTCAGCTCTGCGAAGACCCGAGACGGGGAGGGGGACATCGTGCTCTCCAAAGGGATGCGAGGGGTGGTGCCCTCCCCGGGTCTGCCAGCGAACGGGGCGCGGACAGACCGGTGGGCGGTCGTTCGGAGTGACGCACGCCGATCGTCGCACAAACCCGTCGAACGTCAACCGACCGTGTCCGCTAGGTGACCACCTGCCGGACGGTGCGGTGGACACGACCGGCGTGCGGGTGGGTCGGTTGGCGCGCGTCGATGCCGCCTGTCACGATCTCCGGCATGCCCGTCGCGCGTCGCACTCTGCTCGGGGTCGGCCTGGCCGCCGCCACCTCCGCGCTCGCCGGATGCGGTCACAACGGCGCGGCGGATTCCGGTCTGGCCGGTCCCGGCGACGCGGTGACCGCGACCGACGCCGCCGGAAACAGGGTGGGATTCGGCTCGGCCGGAAACATCAGGACGCCGTCCGGCGCACCGACCGCCACTGCGCCCGGGAACGGCGGTGCCGTGCCAGCCGGTCAGGCCCCCTACGCGCAGGACGTGACCGCGCTGCTGCGGCGACATCTGCCCGCGACACCGCAGACCGTTCAGCACAAGGGTTTCCCCGGCGCGGTCGCTGTCGTCCTGGTCGATGGGAAGACGACGGTGCACATCGCTGTCGGGGAGGCGCTGCGCTACGGCGCGGGCCCGAAGCTCCTCACGGCGAGCCAGCGTGTCGCGATGCGCCCCGACTCCATCTTCGACCTCGCCTCGGTCACGAAGGTGTACACGGCCATCCTGCTGCTGCAGCAGGTCGACAAGGGGCACGTCGACCTGGGTGCGCCGGTCCGCGACTACCTGCCGGCCTTCACCGGAGCGGGCAAGGAGCGGATCACCGTCGAGATGCTGCTCACCCACACCAGCGGTCTTCCTGTGGGCGCCAAGGTCACCGGCCTTCCCGACAACGCGGCCCGCTGGAACGCCGTACTCACCACCGGGCTGGTCTCCGGCGCCGTTCCCGGGAACACGTTCCGCTATTCCAGCGTCGGGCTCATGGTCGCCGGCAAGATCGTCGAGAAGGTCACCGGTCAGGGGCTCGACCAGGCGCTCAGGAGCAACCTCACCGGCCCGCTCGGCCTGCGCGACACTGGCTTCAACCCCAGGACCTGGATGTCCACCGGCGCGAGGTCCAGCCGCCTCGTCGCCACCGACGCCCGCTCGTCCCGGGGCCTGCTCCGTGGCACCGTCCACGACGACGTCGCCAACCACCTCGGCGGCATCGCCGGTCACGCCGGCATCTTCGCGACCGCCAGCGAGCTCGCGGCGATCGGTCAGATGCTCCTCGACGGGGGCACCCACAAGGGCAAGCGGATCCTCGCCGAGGCGACCGTGCGCCGGATGCTCACCAACCACAACGCCGGGAAGCCCGCCGTCGACCCCGAGCGGCCCAACCGGACCTCGGCCCACGGCCTCGGGGTCGTCCTCAACCAGAGCTGGTTCATGGGCAGGCTGGCCTCCACCCGGACCTTCGGCCACACCGGCTTCGCCGGCCCCTCGCTCCTGGTCGACCCCAACCGCAAACTCGTGCTCGCCCTGCTCACCAACCGCGCGCACCCCAACTGGAGTTGGGCGAACCCCGACCCGGTCCGTGCCGCCGTCGGCGACCTGCTGGCCAAAGAGGTCAACTGACCGCAGCGCCACTGCACCATTGATCCTCGCCGGTCCCCGAATTCGTCGAGATCGCCAGGGAGGTGTGGACCGCTGAGCCTCACCCTGACACGATACTTGCGCTAGCAGTGCAGATACTTCGTCCATCAAGGTGGAGGACCGATGCACACGTTCCGCCGGAGACTGCTCTCCGTGGTGGCCGGGGGCGCCCTCGCGGCCAGCCTGTCCATCGCACCCGTTCCGCGCGCCGCCGAAGCGGCCGCCACACCGACGTACCGTCCAGTGATCTTCGTGCACGGCAGTGCCGGATCAGCCTCGCAGTTCCAGTCGCAGGCCAGACGTCTCGCCAGCAACGGCTACCCCATCGACATCATCGAAGCCCACGAGTACGACTCACCGAACATCGCGGCAATCCTGCCTCAGGTGTACGCGGGGCTCGACGCACGGATCTCCCGCCTGCTGGCGGCGACCGGCACGGACAAGGTCGACCTGCTCGCGCATTCCCTGGGCACCTTCGTCATGCAGGGCTATCTCACCAGCTCGCCGGCGCGCGCCGGCCGGGTCGCGCACTACGTCAACCTGGACGGACGCACCGCGTCGTCCCCGCCAGGCGGGGTGCCCACCCTCGCGATCTGGGGTGAGGGCGACCCGGCCCGCGCCATCGTCGGCGCGACCAACGTGCACTTCACCGACCAGTCCCACACCCAGACCGTGTCGTCGCCGGAGTCGTTCGGCGAGATCTTCCGTTTTCTTCAGGGTCGCGCGCCCCACACGACGCGGATCGTGCCTCAACTCCTCGGCACCGCCCGGGTCTCCGGTCGCGCGGTGCTCTTCCCGAGCAACGTCGGCGTCACCGACGCGACTCTTGAGGTCTACCCGGTCAGTTCCCTGACCGGCGGTCGGTTGTCACACCGGCCCGTGCATCGGGTGCCCCTGAGTGGCGACGGCTCGTTCGGGCCCTTTCCGGTGCTCGCCACGGCCCGCTACGAGTTCGCGATCGTGCGTTCCGGCGCCGCGACGCACCATTTCTACTTCCAGCCGTTCCTGCGCTCGGATTCGTTCGTACGCCTGGCGACCAGCGTGCCGGGCGAGGGTCTGGGCGCGCTGGTCGACACCAGCGACCGGCACACGGCGCTGACGATCCAACGCCAGAAGGAGTGGTGGGGCGACCAGGGCGACGCCGGCGACAACCTCTGGATCAACGGCAGGGATGTCCTGAACGCGGCGAACGCCCCCCGGGTCAAGAGGACGATCGCCATCTTCGCGTTCGACGACGGAAGCGACGGCGTGACTGATCTGACCGCGCCGTTGCCGGAGTTCTTCAGCCAGACCTTCATCACCGGCATGGACCTGTTCATCCCGGCCACACCGGCGCACCTCGGCCTCGTGCGGATCACCGTGGGTCAACGCGGCGGCGGGTACGACGTGGTCAACGTGCCCAACTGGAGATCGAGCGCCCATCGGGTGACGGTCAGCGTCGACGACTTCTGAGCACCTGCCGTGGGCGGCCCGGCCATCTCAGCTCGTGACGGTGGCCGGGACCCGCTCACGCGTGCGTCGCCCGACGGCGAAGCTGACCATCCCCAGGGCCAGCCCGACGATCGCCAGGGCGATACCCACCCGGGCCGGTGCGAGGTAACCGAGCCCGGCGGCGATGGCGACGCTGCCCAGGGCCGCGCCCAGGCTGTTCGCGATGTTCATCGCGGACTGGTTGAGCGCCGCGCCCATCATCTGTGCTCCGGGGGCGACCGTGATCAGGCGTGCCTGCAGGACCGGGCCGAGATAGAGACTTGTCGCGCCGACCAGGAACGCGCCCACGAACAAGCCGACGCTGGTCGACGCGACGAGGCTGAAGACGGCAATGCTCACGGTCATCGCGACGAAGCCGATGACCATGCTCCGCTGCAGGTCGCGGTCCGCGAACCAACCGCCCAGGGCATTTCCGACCGTCATGCCGAGGCCCACCGCGACCAGTGCCCACGGCACCATCGTGGCCGAGAGGCCGGCGACGTCGGTGGTGACCGGCGCGATATAGGTGTTGACCGCGAAGAACCCGGCAAACCCGACCGCGCCCGTCGCGGCGACAAGCCAGACCTGCGGGGTCCGCAGCGCCTTCAGCTCGGCGGCCGGCGAGCCGTCGACCGCCGCGGCGACCTCCGGAACGACCGCGAGCACCGCCAGCAGGGTGAGTAGGAAGACGCCGGCGATCACCAGGTACGCGACGCGCCAGCCGGCCGTCTGCCCGAGCCGTGTGATGAGGGGTACGCCGACCACGTTGCTCACGGTCAGGCCGCTGAGCACGGTGGCGAAACCGCGGGCCTCGTTACCGGGACCCATCAGGGTCGCCGCGAGCAGGCCGGCTGCTCCGAAGTACGCGCCGTGCGGCAGCGCCGCCGCGAACCGGGCCACCAGAACCAGGTCGAAGGTGGGGGCGATCGCGGACGCGACCGTGCCGACGGCGAAGAGCGCGAGCAGCCCGAGCACGAGCTTCTTACGGGGCAGGCGCGCACTCAGCGCGGCGATGAGGGGCGCGCCCACGACCACGCCGAGCGCGTAGGCGGTGATCATCCACCCGGCCCGAGCAACCGCGCCCGACGACGACTGGGCGTACTCCTGCGGGAGGAGACCGCGCGCGATGTCGGGCAGCAGGCCCATCGCCACGAACTCGGTCAGGCCGATGGCGACGCCACCCAGCGCCAGTGCGACCAACGCCGCTACCCGTCGGCCTCTGCTCATCTCGATCACCGAGAAAATTTAGCAACAGCGTTGCGTAATAGGGTGGGGAGATGACTCGCATCACTGCGGACGTCACGTTCCTGCGCGGCTACAACCAGGCACTGGTCATGGCGGTGGGGCGTACCGTCCGGACGTTCGAACGGTCGACCGTGGTCGCGGCCACCGGCCTGACGCCGCAGGCGGTTTCCAAGGTCATCGCCCGACTGACCGCCGACGGCCTGATCCGTCCCGCCGGCGTTCGCCGCCCGGGCATCGGCAAGCCCGCAGTCGTCCACGAACTCGTCCCCGACAGCCGGTACGCGATCGGCGCCCACGTCGCGCGGCGCACGCTGCGGCTGACCCTGGTCGACCTGGCCGGCACCGTGCACCACTCGACGGTCAACCCACTGCCCGGCGACTTCACCCCGCAGCAACTCCTCGACGTCCTGGCGTCCGGCATCGACGCGATACCCGGCATCACCGACCTCCGGGGCCGGCTCACCGGCGTCGGCATCGGGATGATCGGCCCGCTGGACCACGCCAACGGCCTGGTCCGTGACGCCCACGGTCTGCGGCACTGGCACGACGTACCGCTGCGCGAGATCGCCGAGAAACACCTGGACCTGCCCGTCCACCTCGACAAGGACGTCACCGCGGGGATCACGGCCGAGGCCTGGCGGCACGGCGCGACGTTCGGCGACGCGGCTCTCATCATGGTCGAGTCCGGTATCGGCGGCGGCTTCTGGCTGGGCGGCACAGCCCACCGGGGCGCGCACACCAACGCGGGAGAATTCGGGCACACGGTCGTCGACCTGGACGGGCCCCTCTGTGTCTGCGGGCGCCACGGCTGCCTGGAGATCGTGCACAACCAGGCCGCCCAGGCCGGAGACATCACCCGCGCCGCCCGCGTCGTGGCAGTGGGCGTCGTCAACCTGCTCCAGACACTCGACCTCGCCCACGTGGTGCTGGCGGGCGCGGATCTCCTACGGCACCCGGAGACCTATCTCGCGGCAGTTGTCGAGGCCGTCGGGGCGGACGCGCGACGCGCGGACTGGCTCACCACGACGGTTGCCTTGTCCAGCCTCGGCGCGGACGTCATCGCCGCGGGCGCCGCCATGCAGGTCCTCGATCAGCAGTACGGCATCCCGGGGCTCGCCCCCATCTGAGCGTTCGGGCTGACGCGCCGTCACGCCTGCTACGCCACCAGGGCGTCGGTGTCCGTCCGGGTGCAACCGCTGGCCGCGCTTTCGCTGAACGCGATGACCGCGTCGAGCCGGTCTCGCGCCTCCAGGAGTTGGGTGATCTGCCGATCGATGCGGTCGCGTTCGGCGCGGAGCATGGCCCGCGACTGCGGTGTGTTGACCTTCGCGTCGACGCAGGGCAGCAGGTCCAGGATGGTCCGGCTGGACAGGCCGGCGGCGTACAGCATCTGGATGAGGTGCACCCGGTCGAGCGCGCTGTCGGGGTAGTGGCGCTGGCCGCCGCTGCTGCGTGCGGCGCTCAGGAGGCCCTGCTCCTCGTAGTAGCGCAGGGCTCGCACCGACACCCCGGTCTTCGTGGCGAGTTCACCGATCCGCATGGACCCTCCCCCGGCCGGTGACACCAGTCACACGACCTTGTCCCTCACGTATACGTCAGGTTTTAACGTAGCTCGCGTACGGCTCGTCCCCGAACCTGCAAGGAGGCAATCAATCATGCGGATCTCCGGTTCGATCGCTCTGGTTACCGGCGCCAACCGTGGCATCGGCCGACACTTCGCCCGGCAACTGTTGGAGCGCGGAGCGGCCAAGGTGTACGCCACGGCCCGCAACCCGGAGCAGATCGACACCCCCGGCGTCGACAAGCTCCGGTTGGACATCACCGACCCGCGATCCGTCGAAGAGGCGGCGGCCGTCGCGTCCGACGTCACCCTGCTGATCAACAACGCCGGAATCTCCACCTGGACCAACCTGGTCACCGGTGATCTGAGCAAGATCCGGTCCGAGCTGGACACCCACTTCTACGGAACCCTGAGCATGGTGCGGGCGTTCGCTCCGGTGCTCGGCGCGAACGGCGGAGGCGGAATCCTCAACGTCCTGTCGGCGTTGTCGTGGTTCTCCTACAACGGGGCCAACGCCTACGGGGCGGCGAAGGCAGCCGAGTGGAGCCTGACCAACGGGATCCGGTTGGAACTCGCCGGCCAGGGCACTCTGGTGACCGGACTGCACCTGGGCAGTGCCGACACCGACATGTCGGCCGGCTACGACGGCGAGAAGGTCGACCCCGCCGACGTCGTACGCGCCGCTCTGGACGGCATCGAGGCCGGCCGGATCGAGGTCCTCGCCGACGAGTGGAGCGCCTACGTCAAGGCGTCCCTGGCCAACGACCCGAGCGCCTTCTACACCGCAACCGCACCGGTGCGGTGAGTCACTGGCAGACGAGCCACTCACCGTCCCTCTTGACCAACGCCATCCGCTGCGTCAACCGCGCACCCGTGGCCGACTGGACCATCTCAACGGTGACACTCGCGGTGATCCGGCCGTTGTAGTTGCTGACGTTCACACCGGTGATCTCGTAGCTACTGATCTTCAGCTGCGCAGCCTGGATCCGGGCGAAATCCTCCTGCGTCATGGTTTCGCGCACCTCGCCGCACAGGCGGCCGTACGCGGCCGGGTAGTTGCCGGCCCGCATGTCGTCCACGTACGCCACCGCGGCCGCCCGGGCCGGCTCGGCGTTGTCCTGGACGGTGCGGTAGAGCCAGAACCCGACGCAGACGGCGATCGTGCAGCACAGCGCGAGCAACGCGCCGACGACGATCAGGACCGTACGAGTTGTCCGGTTGGCTTTCGGGCTGGGCACCATCATCGGCTCGTACGTCATAGCCCGGAGGGTAGGGATGTGCGGCAAGCGACATGAGCGCGCCACACATCTGCCGGTCAGCCGCCGGGGGCGGGCGGGACCGGCGACGGTGAGCGGCTGGCGACGGCGCCCGCGTGCGGCACCGGGGTCGGGGCCGATCGAAGACCAGCGGGTACGGGCAGCGCGCTGCCCTTGACGAACTCGCTCCAACTGGTGTTCCAGGCCGTCCAACCGTTGCCCGGCTGCAGCCGGACCTCGGTGCCGGTGAAGGTGACCAGGTCACCGACCTGGGTGACGCCCATCAGCCAATCGGCTGCGGCCGCTGAGACGTTCGTGCAGCCGTGCGAGACGTTGCGGTGTCCCTGTTCCGACACCGACCAGGGCGCCCCGTGGATGAACTCGCCGCCCCAGGTGAGCCGTTGCGCGTCCTCGACATCCACCACGTAGCCGCCGTTCGGCTCGCCGCGCGTGTCGAAGGTGGTGCGCTGATGCTTCTCCATGATCACCATCTTGCCGCTGGAGGTCGGCGTGCTCGGCTTGCCAAGGCTGACCGGGATCCTGCGAATCAGCTTGCCGTCACGCAGCACGCGCATCTGCTTCGTGGCGTTGTCGACCTCGAGCGCCACCTGCCGCCCGATCCTGGACGTGGCGGCACGATCGGCGTCACCGACGTGGTTCCTGCCGATCGGCAGGCCCTGCAGTCCGGCCCGGACGCTGATGGTCGTGCCCGGCCGCCAGAAGGTGGGAGCCCGGTAATAGACCTGACTGCCGTCGTCCACCCAGGACCAGACCCCCGGCTGCGGTGGGTTTGTTGTCACGAACAACCGACGCTGCACACCAGCGCGAGCCGCTTTCGCAATGGGCGGATCGAATGCGATGGTCACCGGCATGGCCGTGCCGTACGTCCGTTTCCCAGCGAAATACAACGTGCTGGTCACCTGCGGCTTCGTCGATGTCGCCATGGTGGTGAAGGTCGTCCTGCGGGTGGTGGTCCTCCCGGAGTCGCCGGTGGCGGTCACCTCGGCGGTGTAGGTGCGCTGCGGCTGCAACGGAGCAGTCGGCACCCAGGCCGACCCGTCCTCCCGTGGCTCCGCCCTGACCGGCGTGCCCTTGTCGTCGGCGATACGCACAGCGGTGATCGTCCCGCCCTTGACGAGCGTCGTGACCTCGGCGCTGACCGGCACGTCACGGGACAGGTCGGCAGGTGTGAGGGTCAGTTCCGGCGATGGCAACTCCCGCTCGGCGGGCCGCGCGGCGAACTTCCGCTCGGCCGTACATCCGCCGAGGACCAGAGGTGTCGCGGCTACGGTCACCGCCACCAGGGCCAATCGCCGTCTCAACCCCATCAACCGTCCCCCGCTCTCGTGTTCCGTGGCCGCAATTCTCTCCGCGCCGGTAGGCGCCGCGCGCTGTTTCACGGAATTCGCGGTGTCCCAGACACCACCCGGTCGGAGACTGGCCACCCGCTCCGTCTACCTTTCGTGACCCTCGGGCCATCGAAGTGTGATGTCGCCTTGGAATGCTGCGGAGATGCGCAGAAAACGATTTCCGTGGATTCTGCTATCGCTTCCCCTGCTCAGCCTTCTGGCCGCCTGCTCCCCACCTGACGAGCCGCTTGTCGCTCTCGCCGTCCAGGACGGTCAGCCGGTCGGCGTGTTGGTCACGTGCGACGACAGTTCCGCGCGGGTCGGTGTGTTCGAGAACGACCACCCGGGCGACGTGAGCGAGCGACCACTGTTCACCTGGAGCGTCAGCGGCCGACCCACGAGCGAGGTCGTGGAGGTTCCCCTGTTCGGACAGCCGCCCGATGGCTGGGAGGTCAACGACATCGTCGACATCTCTGCGGCTGAGGCGGGCATGGCCGTGGACGTCGAGCCGCTCACCGAACTCCGGCCCGGGGTCACCTACAGCGTCAGCGGAAGAGCCCGCCATAAAGCCATCTCGGTCGATTTCACTCTCGCGGACTTCCCGCGGATCGGCCCGGACGAGGTGCTGGTGCCGCGCGGACGGGACACGACGAAGGTCGTGTCGCGGGAGGCCTTTCTGCGCAAGGCACGCGACAGCTGCTGACGAGACGCCGTCGACCCGACGGTCACGGACGGAATGGCGCTCGACGGTCAGGACAGCCCAGCCGGCACGCGGGCCGCCATCGGCCGACCCGCCAGCCGACGCAGGGCAAGGTATCCGACGCAGCCGAGGCAGAGGTCGAAGGCCGCGTTGAGGAACGCGGCGGCCAGTGCCGCGCCGGTCGCGGCGAGGCCGAGCGCCGGCACACCGGCCAGCTGCCCGGTCACCGCGACCACCACGAACACCAGCCCGACGAGCTGCGCGAACCGCACCGGGGCCACCGGTTCGAGCACGGAGGGCGGCGCGACCCGGGGCGCGACGAGGGAACGGTAGAGCAGACCGTACGGGCCGAGGCGGGGGTTGGCCGCGGTCACCGCGAAGATCACCGCCTGGACGATCAGCAACAGGGTCGAGCCGGTGACGAGGGCGACGGCGAGGACCACGGTGGTGATGGCCGCGGCGAACCGGGGCGCGCGAGGGTCGAGCAGCATGTGGGTTCCGTTCGGCGAGGACGCCGGGCGCGCGAGGGTGGGCCCGGCGGAGGCGAGGAAGGACTCAGGCGGAAGGGAACGCCGGACAGAGGCTCGCCGACAGCCGGCCGTGGTCCACGGTCCGCCTGCGCGTCAACGCGGCGCCGGTCAACGCAACGTCGGTCAACGCGGTGCCGGTCATCGTGCGGCTCCGGCGAGCAGTGGCCGGAGCGCGGTTATCAGCTCGTCGCGGTCCGGCACGCCGGACACGCGCTGGACGATCCGGGCCTCGGTGTCGACCACGAGGACCGTCGGTGTACGCCAGATCGCGAGTTCGCGGACCTCGTCGAGGTGCCGCTCGGCGTCGATCTCCACGACGTGGATCCCGTCGACGCGGCCCTCGATGTCGGTCAGAAGGCGGCGGGTGGCCCGGCAGGGAGCGCAGAAATCGGACGAGAACTGCACGAGGGTGACCGCCCCGGGGCGCACACCGAGCGCGGCGAGCGCCGACGAGGCAGGCTCGGAGTTGGAGTCCACGGGTCGGTCGTCGGCGACGACCGGACGGATCCGACCGTCGCGGCGACGCCACCACCAGCCCAGGACAGTCGCGGCGGTGAGCACGCCGACGACCACCAGGAGGCCGGTCAGGTCGGTGTGCCGCACCGCCCAAGCGTGCCACAGCCCGAGGTGGGCGGGCCTCCGCCGTGTGGATGACCCGCGCCACGTCGACCTGCCCATCGTGGGGGCGTCGCGGATACCGCCGTTGGCCGACCACTCAAGAAAGTGGAGTAGCGCGGGAGTCGCCGATTACAGTTTTTAGAGAAAAATCAGGGAAATGAGATTGATACGACAGCTGGGCCGCTGCGCAAAGCTGATCGGTCAATCGCTGAGCGATATTTAAGGGAGAATTAATCGTCTCAGTTGGAAGCGCTCAGGGGGTCGACTCGTATTCTTCGTTCTCGGAAGAAAGGTGCGCCCCCGTTGATGATTCTACGATCCACCCCTGGACAACGTCGTTCCGTCACCGCCCTGCTGCTGTTGAGCGTGGCGCTCGCCGGCGGATGCAAGGAGGCTCCGGGCACTCCCGGTGCGTCCGGTCCGTCCAGCGACACCGGCATCGGCTCGTCCGGCCCGGAGGCACCGACGTCCGCCGTCCCGGGCGACCCGTCGGCCACGCCGAGTGCGCCGGGCGCCTCGGCGACCCCGTCCGCCTCGGGCAAGCCGGCGACTCCGTCGACCGGCAGTGCCCCACCCACCGCATCCGGTGGCTGGATCACGATCGACCCTGCCGGGCAGGCCGCCGCGACAAAGGCATTCTTCGCGCGCAAGCCCAAGCCCGTGACCGGCAACCCGGTGAAGGTGCCCGAGTTCAATGTCGGCTGTAAGACCAGCCACCACAACAGCGACGACCCGATCGTGCTGCCCAAGCTGGTCGGCGGCTCGCACAACCACACGTTCTGGGGCAACAAGTCGACCAACGCGAACTCGACCGCCGAGTCGCTGCGATCGTCGAAGGCGACCACGTGCAACTCGCCGGATGACCAGTCCGCATACTGGATTCCGACGATGTACCAGAACGGCAAGGTCGTCGACCCCACGGAGGTGACCGTCTACTACGGTTCCCGCCTCAAGGACCCGAGCAGGACCCAGCCTTTCCCGTTCGGCCTGCGAATGATCACCGGTAACGCCAAGAACCAGGTCGACACTCCGGACAAGCAGGGCAACCACTTCTGGTGCGCCGGTATCGGTGGCGAAATCGGCCGCAGCGCCGACAAGACCTTCCCGGTCTGCGCCAAGACCGCGAACATCGTCCGGCAGATCACCTTCCCGGACTGCTGGGACGGCAAGCACCTGGACAGCCCCGACCACAAGGCGCACATGGCGAACGGTGACCACACCGGGGCGTGCCCGAAGAGTCACCCGGTGCCGGTCCCCTCGGTGTCGTTCGTGATCTCGTACCCGCTGAGCGCCAACACGGACGGCATCACCCTCGCCTCCGGCACCTCGTTCTCCATGCACGCGGACTTCTTCAACGCGTGGAAGGACGAGGCGCTCGCCGCACGGGTGCGCAACTGCCTCGACCAGGGCGTGAAGTGCAACTCGGCCGGTAACTTCTAGTCGACGCGGCACGACGGCGGCGGCACGGCTCTTCTCCCATCCGGGGCTGACCGTCCGCCGCCGTTCACGCTGCGGCGGCGTCACATCCCGGTCGGCTCGGGGGCGTCGCTGCGCGGGTGCGCCAGGACGAACCGCTCCACGGCCGCGCCGCTGACCTCGGCGCAGAACTGCCGGTACCCGGCGGTGGCTCCCCAGTGCGACAGGGCCAGCGGGCGGCCTTCGGGGAACACCCCGTACCCCGGATCCCACGGTGCGACCACGAACCTGCCGCCGTACCGGTCGTCGCCGAGCGTGCGCGCCAGCGCCCGCAGTGCCTCGATCTGGTTGCGGGCGAGCGGCTCGACGTACCAGAGGATCGTGTACCCGTGTTCGAGGTTGTGAACCAACGTCTCGATCGGCGGGCGGTCACGGATGGTGTAGAACCGGCGCACAGTCGGGGCCGGCACCACGAAGTGCGGCCCGGACGACGGCGGGACCACGTCATACTGCACCCGGGTGGCGTACGGCTCGGCGGTGCCCGGGCCGACGTGGACGCCCGCGCCACGGATCGGGTCGGTCAACTCCGGATCGCAGCCGGCCCGGTCGGCCCCGACGCCGATCGCGGCGGCCGGCTGGCGGGCGGCCGGGTCGGCGTACGCGCGCAGGAACGGAACTGCCGCCACCACGAGCAGGACAGCGCCGAGCGCGGTGGCTGCCGCGGCGATCCTCGGCCCGTACCCGAGACGCGCCTCAGCCACGGCCCTCTCCCCCACCCCGAAGATGAGCGGCGACCCACTCCAGCACCACCTCGACCGCCGGCATCCCCCGGCCGGCGAGAGTGCCGGTACTCAGGGCGAGCACGGGCACGGGCGGCACCACGCCGTACCCGTCGGCGCGCAACTGCGCCACGTTGCGCTGCACGGCGGGGCGCTGCCACATCGCGGCGTTCATCGACGGCACCAGCACGACCGGAGCGGCGGCGGCCAGTACGCAGGTGCCGACCAGGTTGTCGGCGATCCCCAGGGCCACCTTGGCCAGGGTGTTGGCGGTCGCCGGCATGACCAGCACCAGATCCGCCCACGCCGTCAGGGTCAGGTGCGGGATCTCCGTCGTCGCCTCCTCGTCGGTCAGCGCCGGCTGTCCGGTCAGGAGGGTGAACGAGCGAGCCGGCACGAAGCGGGCCGCGGCGGGAGTGAGCACGACCCGGACGTCGAGCCCCAACGCGTGTCGCATCACCATGATCGACTGAGGCAGGGTCAGGACGTCGGCGGACCCGCACGCGGCGACGAGGACCCGCCGCGCCGGGAACCGTGCGGGATCGGTGTCGGTTCGGTCCGGCGTCGCGCCGGCGGTCACGGTACGGGTATCCACGCGTCGCCTCCTGAGTGAGCGGGTTCGTCGTCGGTCAACTGACACCGGACCAGGTCGGCGTAGACGCCGCCGGCGCGCAGCAGGTCGTCGTGCCGGCCGCGTTCCACGATGCGACCACCGGAGACGACGAGGATCTGGTCGGCGTTACGGACGGTGCTCAGCCGGTGGGCCACCACGATCCGGGTGCAGCGCATCGCCGAGATGGCCTGGTCGACACGCCGCTCGGTGGCCACGTCGAGGTGGCTGGTCGCCTCGTCGAGCAGGAGCACAGCGGGTTGCCCGGCCACGGCCCGCGCGATGGAGAGCCGCTGCCGCTGCCCGCCGGACAGGGCCTGCCCGCGCTCGGCAACCTGGGTGTCGTACCCCATCGGCATCGCCGCGATGTCCTCGTCGATCGCGGCGACCTCGGCGGCCGCCCGGATCGCCGGCATGCCCACGTCGGGGTGCACCAGGCTGATGTTGCGCCGGATGGAGTCCCGGAACAGGTAGCTCTCCTGCAGCACCACACCGAACTGGCGGCGCAGCGCGGTCGGGTCGATGCGCGACAACGGCACCCCGTCGAACAGGATCTCCCCGCTGGTGGGCCGGTAGAGGCCGGTCAGCACCATGGCCAGGGTGCTCTTGCCGCTTCCCGACGGGCCGACCAGGGCGATCTTCTCCCCCGGCGCGACGTCGAAGGAGACGTCCCGCAGCACCGGCGCGGCACCGCCGTCGTAGCGGAAGCTGAGGTCACGGACGCTGATCGCGCCGGTGAGCCGGGGCGCGGGCAGGTCGGGATCCCCGGCCGGTTCGGGCTGGGCGGCGAAGACGTCACGCAGGCGTTGCAGGTGCGACACGACCGACTGGAGGACCTGGGCGCTGGCCACCAGGGAGGCGAGCGGGATGAGCGCGGACAGCGCCAGCGCCTGCAGGCCCAGGGTCTGACCGAGGCCGGCGCCGTCGAAGAGTCGACCGGTGCCGAGCCACAGCAGCGCCAGCGGGCCCGCCAGTTGGACACTCGCGGTGATGTTGGCGACCGTGGCGGACAGACGGTTCTGGGCGACGTCGGCGTCCAGCGCCGTGGTGTAGCGGCGCAGCCAGCCGTCGTACACCTGACGCTCGGCGCCCATCGACTTGACCGTCGCGATGCCCGACAGCGCCTCCATCAGTGCGCTCTCCGCGTCCGCCTGCACGGTGAGGTGCCGCTGGTTCAACCGCAGCAGCCGGCCGTTGACCACCGCGACGGCCACCACCTGGGTGACGCCGATCGCGGCGGCGAGCCCGGCGAAAGCGAGGTCCCTGGCGAACAGCACACCGAAGTACGCGATCACGAGCACGCCGTCGATCACCGCGGTCAGCACCTGGGTGGTGACGAGTTCGCGCAGCAGGATGCTGCTGGACAGGCGTTGCATCAGGTCCCCGCTGGCCCGCTGCTGGAAGAACGCGTACGGCAGTCGCAACAGGTGCCCGAACAGCCGGGTCATCAACGCGGCGTCCACCGTCGCCTGCAGTGTGACGAGGAGCCGGGAGCGCAGATACGCCACACCGAACTGGGTGAGCACCAGCGCCGCGATGCCCAGCGCCAGGTAGGGCATGAGGGCGGTCTCCCGGGCCGGCATGATCTGGTCGAAGGCGACCGTGGTGGCCAGTGGCAGCGCCAGTCCCAGCATCTGGAGCACCAGGGAGACGCTGAACGCGACGCCCAGCCGAGGCAGGAAGGGCCGCAGCAGCGGGCGGACACGCCGCCACCTGGCCACCGGGCCGGACCGGGCCGCGGGCGGTTCGGAGGCGGACCGCGGGTCGGGGGTGAAGGTCAGCACCGTTCCGCTGAAGCCGGAGGCGAACTCCGCCGCCGTGAGCAGCCGACGCCCCTGCGCCGGGTCGACGAGCCGTACGCCCCGTGGGCCGATCTCCTCCACCACGACGAAGTGGGCACCCTCCCAGTGCGCGATGGCCGGCAGGGGAAGTGTCCCCAGCTGGCCTGGGTCGGCCCGGAACGCTCGGCCGCTCAACCCGAACCGTGGCGCCGCCGCCAGCAGTGCCCGCGCGGTGACCCCGTCCCGGCCGATGTCCAGCCCCTCCCGGACCTGCGCCAACGAGGCGCGCACGCCGTGCCGCCGGGAGACCATGGCCAGGCAGGCGGCCCCGCAGTCGGCGTCGGTCATCTGCATGACCAGCGGCACCCGGCGTCGGCGCGGCCACGCGGTCAGGCGGCCCACTGCCGCCTCCGGATGTCAGCCGTGCTGGTGCGTGCGTCCGTCGGCGGGGCCAGCAGGAGGACCGACGGCACCCGTTCGGGCGCGGCGAGCCGCAGCAGGGCCAGGCCGATCCCCGACAGGCCGGTCATCAACTCCGGCGTGGCGAGCGCGGTGGGGTTCGCGCAGCGCCAACCAGAGGCGAGGCCGTCGCGCAGCACCGCCGCCGCCGGCGCCGGCGCGTGCTGCGGGGCGGCGGCCAGCAGCAGGTCCAGGTTGCCGAGGTCCCCGTGGCACAGCGAGTGGTTGCGACCGAACCCGGTGGCCAGGGTGGTGCCGACCGCGGTGCTGATCTCCGCGTCCAGAGTCTCGTCGGCACCGAGGGCGTCGCGGACGAGCAGCCGCGACAGGCCGATCCCCGGTGCGCCGTGGCACCAGGTCACCGTGCTCTGCCCAGGACGCCGCAGGTCGGCCCAGTTCGCCTGCTCCGGCCGGAACAGGCTGCGGTCGTACGCGAGCGCGCGGGCGGCGGCCTCGGCGTACCCGGGGTCACCGGTCGCCTGACCGGCCTGAGCGAGCGCCGCGGCGATCCCGGCCGACCCGTGGGACAGCCCGCCCAGCGGGGCACCGGTCGGCGCTCCGGTCGGGTGCGGGTAGCGGTCGGCGGCGACGCGCAGCCGTCGGGCGGCGGCGCGGACGGCCGGCTCGACCCGCTCGGGGTCCAGGCCGGCGCGGGAAACGGCGAGGACGGCGCCGGCGTACCCGTCGACCAGATCGGCGGCCTGGTCGGTGCCGGCCAGCGCGACGATCCGTGCCAGGGCCGTGTCGACGACCGGCGCGAACCGGCGGGTCTGCCACAACGCCCCGAGGTGACCGAAGGTGTAGAGCAGCCCAGCCCATCCGGTGAACGCGCCGATCCGCTCGCCGGGTATGCGGTGCTCGAGGACGCGGTCGGCGAGCCCGGCTGCTGCGCGCTCGGCGAGGTCGGTGAATCGCTGCTCGTCGGCGAGCCGGCCGGCCTGGGCCAGGAACAGGGCCACCCCCGCGACCCCGTCGTAGAGATGCGGACCGAGTGGTGCCGGCACCCAGCGGCCCGGGTCGGCGACACCGGGCGTGAGGCCGAACCAGGTCGGCTCGGCACCCGGGCAGGCGAGCGCGGCCACCGCGTCCGCCACCTCGGCCGCGGCGGCCAGGTAATCCGCGCGCGGAGGCACCGGCGTCGGCGACACGTCGGCCAGCGTCCAGCGCACTCGCGCGTGGGGGCGTCGGTGGCGTCCACCGGGGCGGCGAAGGCGGCCTCGATCAGCCAGCGCTGCCGGGCCAGGTCGGGCTCGCCGAGCCGGTCGAGCCGACGGCGCGCCTCGGCGAGGCCGGAGCGGGCCAGGAGTCCCGGCAGCCGCCGTCCCCGGCCGGTCCAGAGGTCGCGGGAGTCCACCGTGGTGGTGAAGATCGGCACGTCACGGCGGGCCAGGTCGGCCCGTTCCGCCTCGACGGTGGCCGCCAGCAACGGCAGTTCGGCAACCCCCGACCAGAGCCAGTCGTGCAGCCGTTCGGTGTCGAGGCCGTCCTGCAGCGCGTCGGTGTGCAGGGCGGCGTCGCGCAGCCGCAGGTAGGTGCGGGTGGGACGGAGCACGACACGGATCTCGTCGGCGGCGAACGCGGCGAGCGGCCCGTCCGGGGCCAGCAGGTCGGCACGGACATCGACGAGGAGGCGATACATCTCCGCGAAGCCGTCCACCACCTGCGGTAGGTGCGTGCCGACGTCGGTCACCGGGGACTCGGCGGCCGGGTCGTGGGCGTCGCGCTCGTCGTGGTGGTGCCCGGGCGCGCACAGACGCATCTCGTCGGTCCCCTCGGCCTCCCAGGCTGAGCAGTTGCAGCCGTCGCCGGCCGGTCCCGCCGCCTCGTCGGCGCGGGGCAACAGGCCGACCGCCAGCACCGAGTCGGCGATGGCGTCGCCGCCACGGGCGCTCGCGGCACGGACGACCGACGGGGTGAACACCGTCTCCAGGTCGACCAGGACCGGATGCTCACCGTGGACGATCACGTTCTCCTGGTGGCAGTCGGTGGCGCCGACAGCCTGCAACAGGGCCAGCAACGCGCCGAACCGGCGGGCGTGCCTGCGGTGCCCGGCCGACGTGGTGGGGGCGTACGTGTCGACGTACTCGGCCCAGCCGTGTTCGCCGCGCGGAACGACGGTGAAGGTGTGCAGGTCGGCGCCACGCTCGTTGAGCCAGGCCAGCAGGTGCTGGAACCGGGCCTCGACGGCGACCGCGCGGGGCTTGTAGACCAGTCGCAGCCCGCTGTCGAACGTCGCCACCAACACCCGGCGACCGTCACGGTGCGCGTCGCCGGTCTCCTGGACCTCCAGCAGGCGGCCAACCGGAACACCGGCGTGGAAGGTCGCGCCGAGCGTCGACGCGTCGGCGTGCAGACGCTCCAGGAACTCGATCGTGCGATCCGCCCAGTTGCGGGTCAACTCGTACGCCTGCCGTGCCAGGACCGGGTAGTCGGCCAACAGGGTCAGGGCGGCCTCGGGCGAACGGTACCGGCCGAAGAAGGCGGTGAAGCGCTGCTGCGGCGTCTCCCCGGGCGAGGTGCCGCGCAGCCGGTCGATGTTGAGTTCCAGGACGACCGCTCGGCTGAGGACCACCACCAACTCGTCGAGCAGGCCGGTCAACCCCATCCGGTCGGCGTCGGCGGGCAGCAGCCCGGTGTCGTCGGTGAGGTGACGAACTCGTCGTGCCACTCGTGCACGGGCCTCGGCGACCAGTGGCGCCACCAGGGTGAGGCAGGCGTCCAGCGGGCGGCCGGGCAGCAGTTCGGGTTCGATCGCGCGGCTCGTCGACTGGCGGTAGCCGGCCAGCATGCGGTTGATCCACTCCGGGGTTCGGCCGAGGCGGGCGGCGAGCCGCTCGGGTGTCTCGTCCAGCAGGGCGAGGAGCACCTGCTCGTCGATGCCCTCCGCCGCCAGCCGCCGACGCCAGTCCTCGTCGTCGGCGAACGCGCCGCCGGTGCGCCACCGGGACAGCCGCCACCGCGCCCGCTCGCCGGGCTGCGGGACCGTCGACACGGGTACGGCCAGCCGTTCGGTGATGGTCAACGCGGCCAGGAGGCGATCCTCCGCGCGGGCGGTCGGGTCGTCGGCGGCACGGTACGGATGTACGGACATTCAGGGCTCCCCTGGCGTGTGGTTCGGGTGGGACGGCGGGGTCCGGGCCAGGCCCGGACCCCGCGCGGACCCGAGAGTCGAACGAGATCAGCAGACGCAGTGGCAGCAGGCCGTGGTGTGACCCGTGGTCGCGGCGGCACCGCCGGCCACCGTTTCCAGCTGGTCACGGTCCAGCTCGACCAGACCGACCGGGTGGGTCTCGACGGTCTCGGGCGAGGCTGCGCGCTGGTACTCGTCCTTCCAGCTGCTGACGATGTCGGTGATGGACATTCGGAGCTCCTTTCACGACGACCGCCGGCCTGCCCGGCGATCGCTGGCAGGAACAGCGTCCGTGCCAGGGGGGTGCCGGCACATGAGTAGCCGGTACCTCATCCCGGGCCGGCACTGTCGCGGCGGTGACAACCGAACCGCCGGGTCGGGGCGTCAGGTGTGCAGGCATGTCTGGAAGGCGACGGCACCGCCGGTCGGGGTGTGTGAGGGTGGGCCCGCGCCACCCAGACCGCTGTGCACACGATCCGGCTCGACGAGCGGATCGAGGACGGAGATGGCGACCGGGCCCAGGGGAACCCGGCCGGGCTGAAGGAGTTCCGTGTCTGCACCAGGGGGTTTCGTGGGCGGAGTGTCATCCTTTCGGCTGCCGACAGCGGGGCTCGCAAGCTCACTCCGCGCGTCAGCCACCGAGTGGCCGTTCGTCGGCCGGACGCGCGAGCGGGACCGGGCGGTCGAGGCGCTCACCGCGGCGGCGGGTAGAGGGGTTCTGCTCACCGGTGACCCGGGCGTGGGAAAGAGCCGGCTGCTGGAGGAGGTGCTGGATCACGCGCTGAGGCGGCAGAACGTCGTGCTGCGGGTCACCGCCACCCCCGGATGGCGTGGCGTGCCGTTCGGCGTACTCGCCAGCCGACTCCCCCAGCCGTCGGACGCGAGTGTGGCCGACGTCTTCCGGGACGTGGAGCGCCGGCTGCGCGAGGTCTCGGCGGGCCGGAGTGTGGTGGTCGGCGTGGACGACCTCAACTGGCTGGACGACGCGTCCAGTGCGTTGCTCGAACGGCTCGTCGCGGGCGGCACCGTGCGGGTGGCGGCGAGCGTGCGCGGCGACGCCCTGGACGCCGCGCCGGTGGCGGCCCTCCGACGCACTGGCGACCTCGACCGGGTCCAGGTGCCGCCGCTGAACCCGGAGGAGGCCGCGCTGCTGGTCCGCGAAGGGCTCGGCGGTCCGGTCGACGGTCTGACCGTCGGTGCGCTGTGGCGGATCAGTCAGGGCAACCCGCTCTTCCTGCGCGAGGCGCTGCGGTGCGGGCTGCGCGACGGGGGTCTGGTCCAACGCGACGGGATGTGGACCTGGCCCGCCGACTCGCTGTGCTCCACCCATCTCGCCGACCTCATCGAGCAGACACTCGGCACGCTCACCCCACCGGAGGTCGAGGCGCTGCAGTACGTCGCGCACGCCGAACCGGCGCCGCTGACGCTGATCGAGCGGACGGTGGACCCGGTCATCGCGGAACGGCTCGAGGAACGGGGCCTGATCCGTCTGGTTCGCCACGACGCGTCCGTGCTGGTGCAGACCGGTCACCCGCTGTACGCCGAGGTGGTCCGCAACCGGACCGGTGCGCTGCGGGCCCGCCGCCTGCGCCGGACCCTCGCCGAGGCACTCGCCGCAGCGGACGGCGGCGGCGTCGACGACCGGGCACGGATCGCGGCCTGGCGCTGTGAGGCGGATCTGCCGGTCGACGCGGACGACCTGCTCGCGGCATCGGAGTACGCCCTGCGTCGGCACGACGCGGTGCTGGCTGAACGGCTGGGCCGGCGGGTCGACTCGGCGCGTGGCCACTGGCAGGTGGGCCGGGCACTGGTCGCTCAGGGCCGCGGCGGTGAGGCGGACGGATACCTGGCCCGGGCGGCGGCCGACCTCACCGACGCGCGCGACCGCGCGGAGGCGACGGCGCTGCGGGCGCTCAACATGTACTGGGAGACCGTCGGCCCGACCGGGCCCGTGCGGTGATCGAGGCGGGCCGCCGCGAGCTGCCCGCCGACGCGCTCGCCGGACTGCTCGCCGCGGAGGTGGGGGTCGCGGCGTTCGGCGGCGACGCCGACGGCGCGCGGGCGTCCATGGCGCGGTTGGCCGCCGACCGACCCCGAGACCCTCTGCTGGCGACGGCCGTCGCGGCGCTGCTGCCGTACCTGCTGCTGTTCAACGGGCAGCCGGATCGGGCGGTACGGATGTTCGACACCGGCGAGGTGGACATCCCGGAGAGCTGGCCGACGATGCGGGCCGCCACGCAGGCCTGTCACGTGCAGTCCCTGCTCCTGTCCGGACGACTGCGCGAGGCCGAGCGACTGGCTCAGTGCTACTACCGGGACGCGGTGGCGCGGGGCGCCGCCGACGCGGTCGGTCTGCTCGCCTTCTCCCTGGGCAAGTGCGCCTACCACGCCGGGCAGATGCGCCGGTCGATGCGGTGGCTGCACGAGGCCCGTACCCTCGCCGCCGACCGCACACTGTTCCCGATCCGGGACTACGTGCTGTCCGCCAACGCGTACGTGGCGGCGCAGTTGGGTGAGCTGGCCGAGAGTAGACGGCTACTGCGGCAGCTCGTCGACGGTGACGGCGCGCACGGCAGCGGCCTGGTGGGCATCGACGCGGAGCTGACCGCCGCCTGGCTGACCGCGGCCGAGGGACGTCCGGCCATGGCCGTCGCCACGCTCCGCGAGCTGCACGGACGGGCCGAGCAGGCGACGACGGTCACGGTCGAGTGTCTGCACCTGCTCTCCCGGTTGGAGCCCAGCGCCGAGACCGCCGAGCGGCTGGCAAAGGCCACCGCCGACTGTGACAGTCCGCTGTTCGAGCTGTGGTCCGACTACGCCCAGGCGCTCGCCGCCGACGACCCGGCCGCGCTGGAACGCGTCGCCAGCGCACTGGAGAGCAGCGGGTACCTGACGCTCGGGTTGGAGGCGGTGGTCGTGGCCGAGGCGGCGTACGCCCGACGCGGCGACCAGCGCCGGGCGAATCTGCTGGCCCGCCAGGCCGACGTGCTGCGGGAGCGCTGCGGCGGATACTGGCCGCCGTTGATCCCTCGTCCGTCGGACCGGGAGGGGCTCACCCCTCGGGAGCGGCAGATCTGCGAGCTGGCGTCGACCGGGCACGACAACGCGGCGATCGCGGCCCAGCTCGTGTTGTCGGTACGGACGGTGGAGAACCACCTGCAGAGGGCGTACGTCAAGCTGGGCGTCCGGGGCCGCAACGGGCTTCCGTCGGCGATCGGGGCGCAGCGGGTGAGGTGAGCCCGGGTGCCCGCCTGCCGGGGTCGGCCACACGGTGAGACCAGGGCGCCGGGCCGGACGCCTGATGACGTCCGGCCCGGCGTGACCAGCGGGCGCCTAGAGCCGGGCGTCGCCGGCCGGTGGCCTCCTGCACCGCCGAGGTACGACGAACCTCGGCCCGCTGGTCGCCGGCGTCCTCCCGGTCCGGGCCGGCCACCCGTGCCGACCGGTTGGTGGTCGCCGCCGCCTGGTCACCGGTCACGCCACCGCGGATCCGGTTGTTCGCGGCCACCTGGGCGGCCGGGTCGTTGGACGTAACCGTCAACTGGCCGTTGATGATGTTGTCGTCGACCGTGACGCCACCGGTGGTGCTGGTGATGCTGACGTCCCCGCCCCAGTAGCCGCCGGACGCGCAACTGTCGAGGGCGCCGTTCGGGCCGAGCTGCACACCGCCCACGTTCCCGGCGAAGGTGGCCCGGCCGCGGACCGCACTGCCACACACGACACTGCCGGTGGCGCTGTTCAGCACCGACAGGGTGCCGTCGACGAACGAGTCGTGCACGTCGGTGTAGTAGGTGCCGGTGCTGCTGACGTTGCGCTCCACCTGGGTGCCGCGGTCGAGCCGGACCTCACCGGCGCTGACGTTGACGTGCCCGGTCACCGTCGACTGCTCAGCGAACAGGAAGCTGTCGACGGTCGCGGAGCCCTTCGGCCGCACCGTCACGGTGCCGGTGCGCGCGTCCTTGAGGAAGACGCCGTACCCGCCGGCGGCCAGCACCACCTGGCCCTCGATGGTCGTGTCGGTCGCGTCGAGGTAGCCGTCCGCGGCGACGCGCACCTCGCCGCTGACCCGGCCACCGGCCACCACCAGGTTGCCGCCGGCCGCGACGGTGACGTTGCCGGTGATCGTGGTGCCGGTCAGCGCGCAGGACTCGCCGGCCGGCACGAGCAGGTCGTTGGGCACGGTCACCGCACCGCCGGTGCCGATGCAGTGGGTGAGCAGGTCGGCGTGTGCGGTGGGCGCCACCGCCAGCACCGAGGCGGCGACGACGGCGCTCACGGTGGCCAGCTTGACGACGGTACGTCCAGGCATCGTTGTACTCCCTGTCGGTGAGGTTCGAGGACTCATGCGCCGACGTCCGATCGGGCCGCGGCCCGGACGATGGCGCCCTGCTGCCGCCGGTTGAGCGTGCCGCCGGTCACGAGCGCGGCGGTGACCGCTTCGACGTGCCGGACGAATTCGGCGTGGCCGGGGTAGTCGGCACGTTCGTCGATCAGATCGTTGATGGTGCAGCCGTCGCCGGTGTCGACGTTGGCCACGCCGGTGTCGTCGCCGTCAATGATCACCGTGGACCGGGTGTCCGAGTCGGGGCAGCCGTCGGTGCCGTCGGCCACCACGGTGAACGTCGTCGACTGCCCGGTGGAGGCGTTCCCTGCGGTGTCGGTCGCCCGGTACCGCAGGGTGTGGGCGCCGACGGTCCGGACGGGGACCGGTCCGGCGTACGGGGTCCAGGCGCCGGTGTCGAGCGCGTACTCGATCGTTGCCACACCGGATTCGTCGTCGGTCGCCGTGACGGTCACGGTCGCGCCGCCGACGTACCCGCCATCGTCGTCCCGCTCGCCGGTCACCGTGGCGGAGACGACGGGTGGCGTGGTGTCCTCGGCCTGCGGTGCGACGACCGTGAAGTGGGCCATCTGCTCGGCCGACACGTTCCCGGCGACGTCGGTCGCCCGGTAGTGCAGCATGTGCATTCCGGCCACGTTCACGACGATCGGGTTCGCGTACGCGGTGAAGGCAGCCCCGTCCAGCGCGTACTCGATGGTGGCGACACCGGATCCGGTGTCGGTGGCGGTCAGCGTGGCGGTGGCCGTACCGATGTAGTTGCCGTCGCCGTCGCGGTCGCCGGCCAGGGTCGCCGTCACCACCGGCGCGGTGGTGTCGTCCTCCCCCGGCTCGACGATCCGGAACGACACCGAGCCGACCGCGCTGACGTTGCCGGCCTGGTCGGTGGCGCGGAACTGCACCGAGTGGTCGCCGATCGCGGTGACACGCACCGGCTGCGTGTACGGCTGGAAGCTGGTGTCGTCGATCTGGTATTCGACGGTCTCCACACCCGAGTCGGCGTCGGTGGCCGTCACGGTCACCGTGGCCGCAGCGAGGTAGTTGCCGTCCTGGTCGCGGTCGCCCGACACGGCGGCGGTGACCGTCGGCGGAGTGGTGTCGCCGCCACCACCGCCGTCGGTGACCACCAGCTCGCCGACCATCTGGCTGTGCCCGGGGATCGAGCAGAAGTAGCGGTACCGGCCGGGGGTCAGCGTGACGGTCGCCTGGTGGCGGCCGTCGTTGGCGTCGAACGGGCTGGCCAGGATGTTGAGGGTGACGTCGTGGTTGTATCCCTCGGTGCTGGTGTCGAAGGTCAGCGTGTGCGGCATCCCGGTGGTGTTGCCGGTGGCCGCGCTGTTCTCCCAGATGATCGTGGTCTCGCCAGCCACGGCTGAGGTGGGCGTGGACTTGTAGCGGGTGATGCTGTCGTCAGCGGTCCAGGTCAGCACCTGTTCCGCGACGCGAGGGGCGGCGGAGGCGGGCGTTGGCGCCAACGGGATCACCGTGAGCAGGAGCGCCGCCAGCGCGGCTGTCAGTCGTCGGGGCATCGTCTCTCCTAGAGTTCCCGCGCGCGGATGTTGCGGAACTCGGTCAGGTCGTTGTCACCGTGGTTCTGCAGGCCGATGAAGCCGCGGAGGAACTGCCGCAGATCGGTCGGCGGATCGCCGGCACGGGAGGACTGCTTGCCGGGCGTGTTGTCGAACTCGTTGATCACCACACCGTTGCGGATCATGGTGTAGTGCTGCCCGACAACGCGGATCTCGTAGTCGTTCCACTGGTTCTTCGGAGTCACCCCGGCCTGGGCGAGCGGCACCGGGTCGAAGTTGTAGACCGAGCCGGTCTTCTGTGGCTCGCCGGTCTCGCCGTCGTAGATCTGGATCTCGTGTCCGCAGAAGATCGCCACCCAGGCCTGCGAGGTCCGGGCTGATCCGACCGTGCCGCAACTGCCCGGTGGCCGCTGGTCGAGGGGGATCCGCGGGTCCGGGAATCGGGTGAAGACGCCGGTGTTGGCCCGACCGGTGCCCGGCGCGATGTCCCGGAACTGCACCTTCAGCGAGAAGTCGCCGAACTCCTTGGTGTGCCAGAGCATGCCCAGGCCACCGCTGGACCGCAGCGAACCGTCCGGCTGGATGGCGAACGATCCCGACGGCGCCTGCTGCCAGGCGAGGAGCGACTCGGCGGTCCCGTCGAAGAGCGGCTCGTACCCGGTGTGTCCGTCCCGGCCGATCTCGGACGCGGCGGCCAGGCGGGTGAGGGTGCCGGACTCGCGGGAGTTGAGCAACCCGTCGTCCTGCAGCGCGCGGGCCACCGCGCTCACGTGCCGGACGAAACCGTTGTGGTCGGTCCAGGTGCTCTCGTCGTCGATCAGGTCGTTGATCGTGCAGCCCTGCCCGACCGTCCGACTGGGCACCCCGGTGTCCGTGTCGCCGAGCCACACCTGTTGCCGGCCGTCCGGCACCGCGCAGCCCACCGTGACCGTGGTCTGCACCGTCGCCGTCGCACCGTCGGCGTACGTGACGGTCAGTTTCGCGGTGTAGACGCCGACCCGGGCGTACGTGTGCCGAGGGTTCGCCTCGGTCGACGTGGCGCCGTCGCCGAACTCCCACCGGTGGCTGACGCCGCCGGAGCGGGAACCGTTGAAGGCGATGGTCAGGGGCTTGTTCTGTACGGCGACCGAGTTCGCGGCCGGTGCCGGGGTGGGCGCGCCACCGGTGTAGGTGATCCGGATCAGCTTCTGGTTGGGGTGCAGGCTGAAGAACCCGCCGCCGTAGTCCAGCAGGTAGAGCGCGCCGTCCGGGCCGAACTTGGCGTCCATCCAGCTCTGCAGCCGGGCGTCTCCGTTGCCGCCCGGAATGATGGTCCGCAGCGACTCGGCGTACACCGGCGGGGCGGCCTGCGGCACGCCGGCCGGGTCGACGGTGACCGCGACCCGGTTGGTCGCGTTCGACTGGTCGCCGATGAACCACTTTCCGTCCCAGTGCTCCGGCCACGCCACGCCACTGTTGGTGTCGACGAGCTTCCGGTGGTACGTCGGGCCGGACATGATGGCCTGCCCGCCGCCACGCAGGTACGGCTGTGTGTAGGTGGCGTCGGCCGCGACGTAGGTCGGGAGGCCGCTGCCGTCGGCTCGCTGCGGGAACACCGGGCCGCCGCCATCGGGCGAATACCAGATCATGTTGTCCCGGGCTGCCGGGATGTCCACCAGTCCGGTGTTGCGCGGCGACTCGTTCTTCAGGTTGTCGCAGTCGTACCAGCCGGTGAGGACGGTCGCGTCGGTGCTGCTGCGATCCCGGTACGGCTGCCGGTTGCCCATGCAGTAGGGCCAGCCCTGGTTACCGGCCGAGGTGATGATGGTGGCGGTCTCGTACTTGGCCGGGCCCAGGGTGGGGCTGGGCGATCCGGCGTCCGGGCCGACCCAGCCAGCGGTCAGCCACTGGTGCACCGGGTCGATCTGCAGGCGGGCGATGTTGCGGACGCCCATCACGTAGATCTCCGGCCGGGTCTTCTCGGTGCCCGGTGGGAACAGGTTGCCCTCCGGGATGGTGTACGTGCCGTCCGACTCCGGGTGAATCCGGATGATCTTGCCGGCGAGGTCGTTGGTGTTGCCCGACGTGCGGCGGGCGTCCTGGAACGAGATCCCCTGGTACTCCTGGGTCCAGTTGTTGCCGGAGTAGCCCTGCGATCCCTCGGAGGAGTTGTTGTCGCCGGAGCCGACGTAGAGGTTGCCCTTGGCGTCGAACGCCATGCCGCCGCCGGCGTGGCAGCAGCTGTGGATCTGCACCGGGAACTGCAGCAGATCCTTGCGGGTGGCGTGCTCGATGGTCTGCGCCTCGCGGTCGTAGGTGAACCGGGAGACGGTGCGCTGCCCGACCCGCTTGACCCGGTCGACGGAGTCGTGTGGCATCCAGTAGACGTAGAGCCACCCGTTCTCCGCGAACGCGGGGTCGGGCACGATGCCGAGCAGGCCCTCCTCGTTCTTCACCAACTCGGAGCCGCTGCCCCGGTTGCCCATCACCTCGAGGGTGGTGAGCAGCTTGGCCTGCTTGGTACGCGGGTCCCACGAGTGGATGGTGCCGCAGCCCAGGCCGACCTTCGGGTTGTTCCAGTCCGCGATCGGGCCGCTCGGGCAGGCCGCCTTGCCGACGTAGAAGACCGTGCCGTCCGGCGCGATGGTGAGCCCGTGCGGCTCGCCGATCTGGTCCAGTTGCCCGGTCTGGTTCGCCGCGGTGAGCCGTTCCACCTTGTAGTTCGCGGCGATCGTGGCCTGGCAGTCGCCGCGTACGCGACCGGTGGTCCAGTTGAGGGCTCCGGCGAGGTGCGTACGGAACGCCTCCTCACCGTAGCTGCCCTCGGTGTGGCCCATGCCGGTGTAGAACGACCGGCCGCCGTCGTAGTCCCGGCACCAGGACACGGGGTGGAAGGCGCCGTTGGCACCCGGCCCCGGGTTGTAGTGCCGCTCCTCCACCTGCGCGAGCGTGTGCACGGTGCCGATGGGGTTCGGGTCCCAGTTCTCCCAGCGGTCCGACCGGGTGATGGTCATCGGCAGCGACGCCGTGGCCGGGTGTTTCCGGTCCAGGATGTCGACCACCGCGCGGTTCACCGCAGGCGGCTCCGGGGCGGTGGTGCTGCCGGTGAACAGGCGCAGGTCGGCGAGCTGGGTCAGTGGCTCCCCGCTGTTCGCGGTGATGTTCAACCGGTAGCGGGTGAACTCCTGCGGCGTGGCGATGTCGAACCGGCGGGTCTGGAACCGGTCGGGGAAGGTCTGGTTGGTGCGTCGGTCCAGATCGGACCAGGTCTGGCCGTCCGTGGAGCCCTGCAGGGTCCAGTCCTTGGGGTCCCGGCCGGAGGAGTCGTTGGCCGACGTCAGCGCGTACCCGGTGATCCGCTTGGGTGCGCTCAACTCGTATGCCACCCAGGCCGTCGGGGTGCGGACGAGCCACTTGGTGTTGCCGTCGCCGTCGGTCAGCTTCTCCTTGGTCTCGTTCGGCGCGTTCTCGCCGCTGGCGGTCACCCGGGCCACCGGCTCGGCCACCGGGATGGCGCCCGCCGGGCGGGTGCCGATCAGGCCGGTGAACCAGGCCGAATCGACCTGGGCGCGGGCGGCGTCGGCGATGCCGACGAAACCGCCGCCGGCCTTCATGTAGCTCTGCAGCGCCGACTCCTGGTCGCGGTTGAGCGCGGCGCCCGTCGCGGAGAGAAAGACCACGCTGCGGTACGTCGACAGTCCGGCCGTGGTGAACACACCCGGGTCCGTGGTGGTCCTGACATCGATGTCATTGGTGGCACCAAGCTGCGTGATGGTGTCCACCGCGCGAGAGACCGGGTCCTGTTGCTCGGCCACCGGCCCGTGAAACACGAGGACCGCTGTCTTCGGCGGCTGCGCCGCCTGCGGGGCCGCTGCCGTTCGCGGTGCGGCTGCCGCCGTCGTTGCTGGAATCAGTGTCGCGAAGGCCGCTACCGCGGCGAGGGCTCGTCGAATAGTTCTGGTCATCCCCGTCCCCACTTTCGGTTCGGTCAGCTTCCGTGCGTGTGGGTGTGGCCCTGGAACCGGTGGATCGCTTCCTCGGCGCCCGGCGGCATGCTGCCGTCGGCGTTGCGCACCAGGAAGATCCCGGCCATGCCGCCGTCGGAGTGGGTCTGCACGTGGCAGTGGTACATCCACGCCCCGGGTCCGACGCCCTCCCCGGCGAGCACCTGAAAACCGAACGAGCTGCCCGGATTGAGGTCCTTGTTGTCGATCACGTGGCTCGGGTCGCTCGGGCCTTCGAGCATGCCGGTGCGGTTGTCCGCCCAGCGGTGTGCGTGCAGGTGGAAGGTGTGGAACAGGTTGCCGTGCCCAATGGCGATCCACTCCACCCGCTGGCCCAGGTTCGCCTCGAACATCGGCGTGTTCGGCGCCATCCGGTTGTTGATCGTCATGTCGTGGAACACGACCGTGAACTGCTTCTCCGGCAGGATGTCGCCGCGGCGACGGACGATCAGCGCGCCGTACAGCCCTTTGGCCACCCCGGCGGTGCCGTGGTCGGTGCCCATGGCGTGATCGTGGTAATGCCAGTAGCCGGCGCTGCCGGGCATGAACCGCCGACCCGCTGCGGCGAACATCTCCCGCGAGCGCCAGACGTACGTCCGCGTCTCGCCGGGGTTGTTGAACGAGGCGTTGAACGGGCTGCCGTCCGAGTCGGTGCTGTAGTCCACACCGTGTGGATGGATGGACAGCCGCTGGCTGGTGGTGTTGACCAGGGTGATCTCCAGGGTGTCACCCTCGTACATCTCCAGGAGCGGCCCGGGCACGGTGGCCTGGCCGGGTGCCAGACCGTAGCCGAACAGCCCGCCGGGCAGCTGCTCGGCGTAGATGGTGACCTTCTTCGTGACGCCTGCGGCGGCCTGTGCGGGGCTGCCTCCGAACGCGGTGCCGATCGTTGGTGCGGACGCGCCCAGCGCCCCGGCGGCGAGCGCTCCGGTGGCGATGAGGGATCTGCGGGACAGGTGGCGGTGAGGGCCACCGGCGTGATCGTCCATGGGTCTCCGTTCCCGACCGGGCGAAGACGCGACGAGGGCAGGGTGCATCGACCGCCGAGCACGGGGGCGGTAGCACGACTGAGGGTGAGGCTCGTCGCGGACTTTGCTCGGAAGACTCAGAACTTTCGATGGATGACAGCAACTTATGTAATCCATCGACGAAAGTACAGGTCTGATTGCAAAAAGATTACGTTGACATCACGACGACCGTCGATTGACATGAACCTGTCACGCACGGACGGACACATAGTCGACGCCGGGCTGCCATCGATCAGGCAGCCCGGCGGACAGACGTACGGGAAGGGGTCGTCAGAGGTTGTGGCGGTCGTCGGCCGGCAGGCTGGGAGCCTCAGTCGGCTCGGGCGACTGCTCGGGCTGACCGAGCTGCGCGACACGGGTCGGGTCGAGGACCCGGGCGAGGAACGCGCGGGTCCGTTCGTGCTTCGGGGAGCCGAGCACCTCCTGCGGCGGCCCCTGCTCGACCACCACGCCACCATCCATGAACACGACCCGGTCGGCGACGTCCCGGGCGAACGCCATCTCGTGGGTCACCACCATCATCGTCATGCCGTCCTCCGCCAGCTTGCGCATGACGGTGAGCACGTCACCGACCAACTCCGGGTCGAGCGCGGAGGTCGGCTCGTCGAAGAGCATCAGCTTCGGCTCCATCGACAGCGACCGGGCGATCGCCGCCCGCTGCTGCTGACCACCGGAGAGCTGCGCCGGGAACGCATCAGCCTTGTCGATCAGCCCGACACGCTCCAGGTTGACCCGCGCGATGCGCTCGGCCTCGGCACGGCCGCGCCGGAGCACCCGGCGCTGGGCGATGGTGAGGTTGTTCAGCACGGTCAGGTGCGGAAACAGGTTGAACGACTGGAAGACCATGCCGATGCCACGGCGCACCGCGTCGATCTCGACATCCGGATCGGTCATCTCGACCCCGTTCACCCAGATCTTGCCGGCCGTCGGCTCTTCCAGCAGGTCGACGCAGCGCAGCAGGGTCGACTTGCCTGACCCGGACGGCCCGATGACGCAGACCACCTCGCCCTGGCCGACCTCGAAGTCGATGCCCTTGAGCACCTCGAGCGGCCCGAAGGACTTGTGCAGGTCGCGGATCTCGACGGCCGGGCGGGATGGGGTGATCGTCATGCTAGTCACCGAGCCTTGGCGTATCGGAGTTCGAGGCGTCGTACCACCTGGGACAGGGGCAGAGTGATCACCAGGTAGGCGAGGCCGGCCACCAGCAGCGGAGTGGCGTTCACCCGGTCGTTCAGCATGTCCCGACCGAACTTGGTGACCTCGATGGTCTGTGCCGTCACGCCCAACACGTAGGCCAGCGACGAGTCCTTGGTGAGCAGGATGAGTTCGTTCGTCAGCGGCGGGATCACGATCCGGAACGCCTGCGGGATGACGATCGTGCGCATGGCGGTGAAGTGCGACATGCCGAGGGTACGCGCCGCCTCCATCTGTCCCTTGGGGACAGCCTGGATGCCGGCCCGGATGGTCTCCGCCATGTACGCCGCGGCGGTCAGCCCGAGCCCGATCGCGATCGAGCCGAACACACCGCCCGGAATCTCACGCTCCGGGAAGGCGATCGGAACGCCGTACCCGACGAGGAAGAGCACCAGCAGCGCGGGCAGACCTCGGAACAGCTCGATGTACGCCGTCGCCACCCAGCGGTACGGCGCCACCCGGGACAGCCGCATCAGCGCGAGGATGGTGCCGAACACCAGGCCGAAGGCGAACGCGCCCAGCGTGTAGAGGATGGTGTTGCGCAGCGCGACCGTGATGATCGTCGGGAACATCGACTTGATGATGTCGACGCGGAAGAAGGCGTCCTTCAACCTGTCCCAGTCCGCCGCGAAGATCACCGTGGCGATGATGGCGATGAAGACCAGGTACTGGAGCCCGAGGGACAGCCGCTCCCGCTGGCGGCGTCGCAGCTTCACGTTCGCTCGTTGCCTTCCGAAAGGTTACCGACGAGGAGGGCGCGCGGGGCGCGCGCCCTCCTGCACTGAGCTTCGATCAGGCGCTCGGCCGCTTGCCGATCCACTTCTCGTAGATCGTGTTGTACGTGCCGTCCTGCTTGGCCTTCGCCAGCGCCTCGTTGATCTTCTTGAGCAGCTCCGGGTTGCCGTCCTTCTTCACCGAGAAGCCGTACTGCTCGCCGGTGTTGAACTCGGCGGCCACCTGGAACCCACCCGGGTTGTCCTTGAGGTATTCGGTCCAGACCGGCAGGTCGTTGATGGCGGCCTCGACCTGGCCGTTGGCGAGGGCCTGCTGCTCGGCGGCGAGGTCCTCGAACTCGACGAGCTGCAGGCCCTTCTCCTTCTCGAGCCCCTTGGCGTAGTCACGGCCCGTGGTGGCGGCCTGGACGCCCACCTTCTTGCCCTTGAGGTCGTCGAGCGACTTGTACGCCTTGCCGGTCTTCACCAGCATCGCCTGGGTGGCGTCGAAGTACGGGTCGGAGAAGTTCATCACCTTCTGCCGTTCCTCGGTGATCGTCATGCCGGCGGCGGCCGCGTCGCACTTGCCGGTGTTCAGGTCCTGGCCGGACTTGATCCCCTCGAACGGGGTGTCGATGATCGTCTGCTCGACGCCCAGGTCCTTGGCCACCAGGTCCAGGACCTCGACGTCGAAGCCGGTCACCTTGCCGCTGGAGTCCTTGGACTGGAACGGCGGGTACGGCAGGTGGGTGCAGACGGTGAGCTTGCCCGCCTCGACGAGCTTGACCCCGTTCGCCTGGACCTCGCTGTCGTCCTTCTTCGCGCATCCCGCGGTCACCGCGAGGGCGGCAATCGCCACGACGAGGCCGGCCTGACGGACGGCGCTTTGGAACCTCACGGCTGTGTCCCTCCGGTTCGGCTTCCATTTCATAGGAAGCCAATCTGGTTCATAGACTTTGTGCTAAGCGACCGTACCCGATCCGGCGAGCCACTCCCAGATCACGCCGGGTTGCTGGGCGGCTGTGGCAGCAGCACCCGGCGGGAAAGTCCGACACTGAGCCATCAACCAGGCGATGGTGGCAGGATTTTCCTAGACCGGGTAGCCCCACTCGGCCAGCGGCTTCTCCAACGCCCGTTCGATCGCGGCGAGCTGCGCCGGGCTGAGTTCGTCCCGGTACGCTGCCGCCCGGCCCATCGAGAAGTCGTACCGGGCGAAGCCCTTCTCGAAGGCGGGTGACCAGCTCAGCCCGAGGAAGTCGAGCATCCGCCCCACCTGCTCCCGGGGTTGCTCGACCAGGTCCTCGTAGCGCACGTCGAGCCACTGGTCGGCCGGGTGGCGCAGCCGGGCCACCGCGAAGGACTCCATCAGCATCTTCCAACCCAGCGCGGCGAGCACCTGGAAGGAGCGGCCGGACTCGAGCCACTCCTCCAGCAGATCGGACGGGAGCGGCCCGTAGATCCAGTTGTCCGGCCCGCGCCACCCGTCCCACCAGCCCATCTGTAGCCAGGAGTTGGCCACCGCGCGGCCGTCCCGCACCACGTTGACCACCCGCAGGTCCGGGTACGCGGCGTGCAGCAGGCCGGTACGCGGCCACCCGGTGACGTGCTGCACCAGTTGCTGACAGCCCTGCCGGGCGATCCGCTCGTCGAAGAAGGCCCGTAGTCGCCGGGCCACGAACGGCGTCAGGTCCTCGGCCACCAGGTCCCGGCACGGTCGGGAGAAGCCGGCCAGCACCTGCCGGTCGAGCAGGTGGTACGCCTCCGACGGCGCCACCCGCAGGCGTCCCCGTTCCAGCAGCCGTCGACTGTGCCGCAGCGAGGTCATCCCCGTCGGGCGCGGCGCGGAGCGCCGGTAGAGCGCCCCGTTGAACCTGCCCCTGGGGTTGAGTCGGGAGAGTTTGTCGTCCAGGCCGGAGACGAAGCCGACCGCGGGATGCCGGGAGAGCAACTCCTGGACCAGGGTCGAACCGCAGCGACCGGTGCCCACCACCAGTGACAGCATCGTTCAGCCTTCCTGCCGGGTGGCGGGTGACGAGGGGACAACGGGGCGGCGCAACGGGTAGCCGAACCGGGACAGCGCCGGTCCGGTCAGCCCGGTCACCACGGCGTAGGCGCGGGTGGAGAGACCGGACAGCCATTCGGTGTCAGCGACCACACCGACCACACCGGTGCGGTGCCGCGAGGGATTGCCGGCCACCGAGTGGGTGGGTGCCAGCCGCACCGTGTCCGGTGTCGGGAAGGGCAGATCGTCGGGGGTCGCGCCGACGAACCGGACGATCCGGGCCGTGGTGCCGGCCGGGTCGGCGACGAAGTCCTCGTACCGCACCCGCAGGTAGCGGCCCACCGCACGGTCGTCGGCGGCACGGTGGCCACCCCAGAGCCGTACGGTCGCGGTGTTCCACACCAGCCAGAGCAGGGCGGCCTTCCAGACCGGTGGCCGGGTCATCAACCGGTCGTCCACGCGCCCGTCCAGTGGGCGTCGGCGACGCCAGGAGTACGCGGTCGCCCGCGGGTCGCGGACCACGTGCAGCACGTACAGGTCGATGCCGGGCAGGCTGCCGAGCAGGGCGCCGTACGGCGGCAACTTGGAGGAGTCGACGATGACCCCACCGGCCTGGTCGGGCAGGGCGTGTTCGGCGATCGAGGCGTAGAGCTGGGCCAGGTGCGTGTCGTCCGGGTGCCCTGCGACCGGCGGCTGTCCCCGACGCTGGCGGCGCAGCAGTGCGGGCAGCCCGCGCAGTCGCAACCGCTCGGCGAGCCTGCCGGCGATGCCGGCCGGGTCGGCCTCGGTCAGGTCGGCGCGCACGCGGGTCCAGAGTGGGCAGTCGGCCAGCGGCGCACCGCAGCCGCAGGGCCGGTTCTCCAGGACGCCGCGCCGCCACAGATAGCGCAGTTCACCCGCGGCGAAGAAGCCCGGCAACTGCCCCAGGACCGTGGTGACCAGCGTGCTGCCGCTGCGACCACTTCCGGCGAGGTAGAGCACCCGGACCCCGCTCACCGGGCCGCTCCCCCACCGGCCGATGCCCCGGCGGCACGCCGCCCGGTCGGCAGCGCCTCGGCGGCCTCGGCGTACAGCGCACGGATCCGGGCCAGGTGCAGGTCGGGCGCGAACTGCCGGGCGACCTTCGCTCGGCCGGCCCGACCCATCCGGCGCGCCCGCTGGGGGTCGGCCAGGATGGCGTTCAGCGCCGCGCCGAGCTCCGTGGGTCGGTCGGCGGCGACGATGCTGCCGTCCACATCGGAGTCGACCAGCTCGGGGAGACCGCCCAGGTCGGTGGCGACCACCGGAACACCGCAGGCGAATGCCTCCAACACGGCCATCGGCTGGTTCTCGTGCCACCGTGAGGGGACGGCGACCACCGCCGCCGACCGGATCAGCTCGTGCAGACGCGGCTTGTCGAGGCGACCGTGGAACCGGATCCGCCCCGGCACCCGCCGCGCGGCGAGCGCCTCCAACCCGGGGCGTGCCGGACCGTCCCCGGCGATGTCCACGGCGACCCCGTCGGGCAGCGCGGCGACCGCCTCGACCAGCACGTCGACACCCTTCTCCGGAGCCAGCCGGCCGGCGAAGACGACACCGCCTCCGGGTGCCTCCTTGGCGGCGATGCCGGTCAGGTCGACGAAGTGGTTCACCACCCGCAACCGGTCCGGGTAGACGCCCGCGCGGCGCATCACGTCGGCCAGAAACTCGCTCGGGCTGACGAATACCTGCACCGGGTCGTACGCGTTCAACTCCCGATGCAACCAGGACTCGACCGCGAGCAGCGCGCTGCGGGACAGCGAACCGTCCTTGCAACGACGACGGGCCGCCTGTAGCGGGCCGCCGGTGACGCACGCCTGGCAGGGGCGGCCCCGGTCCAGCAGTTGGTAGCTCGGGCAGGCGAGCTTGTAGTCGTGCATGGTCAGCAGGCACGGGACGCCGGCCGACCGGGCCGCGGCGAGCACCGACGGGGAGAGCTGGTGGTAGATGTTGTGCAGGTGCAGCACGTCCGGCCTGAACTCGTCGATCACCCGGGCCAGCCCGCGACGGCTCGTCGGTGACCACAGCATCCGGCCGGCGGCCACCGCGCGTGGCCGCACCCCGGTCGGCGCCGGCTCCAACTCCACTTCGGTCGGGAACCGCGCCGCGTACGGCAACGGCGACTCGTTCTCCGGATGGCTCATGCCGAAGTAGGCGACCGTGTCGCCCGCCGCCCGTTGCAGGTCCGCGAGGTCGAGCAGGTAACCCTCGGCGCCGCCACGGCGGTAGAGGAACTTGTTCACATGCAGCACGCGCATCGACTCGGCCTGCTCACGTCGATCGGGCGAACCCGGCCCGGAGGTGATGACCGGGGTCTGCCCGCCCCGGCCACGGCTCACGGTATGCAGGGCGGGTCTGCGAGTCCAGTTCACCTATGGCATGTGCCTGAACGGTTGATCTTCGTATGCCCGTGCGGCCCGCAGCCTGGCCTCCCGCCATGATCTCCCGCTAACCTGGCTCCGCCACCGGTCGTACCCGCTCTCCACCGGGCAGTGCCGGTGCCCGAACGAGGAGGACCCGTGGCAGCCGACGACGAGGTCTCCACGCTCGCGTACACCGCCCGGAGAGTCAGGCGGCACCTGCGCTGGGCGCGCACCGAGGGGATCGGACGGCTGATCGAGGAGGACCGCCTCAACCCGGTCGACCGGATCGGCACCGCCCTGGCCAAGCGACGCTGGCGACGGCGGGCCGGACGGGCACCGGGCTCGGCGGTGCCGGTCTACCTGGTCGGTCTCCAGCGATCAGGCACGAACATGCTGGTCCGGGGGTTGGACGCGGCACCCGAGGTCGAGGTCCGCAACGAGAACGACCGCACCCTCTTCCACCGCTTCCAACTCCGCCCGGACGCGGTGCTCACCGCGACGGTCCAGCGCAGCCGGCACGCGTACGTCCTCGTCAAGCCGCTCTGCGAGAGCCACCGCGTGGACGAGTTGCTGGCTCTGCCGGGGCTTGCTCCCGGGCGTGCCCTCTGGGTCTACCGCGATGTCGACGACCGGGCCCGCTCCGAGGTCGCCAAGTTCGGTGACGCCAACCTGCGGGCGCTGCGCGCGATCGCCGACGGCAGCATCGGCCGGCGGTGGCAGGGGCAGCGGCTCGACGCCGACGCCGTCGAGCTGATCCGGGCCCACGACCCGCACCGGCTGGACCCGCATGGCGGGGCGGTGCTCTTCTGGTACGTCCGCAACTCGCTCTTCTTCCAGCTCGGCCTGGACCAGCGTGCCGACGTGCTGCTCTGCCACTACGACACCCTGGTCGCGGAGCCCGCGGCGCAGGTCCGGCGGCTCTGCGCCTTCCTCGATTTCCCCTACCACCCACGACTACACGCGCACATCGCCCCGCGCGACTCCCACGGCGCCGGCGCAGCGAACCACCGGCCGCTGCCGATCGACAGGCGCGTCCGGGCCCTCTGCGACGAGCTGACCGACCGGCTCGCCCGCAGCGCCGTCGACGCCCGATCCGACCAGAAGGCGGCCGACCGTGGCTGAACCCGGACCCCGTACCGCGCCGATCTTCCTGGTCGGATGTCAGCGATCGGGCACCACCATGGTGCGCCTCGTCCTGGACTCGCACTCGAACATCAGCTGTGGCCCGGAGACCAGGTTCCTGCCCGACCTGCAACGGATCGTCGGGCGCGACTGGGAACGGCTGGCCCGCTTCGGTTTTCCGCGCGAGGACTGGCTGCGCCGCATCCGGGACTTCTTCGGCGGTGTCCACGCCGACTACGCCGCCGCGCGGGGCAAGACCCGGTGGGCCGACAAGACCCCGCTGTACGCGATGTCGCTCGACTTCGTCACCGAGGTCTTCCCGGACGCCCAGATCGTGCACCTCATCCGCGACGGGCGCGACGTGGTGGTGTCGCACCGCAAACGGTTCGGCTACTGGTCCGCCGTGAAGTGCGTGGTGAAGTGGCCGCGCTACATCCGCACCGCCCGGGCGGTCGGCGCCACCCTGCCGGCGGACCGCTACTACGAGTTGCGGTACGAGCACGCGGTCACCGAGCCGGAGAAGGCGATGCGCGGCCTGTTCGAGTTCCTCGGCGAGCCGTGGGAGGACGGCATCCTCGACTACGACAGCAAGCAGCACGACGTGGCGCAGAAGTACACCACCGAGGCGGAGAAGCGGCGTGCGGCGGCGAGCGTCGCCGCGCCGATCTACGGTTCCCGGGTGGGTACCTACCGCCGCGAACTCGACCCGTTCCTCCGCCTGTTGGTCTGGGTCTTCTCCGGACCGACCCTGCGCGCTCTCGGGTACCGGTGAAGCGCCCCCGCCGGCTGCGCGCGTTCGCCGCCGCCTTCGCCGCCACGCTCCTGGTCACCGCCGGCTGCACCGCCCGCGGTGACGAACCGTCGAAGGCACCGTCGGTCGCCAGCCCTCCGTCCGGTACGCCGGCACCCGGTGACGCCGCACCCGGGCGCACCAGCAACCCGTTCGGCGCGCACTGGGACTGGTCGCGGTACCAGCAGTTCGCGCCGTACCTGCGTCGGATCACCGGTTCGGCGACGTACGAGGAGATCTCCTGGTGCGAGATCGAACGGACCTCGGGGCAGGTGGACTGGGCCGGGTTGGACGAGATCGCCTCCCGCAGCCGGGAGTTGGGCATCACCCTGCATCTGAAGATCCGTACCGGGGTGTGTTGGGCGACCGGCGGCACCGCGCGCTTCACCCGAGGCACGGCGAACAAGACCGAGTCGGCGATGCCCACCGACCTCGCCGCGTACCAACGGTTCGTCCGCTCGGTGGTTCAGCGCTACGGCCCGTACGGGGTGCGGGAGTACGCCATCGAGAACGAGGTCAACGCGCCGAGTTACTGGGCTGGCAGTCCCGAGGACTACGTGCGGCTGGTCAAGGCCGCGGCCGAGACGATCCGTGCGACCGACCCGCAGGCGCGGGTGGTCGACTCCGGCATCAGCAGCGTCGCGTACGGCATGGGTGTCGCCGACCGGCTGGTGCGCGCCGGTCGGATGCCCGAGGCGGTCGCCGCCTACCAGGCGTACTTCCAGCGCCGGGTC
The DNA here is from genome assembly GCF_028475105.1 of Micromonospora sp. LH3U1. NCBI lineage: Bacteria > Bacillati > Actinomycetota > Actinomycetes > Micromonosporales > Micromonosporaceae > Micromonospora > Micromonospora sp. LH3U1. Next base: position 3,043,361 of record NZ_CP116936.1, on the reverse strand, counting down.
GGCACCAGGGGGCAGCAGATCCCGGTGGTGACCGGGGAGGCGCAGCTCCGCAGGGCGCTCGGCACCGAGACCAACGGCCGCAGCCTGCGTTTCCTGGCCGCGACCGAGTCCCTGTTGGCCGACCGCACGGTCGACGTCCGGCAGGTGCACTTCTACGAGCACTTCAGCGGCGTGGCGCCACTGCTGGACTACCTCGGCGCGACGACACCGGCCGGCACTCCGGTTCAGGCGTGGGAGGTCGGGCAGTTCTGGCGCGACGGTGACGGTGACCCGGCCAGCCGGGCAGCCGAGATGGTCAAGACGGTCACCCTGCTGGCTGCCGGCGGGATCGGCGAGATCAGCTGGTTGCCGTTGGCGTACAACCCGAACAACGCGGCCGGCAGTGAGGTCCGCTACGGCCTGCTCGACCCGGACGGCACCGAACGCGAGGCCGGCCGGATGTTGGCGGGCCTCGCCGACGCGGCCCGGGACGCCACCGTCACCCCGTTGCCGGCCTCGGTGGCCGGCAAGCTGAACGGGGTCGCGTTCGCCCGTGGAGGGTCGAGCACGCTGGTGCTCTGGTCGGCGTCGAACACGCCGGTGACCGTGCCGGCGGCATCGGGTGGACGTACCGGGGCGGTGGGTGCCCCGTTACGGGTGGCCGGTGGCGGCACCACCGTGACCGACGTTCCCCTCCTGCTCAGCGCCGACCAGCCGGTGGACCGGATCCTCGCCGCCGTGCGCTAACTCGTCGTGGGGGGCGGGCCAGGGGTCGGGCCAGTCGAGCAGTGTGGCCAGGCGGGCGTTGTGCGGCGCGAAGTAGTCGCCCAGGCGGTCCCGCAGCCCCGGGGTGAGCTGGGAGGGGCCGTGGTCGACGCGACGGGTGTGCCGGGTGAACGTGTCGGGGATGAAGGCCGGTAGGCCGAGAAAGCCCAGGATCTCGCCGTACGTGCCCACCGGATCGGCATGCAGGTCTTCGGTACGCGTGACGTGGATCCGCTCTCGTGGGACCTGCGCGAACCACCGCTCCACCTGCTCGGCATAGCGGCCCCGGGCGGCGTACGAGTGGTTGCGTAACGCCCGGTGGGCCGCACGGGTGTCCGGGCCGCCGCGCACCGCCCGCGCCAGCCGCTCCTCCTCCGCGTCGAGCGCGTCGGCGAAGGAGAGCGGCTCGGCGCCGTACGAGCGGGTGTGCAGGTAGTGCGAGTACGCCCGCTGCACCGGGTCACGCAACAGGGCGACGAAGCGGGCCTCCGGCAGGGTCGCCGCGACCCGGGACGGCACGCTCGGATGGAACAGGTAGTAGGGGCTCGCCTCGAAGGTGCGCTCGTCCGGGGCGAGGCGTGAAAAGTGCCCCCGGTACCAGCGCACACCCCGACCGTGGTGGACGCTGAAGTACTGCAACTCCTTGCCGCTGGCCACCCGTACCAGGGGATGCGCGGCGAGGTGGTGGTACAGCGATGTGGTGCCGCAGCGCTGCCCGCCGATGACCAGGAAGTCGGGCAGCGGGCCGGGCTCACCCGGCCTCGCCGCGCGTCCCCACGCCCGCGCGGCGCGTACCCCCGGCGCAGCCGGTCGGTGACCTGACGCCGGGCGACGCCGGTCACGAGCCGACCCTGGCGGCGGGGCCGGGGACGGCGGCGGCGCGTCGACCGCCCCGGCGGGTCACCGATCGCAACACCATGACGTCCTCCCGACTGAGCCCGAGGGCGAGCACCGCGGCAACGTACGCCACCCCGATCGCGGTCAGACCGACCGTGAGCTGCGCGATCCAGCCCTCGAACAGCCACCGCACACCGAACCCGACGGCAAGCGCGAACAGCGCCGCGACAAGCCCCTTGACCATGCCGGCCGTCACCGGCACGGTGTGCACCTGCGCGCGCACCTGCCAGACGCGGGCGATGTTCACCGCCGCCAGCGAGACCGCCCAGGCCACCGCCGCGCCGAGGATCCCGTACGCCGGGATGAGCCAGAGGTTGAGCAGGACGTTGAGCACCAGGGCGGCGAGGTTGTCGACCATGTTGACCGAGACCCGGCCCGACATGTTCAGCAGCGTCCCGCACGGCCCGGTCGCGGCGTTGACGAGCTGGCCGAGCGCCAGCACGACCGTCACCACCGCACCGGCGGCCAGCCCGGGCCCGCCGATCAGGCGCAGCAGCTGCTCCGGGAAGACCAGCAACGCCACGAAGGCCGGGAGCGACAGTCGTACCACCCAGCCGGTCGCGACCTTGTAGATCCGGCGTACCTCGTCCAGCCGGCCCTGGTGGTAGAGATGCGCCAGGTGCGGGCCGAACGAGGCGTTGACCGGCGCGAGCACGAACACCGCGATCGTGACCAGCCGGGTCGCCACGTGGTAGACGCCGATCGCGTCGGCGCCGTAGTCGAAGAACCCGAGCAGCAACGCGTCCACCCAGATCAGCCCGGTGGAGGAGAGCGAGGAGACCCAACTGACCGTGGAGAAGCGGAACAGCTCGCCCGGGCGGTACGCGGGCCGGGCGGCGGGCACCCGGCGCACCATCCGGGCGAGCGCCACGAGCGCGAACCCGGCGGCGCTCCAACTCGCCACCACCAGGGCCCAGAACGCGCCGGTCAGACCCGCGCCGACGGCGAGCGCCAGCGCGGTGAGCACCAACCGGGCGGCCGGCTCGTAGACCTGGCCGATGAGCGCGTAGGCCCGTTGCGTGCGCCAACCTCGGGTGGCCGCGAGCGCGGCCTCGCAGACGGTCGCGGCGGGCAGGCACAGCGCGACCAACCGCAGACCGGTGGTGAGGTGCGGGTCGTGCAGGGCCTCGGCGAGCCACGGTGCGCCGACCGCCAGACCGACCGCGATCACGGCGGATGCCAGGGCCGAGATGCCGATCCCGAGGCGGATCGCGCCCCGGAGCGCGGCCGGGTCGTCATCGGCGAGATGCACCGCCACGAACCGGGTCAGCCCGGCCCGGAAACCGGAGAGCGACAGCAGCCCGAGCAACGACAGCACGGCGTAGACCTGGGCGTACCGGCCGAGCTCCCGTACCCCCAGCACCCGGGCCAGCAGCAACATGACCAGGAAGAGCGCCACCTGGCTGAGCACCGCGCTCGCCAGGTTCAGCACTCCCCCGCGCGCCATGCCGCGTACCTGCTGGTCGCCGGCCTCCGGCGCGGCCGGCGACCGGCCGGTCACCTCGCCGCGCAACCGACAGCTCGTTCCCGGACGGTCACGGCCTCGCCGCGGTCACGGTCTCCGCCGGCACCAACGGCCCACCCGACGCGGAAGCGGCCGGCGCCGCGGTGGCTGGCGTGGTCGTCCGGCGAGCGGCGGCACGAGCCCGCGAGAGCAGTTCGAGTACGCCCACCAGCAGCACCCCCAGCAGCAGGCCGGCACCACCCACCGGCAGGGCGGTACGCAGCAGCTCCGCCATCCGGCTCACCTCGTGCGTCTCGCCGATGCTGGTCACCTGCTTCGGATCGGCGGCCTGGGCCTGCGCCCGAGCCGCCTGCAACCCCTCCCGCGCCTGGGACAGCGCACTTGTCGCCGCGTCCCGCTGGGCGAGCAGGGCCTGGTAGTCGGGAAGCTTCGGCCCCAGGTCGTCGAGCTTCTTCTGGGCGGCGGTGATCGCGGCGGCAGCCGCGTCGGCGCCCCGGCCGTTGCCGACCGCCTGCATGGAGAGCTGTTGCTGCCGCAGGCTGGTCAGCTCGCCCAACGTCGCCTGGTAGATCCGGTCCGGCTGGGAGACCTTGTTGGCCTTCTCCCACTCTCCGATCGCCTTGGTGGCCGCGGTGACGTCGGCGTTGGCCGCCTCGACCTCACCGGTGGCGATCCCGACCTGGGAGGTGAAGAGGAAGGCGAGGGCGCGGGTGGTCGTCGCGGTCAGCACCGGCGCGACCTTCGCCTGGTCGCGGGCCGTGTACGTCACCTCCAGTTGGCTGCTCGCGCCGACCTGGGTGACGGCGAGCCCGTCGCGCAACCGCTCCGGCGTCACCCCGGTGTCACCGGCCACGTCGGCGAGGACCCGGGGCGAGGTGACCGCCGCACCGAATGCCGCGACGAACTGGTTCGCCGCCTGCGTACCGGTGTACTGCGTCCCGGCCGCACCGCCCACCAGCGCCGGCGCCGCGACGTACGCGGCGCCGCTGTACTGCTGTGGTGCGAACAGGACGATGCCGGCTGCGGCTCCGGTGGCGAGCAGCGGCACCCCCACGAGTACCCAGAGGCGCCGCCGGGCGACCCGCAGGTAGTCGACGATCTCCACTTTTTCCCCAATGCTGTCGTTCATTC